>DATBBM010000058.1:0-10335 GCA_036270955.1 Casimicrobiaceae bacterium | reverse complement strand
GGTCAAGCCCGACACCGCGAAGGAAGTCTTGAAGTTCTTCGACTGGGCGTATTCAGCCGAAGGTGACAAGCTGGCGGATTCCCTCGACTATGTGCCGTTGCCAGGCGCCGTCACAGACCAGATCCGAACGACCTGGAAGTCGCAGATCAAGGACGCTTCCGGCAAGCCGGTTTTCTGATAGCCTGGCGGCCACAAGCGCGTTCGCATCCCGTCGTTCGGCACACTCGCCAGCACGACGCTCCCTCCAACGGCCAGCCGCGCTGCTCCCGAAAGCAGGCGCGTTCCGCTAGCAGCTTGGCTGGCCGCCGACTTCCCTTACGGCTGATGCGCGCGCACCGGTCAGGCTGATAAACGTGGCTACCATTCCGGCTACAATCAGGTTGTTGCCACGCGCAGCATCTGCGGCTGCCTCCAGGATGCCCAAGCCCAAACAGCGAAGAAGCACGCGGTTTCAGGACGCGCTGTTCCGCTGGTTCACCCGTTCGTTTGCTTTCCTGGTGCTGGCTATCCTGCTCGGGATCATTGTCTCCCTGATCTACGGCAGCCTGCCGGCAATGCAGAAATTCGGCTTTGGGTTCCTGATCAGCGCCGAATGGAATCCCGTCACCGAGAAATTCGGTGCGCTGGTACCGATCGTCGGCACGCTCGTCACGTCGTTCATCGCGCTGCTGGTAGGCGTGCCAGTCAGCTTCGGGATCGCGCTCTTCCTGACCGAGATGTCGCCGCTCTGGCTGAAGCGTCCGCTCGGCACTGCGATCGAATTGCTGGCCGCGATTCCAAGTATCATTTACGGGATGTGGGGGCTGTTCGTCCTTGCACCCCTGTTTGCCGATTACCTGCAGCCATGGCTCATTGCCACCGTCGGCGCCGTGCCGCTGATCGGCGCGTTGTTCAAGGGCCCGCCGCAAGGCATCGGCGTGCTTACCGCGGGTTTCGTCCTGGCGATAATGGTGATTCCATTCATCGCGTCGGTGATGCGCGATGTGTTCGAGATCGTTCCGCCTGTGCTCAAGGAGTCGGCGTACGGCATCGGGTGCACGACCTGGGAAGTTGTGCGCAATGTCGTGCTTCCCTATACGAAGGTCGGCGTCATCGGCGGGATCATGCTCGGGCTGGGGCGCGCACTCGGCGAGACGATGGCTGTGACGTTTCTCATCGGCAACGCCCACCGTCTGACTCCGTCGATCCTCGCGCCGGGAAACAGCATTGCGTCGGCGCTGGCGAATGAATTCACCGAGGCGGTCGGCGATGTGTACACGTCGGCGCTGATCGAGCTCGGCTTGATCCTTTTCGTGATCACTTTCATCGTGCTCGCACTCGCGAAGCTGCTGCTTCTGCAACTCGCCAGGGGCGAAGGCCGAAAAACATGAGGCGAACGCGCGCCATGAAGTCGCTCTACTCGCGACGACTGTTGGTGAATCGCTTCAATCTCACCATGTCGATGATGACGATGGCGTTCGGACTGTTTTTTCTGCTCTGGATTCTATATACGCTGTTCGCAGCTGGGTTTCACGCGTTCAGTATCGCGCTTTTCACGCAGATGACACCTCCGCCTGGCAGCAAAGGGGGGCTGCTCAACGCGATCATCGGCAGCCTGCTGATGGCGACGATGGGCACGCTGATCGGCACGCCGGTCGGAATTTTCGCCGGTATCTATCTCGCCGAATACGGCAGCCGCGGCTGGCTGGCGCCGGTCACTCGATTCATCAACGACATCCTGCTGTCGGCACCGTCGATCGTCATCGGGCTGTTCATCTACGAGGTCTACGTATTCCAGGTCGGCCATTTCTCCGCGTGGGCCGGGTCCCTGGCGCTGGCGTTGATCGTCATTCCGGTGGTAGTCCGCACGACCGAGAACATGCTAAGGCTCGTTCCCGACAGCCTGCGCGAGGCCGCGGTGGCTCTCGGAACGCCGCAATGGAAAATGATCATGATGGTGACCTTGAAGGCGGTTCGCGCCGGCGTGATCACAGGAATTCTGCTCGCGATCGCGAGAATCTCTGGCGAAACCGCACCATTGCTGTTCACCGCCTTGAACAACCAGTTCTGGACGACCAACCTCAACGCGCCGATGTCGAATCTGCCGGTGGTCATCTTCCAGTTCGCGATGAGTCCCTACAGCGATTGGCAGGAGCTGGCATGGGCCGGTGCTCTGCTGATCACGCTGACAGTGCTGGTGCTCAATATCGTGGCACGTCTGTTCTTCCGACAGGCGGCAGCCAAGTGAATCCCGGAGCCCTCTGATGAATCTCGAAGCTGTCGCGAACCGCCCCGAGACGGGGGCCGCGAGTGCCGCCTCTATCCCCGTCAAGATATCGGTGCGACACCTCGATTTTTATTACGGGAAATTTCACGCGTTGAAGGACGTCAACCTGGATATCGCTGCCGGGCGCATCACAGCGTTCATCGGCCCGTCGGGTTGCGGCAAGTCGACACTGCTTAGGACGATGAATCGGATGTATTCGCTCTATCCCGGCCAGCGCGCGACCGGCGACATCCAGTTCGGCGGCAGGAACCTACTTCATTCGCGCATCGATCTCAATATGCTTCGCGCCAAGATCGGCATGGTATTTCAGAAGCCGACACCGTTTCCGATGTCGATCTACGACAACATAGCGTTCGGCGTCAGGCTGTACGAATCGATGAGCTCGCGGGCGATGGACGAGCGCGTCGAATGGGCGCTGACCAAGGCCGCGATGTGGGACGAAGCCAAGGACAAGCTGAAACAGAGCGGCATGGCGCTTTCCGGCGGCCAGCAGCAGCGGTTGTGCATCGCGCGCGCGGTGGCTGTCAAGCCGGAAATCCTGCTGCTCGACGAGCCGACATCCGCCCTGGATCCGATCTCGACCGCCAAGATCGAGGAGCTCTTGAGCGAGCTCAAGACCGACTATACGATCGTCATGGTCACGCACAACATGCAGCAGGCGGCGCGCGTCTCGGATTACACTGCATACATGTACCTGGGCGAGTTGATCGAGTTCGGCGCGACCGACGAAATATTCCTGAAGCCGAAGCGCAAGGAAACCGAGGATTACATCACCGGCCGGTTTGGCTGATCGACCGGCACTGCGAAACGAGGACAGGACAATGAGCGATCACACGCACAAGCAGTTCGACGCCGAGATGGAGGAAATACGCTCCGGCGTGCTGGCGATGGGCGGACTGGTCGAGACACAGCTGACGCGTGCGATCAATGCGCTCAAGCATCCCGACATCGACCTGATCGCCTCGGTCGCGACCGACGAGCGATCGATCAATCAGATGCAGGTCAGCATCGACCAGCAGTGCAGCCAGATCATCGCCAAGCGCCAGCCCGCGGCGATCGACCTGCGCATGGTCTTGACGGTCGTGAAAATCGTCAACGAGCTGGAGCGGATCGGCGACGAGATCAAGAAAATCGCCTACAAGGCGCAGCAGATGCAGCGCCCGGAGCGCCTGTCGAACGTCCGCTTTCACGAGATCACGCGTGCCGCCGAGCTCGCCGAGAGCAACCTGCAGCTCGCCCTGGACGCGTTCGCCCGCCTCGACGTCAACGCCGCCGCGCAAGTCGTCAGCAACGACGAGGCGATCGATTCCGCATTCCTGTCGATCCTGCGCCAGCTGATCAGCTACATGATGGAGGACCCGCGGACGATCACTCCGGCGCTCGAGATCGTCTTCATCGCCAAATCGATCGAGCGCATCGGCGACCACGCGAAGAACGTCGCCGAAAATGTCGTTCACGTGGTCAAGGGCAAGGATGTCCGGCACGCGACCGCCGAGCAGATCCGCGCCGAGGTGGCGGAATGAGCCGATGGCCGCACGCTTAGGCACTTCGATCCTGGTCGTCGAGGACGAGCCGGCGATCCAGGAGTTGTTGCGACTGAGCCTGGGTGACGCCGGCTTCGACGTGCACGCGGTCGCCGACGCCGAGGGAGCGCACGAAGAGATCCGACGCGCGTTGCCCGACCTGGTGCTGCTGGACTGGATGCTGCCGGGCCAGTCCGGGCTGGCGCTGGCGCGAACGCTGCGCGCCGATGCCCGCACCCGCGAGCTGCCTATCATCATGCTCACCGCGCGCGGCGACGAGACTGACAGGATCGCCGGCCTCGAGGCCTGGGTCGACGACTACGTGATCAAGCCGTTCTCTCCGCGCGAGCTGCAGGCGCGGATCAAGTCGGTGCTGCGCCGGCGCGCGCCCGAGGCCGCGCAGGAAATGCTGTCGATCGGCACGTTGCAGCTCGATCCCGCCGCCCATCGCGTCACCGCCGCCGGCGCCACGGTCGATCTCGGCCCGACGGAGTTCCGTCTGCTCAAGTTCCTGATGGCGCGGCCGGACCGCGTACATACGCGCACGCAGCTTCTCGATCAAGTCTGGGGTGATCACGTGTACATCGAGGAGCGCACGATCGATGTCCACATCCGCCGCCTGCGGCTCGCGCTCGAGCCGCACGGGCAGGAGCACATGATCGAAACCGTGCGCGGCACCGGATATCGGCTTGCCGCGGCCAAGCGTCCGTAGGCGGGCCGCGGACGGCCATGCGTCGCGTGCATCGCCGCGCGGGAGGCGGCGATGAGCCCGGTGTGGCTGAGCGGCCTTGCTGCGGTCGCGCTGGTGGCGCTCGCGGCGCTGATTGCCGGCCTGTCCGGCGGTGCGGCCGCCGCCTGCGCGGTGGTCGCCATCGGCGCGATCGTGGTCGTCGGGTGGAATCTGTTCCAGCTCGACCGCCTTCTGCGGTGGGCAGCCGGTCCGATCGATGCGCAGGTCCCCGAAGGCCGTGGCGCCTGGGGGCGCGTCTTCACCGCGCTCTACCGCAGGATACGCTTGCGCTCGGCACGGCAGCGCGACCTGAGGCTCGCTCTCGACCGATTCGAGAGCGGCGCGGAAGCGATGCCGGAGGGCGTCGTCGTCCTCGATGGCAACAATCGCATCGAGTGGGCCAATTCGCGCGCCGAGCGGCATCTGGGCATCGACGGCAGGAGGGACCGCGGCGCGCCCATTGTCAATCTCGTGCGCCAGCCGGGATTCGTGCACTACCTGACCGGCGGCGAGACCGGAGAGCCGCTGGTGCTGCAGTCGACGCGCGAAACCGCGCTGACCTTGTCGCTGCAGATCGTCCCCTTCGGCGTCGAGGAAAAGCTGCTGATGAGCCGCGACATCACTCGCCTGGAAGCGGTGGCGCGCGTTCGTCGCGATTTCATCGCCAATGTCTCCCACGAGCTCAAGACGCCGCTGACCGTGCTATCGGGCTTCATCGAGACGCTGGCCGATGTGCCTCTGGACGAGGCGCAGCGCAAGCGCTGCCTCGCGTTGATGGCTGACCAGGCGCAAAGCATGCAGCGTCTGGTCGACGACTTGCTGACCCTGTCGACGCTGGAAAGCGAGGAAAGCCCGCTGCGCGAAGGGGAGTTCGCGATCGTCCCGTTGCTGCTGGCGCTTTCGGCGGACGCGAAGGCCTTGTCCGCGGGGAGGCACGAAATCGCGCTGACGATCAATCATGCGGCAACGGTCCGGGGCAGCCGCGACGAGCTCGCCAGCGCATTCGGCAATCTGATCAGCAACGCCGTCCGGTACACGCCCGACGGCGGTCGCATAGCGCTCGACTGGAGCGTAAACGCCAACGGCGGCGAATTCAGCGTAACCGACACCGGCATCGGCATCGCCGCGGAAGATATCCCGCGGCTGACCGAGCGCTTCTATCGCGTCGATCACAGCCGCTCGCGCGCGACCGGCGGCACCGGCCTCGGACTCGCGATCGTCAAGCACGTGCTGATGCGCCATCAGGCCGAGCTCAGGATCGAAAGCGAGCCCGAGCGAGGCAGCCGCTTCACCGCCAGGCTGCCGCTTCGGCGCGTCGTCGCAGAAGATCGCGAATCGCCCGCGCCGCCGGCTGCCGACGGCGCCGACGAATCTTCTACCAATATCGCATCGCCGCGCTGAACAGGCTCTTCAGGTCGTCGCGCGAAACGTCCTTCGGCGCGTTGCGGATCACGCGGTATTGCGGCTCGGCGCCGGTCGCCAGGGCGTCGACATCGGCGGCGCCGAAGCCCAGCGCGGCAAGGCCGTTCGGCATGCCGGCGGCGCGCATCAGCTCGACGACGCGTCCGGCGAGCGCCTCGCCCGCGTCGACTGCGCCGGCGTCCCGCGTATCCGCGCCCAGGCAGCTCGCGGCGCGCAGATGACGCTCGGGGCACGACGGCGCCGTGTATCGCCAGACGGAAGGATTGTTCAGCACGACCGCCATGCCGTGCGGGACCAGTGTCTTGCCGGCCGGGTACCCGGGCACGTGGAAATCGCGCGCGAGTCCGGAGACCGCGTACGAAAGTCCGTGCGGCAGATGGCAACCCGCGGCATTGAATGCGATCCCCGCCTGCATCGCCGCGTACATCATCTCGGTGCGCGCCTCGATGTCGGCCGCATCGCTTACCGCGCGCACCAGGAACTTTCCGACCGCGCGCAGCGCCTCCGAGGCCAGGCCGTCGGAAAAGGGATTGGCGCCCTGCGACACCGGCCGACTCGCGCCGCGCGCGGGATTGAGCCGCCGCGGCCATGCGCGGGCGGTCAGCGACTCCAGCGCGTGACTCATGCAGTCGAAGCCGCTGGAAGCGACGACGTTCGGCGGCAGCGTCGAGGTGACGTTCGGATCGACCAGCGCGACCGTCGGGATAAGGCGGCGCGAAATGATGCCGGTTTTGGCGTTGATCTCGGTCAGATTGAAAATCGAGATGCCGGTCATCTCGGAGCCGGTGCCCGAGGTCGTCGGGCAGGCGATATGCGGTCGCAGCGCCCCGGGAACCCGCTGGCCGGCACCGATGGGCGCATTGACGTAGGTCATGAATTCGGCCGGATGCGTGGCGTAGAGATTCGCCGCCTTGCAGGTGTCGAGCACCGAGCCGCCGCCGACCGACACGTAGCCGTCGAATCTGCCCTCGGCGGCGAAACGCGACGCGGCCCGGAACGATGCCGTCGTCGGCTCGATCATCACCTCGTCATAGATCGCCACATCGATCTTCGCTGCGGACAGCGAGTCCATCACCGTTGCCAGGTGCTGCGACCTGGCGAGCGTGCGATCGGTGAACAGCGCGACGCGCTTGAGTCCCAGGTCCTGCGCATGCGCGCCGGCTTCGGCCAGGCAACCGGCGCCGAAGGTGAACGTCGGCATCCCGACGGTGAACGCCTTGTCGCTATCCGCGGTCAGCGCGAAGTCGGTGTGGCAGCAGCTCATCGAAATTCCTTTACAAACGAGACTCTCGCGACGCATCGGCATCGCGCAGGATCAGATCGGCCGCCTTTTCGGCGATCATGACGACGGGCACGTTGGTGTTGCCCGACGTCACGGTCGGCATGATGCTGCAGTCGACCACGCGCACGCCGTCGAGGCCGTGCACGCGCAATTGGGGATCGACCACCGCCTGGCGGTCGCGGGCATCGCCCATCTTGCAGGTGCCGCTGGGATGGAAGATCGTTCCGCCGGTGTTCCGGGCGAATTCCAGCAGATCCGCGTCGGATTGAGCCGCCGGCCCCGGGCGGTACTCGCCCTTGACGTACGGCGCGAGCGCACCGGTTGCAGCAAGCCGGCGCGCGAGCCGGATGCCGGCAATCAGCGTCTCCCGGTCGGCTGGCGTCGACAGGTAATTCGCCTGCATTGCCGGCGGGATCAGCGGATCGGCCGAGCGGATGCGCACCCAGCCTCGCGATTGCGGCCGCAGTTGGCAGACCGACATCGTGAACCCGGAGAAGGCGTGCGTCGGCGAGCCGGCCATGTCGGACGAAAGCGTTGCGATATGGAATTGCACGTCCGGCGTCGCTGCATCGCGGCAGGCGCGCGCGAATATGCCGCCCTGGTTGATGCCGACGGCCATCGGTCCATCGCGCGTGAACAGATAGTCGATGCCCATGCCTATCGTGCGCCAGAAGCTCGCGAGGTCGTCGTTGGTCGTGATCGGCCGCGTGCATTGGTAGATGACGCGCGCCTGCAGGTGATCCTGCAGGTTCTCGCCGACTCCCGGGAGGTCGTGCACGACGGGAATGTCGAAGCTGCGCAGAAGCGCTTCGGGTCCGACGCCGGAGAGTTGGAGCAGCTGAGGTGTTTGCAGCGCGCCGGCGCAGAGCAGGACTTCGCGGCGCGCGGTCGCCATGCGAGCCACGCCGCGATGGCGATAGCCGACCCCGCTCGCCCGGCGCCCGTCGAACGTGACCCGCGTCGCCTGCGCGCTGGTTTCGACGCGGAGATTCCGGCGCTGCCGCGCCGGTTTCAGGTAAGCGACGGAGGTGCTGCAGCGCCATCCGCGGCGGGTCGACAAATGATAATAGCCGGCGCCTTCCTGCGCCGCGCCGTTGAAATCGTCGTTGCGGACGATACCGAGCTCGCCGGCGCCGGCGATGACCGCGTCGATCAATTCATGCCTGCGGCTGATCGGCGAGCACCACAGAGGCCCGTCGCGACCGTGATACGCGGGATCGCCGCCAGCAAAGTGCTCGAGGCGCTTGAAATAGGGCAGCACCTCGTCGTAACTCCAGCCGGCGTTGCCCGCGGCCGCCCAGCGATCGTAGTCCGCGCGCTGGCCGCGCACATAGATCAGCCCGTTGATCGAGCTCGAGCCGCCGAGCGTCTTGCCGCGCGGCCAGTAGATCTTCCGCCCGTTCATTCCGGCATCGGGCTCGGTGTAGAAGCACCAGTTGAAGCGCGTGTCGAACATCGTTTTGGCGTAGCCGATCGGCACGTGGATCCACGGATAGGTATCCGGCGGCCCCGCCTCGAGCAGCAGCACCGAGTAGCGGCCGTTGGCGGTCAGGCGGTTGGCGAGCACGCAACCGGCCGATCCCGCGCCGACGATGATGTAGTCGTACAGCATTCGACGGATTCTACGCAAGCATCGAGGCGCCAGCGCCGGTGCGGCGCGCAGTAATCCGGGCAAAACGACGCCTGGTTTGACACTTGGGAATGGAAATTGCTAAACTATGCGGTTTCCCGGTTTCGACGGAGGGGTTCCCGAGCGGTCAAAGGGAGCAGACTGTAAATCTGCCGGCTCTGCCTTCGAAGGTTCGAATCCTTCCCCCTCCACCAGCGAAGAATTCAGGGGTTATAAGAGACAGGCGGGACAGGCGGCGGAAAGTTGAGGTTACGCGGGCTTGGGTGCGGGCGGAACGGTTTTTCGGGTTGGCGACATCTGAATTCTTGATTCCTGAATCGCGGGTGTAGCTCAATGGTAGAGCAGAAGCCTTCCAAGCTTATGACGAGGGTTCGATTCCCTTCACCCGCTCCAGTAGTGCCGTTTTCCGGTCATCGGTGCGGCAGGGAACATTCGCGGCAGCTCGCATGGGCGGGGTCGCTCGAAAGGTAGCAGGCGGCGCCCATGTAGCTCAGTGGTAGAGCACTCCCTTGGTAAGGGAGAGGTCGAGCGTTCAATCCGCTCCATGGGCACCACGGACTGTACGCGGAACAAGAGCGCATCGGCGGGCGAAAGAACAGACAGCAAGGAGCAACAATCATGGCCAAGGGCAAATTCGAGCGGAAGAAGCCGCACCTGAACGTGGGGACGATCGGGCACGTTGATCATGGGAAGACGACGCTGACGGCGGCGCTGACGCTGGTGCTGTCGAAGAAGTTTGGTGGCGAGGCACGGGCGTACGACCAGATCGACAACGCGCCGGAAGAGAAGGCGCGGGGGATCACGATCAACACGGCGCACGTGGAGTACGAGACGTCGAAGCGGCACTACGCGCACGTGGATTGCCCGGGGCACGCGGACTACATCAAGAACATGATCACGGGTGCGGCGCAGATGGACGGGGCGGTGCTGGTGGTGAGCGCGGCCGATGGGCCGATGCCGCAGACGCGGGAGCACATCCTGCTGGCGCGCCAGGTGGGAGTGCCGTTCATCATCGTCTACCTGAACAAGGCGGACATGGTCGACGACAAGGAGCTTTTGGAGCTGGTCGAGCTCGAGGTGCGGGAGCTTTTGAGCAAGTACGAGTTTCCGGGGGACAAGACGCCGATCGTGATTGGTTCGGCGAAGATGGCCCTGGAAGGTGACGCCAGCGAAATGGGCGAAGGCTCGATCATGAAGCTGGCCGATGCGCTGGACAGCTACATCCCGGAGCCGAAGCGGGCCGTCGACGGGCCGTTTCTGATGCCGGTGGAAGACGTGTTCAGCATTTCGGGGCGAGGCACGGTGGTGACCGGGCGGGTGGAGCGTGGGGGGGTGAAGGTGGGGGAGGAGCTGGAGATCGTCGGGTTGAAGCCGACGTTGAAGACGGTGTGCACCGGGGTGGAGATGTTCCGCAAGCTCTTGGATCAGGGGCAGGCGGGGGACAACGTCGGGGTGCTGCTGCGGGGCACCAAGCGGGAAGAG
>DATBBM010000057.1:0-27455 GCA_036270955.1 Casimicrobiaceae bacterium | reverse complement strand
TTCGGCGATCCACTTGTCGATCCCGCCGTCCAGCACCGCAGCCGCTTCGTGGCCCAGCCAGTGCAGCAGCCACCACAAGCGCGATGCCCACATGCCGTTGTTCTGATCGTAAGCAACGACCTGCTTGGATGCATCGACGCCGATCTCGCCCAAGCTCTCGGACAATGCGGCAACGCCGGGCAGCGGATGGCGGCCGTTCTTTCCGGTCTGCTCGCCCGAAAGATCGCGATCCATGTGCATGAAATGCGCGCCGGGCAGATGCCTGGCGAGGTATGCGCGCTCGCCCGCGTCGACGTCGCTCAGGTTATGACGGCAATCGACGAGCACCAGCGCAGGATCGGCGAGCTTCTGCGCGAGCTCGCCGGTCGAGATCAGCGTCGTGTACATCGCTGCTGTCAGAACAGTCTGCCGGAGATCGGCCAGACTTCGAGCGGACCGAGTTTCAGCGCCTCGAGCGCGGGCTGCAGGCTGGCACGATCGCCGACCGCGATCACGACCATAGACGCCGGATCGAAATAGCGCCGCGCCAGCGGCGGCAGATCGGCGGCGCGGACCTGGGTCAATCGCGACGGCAACTGGCGAAAATAGTCGAGCGGCAGTGCGTAGGCGAACAATTCGCCGAACGAGCTTCCTGTGGCGCTGTTCGTTTCGAACATCGCCGGCAGCGACTGGGTCAGCGAGCCGCGGGCGCGCTGCAGCTCCTCCGGCGTAAGCGGCGCCGCGCCCGCGCGCTGGAGCTGTGCGAGAATTTCCCGGATCGCGGGCACTGCGACGTCGCTTTTCACCGCGGTGCGCACCACCAGCGGGCCCGGGCGGCGCCCGTATTCGAAGTGCGAGCCGATGCCATAGGTGTAGCCCTTGTCTTCGCGCAAGTCGAGATTGAGCCGGCTGGTGAAGCCGCCGCCGATCGCCTCGTTCAGGACTTGCAGTGCCGGGAAATCGGGTGTGGTCCGCACGGTGCCGATCCGGCCGATTCGCAGCTCGGCCTGCGGTGCGCTCGGCTTGTCGATGATCACTACGCGCGCCGCGGTGCCCGCGGCAGGCGTTTCCGGCTTCGGCGCGGCCGCAATCGGTGCCGCTGTCCACGATGCCCACAAGCGCTCGGCCAGCGCGCGCAGCTCCGCAGCGTCGATCGCGCCGACGACGATCAATGCGGCGTTGTCGGGCCGGAACCACCGCCGCCAGAATTCGCGCAGATCGGCCTCGCCGATGCGCTGCATGGACTCTTCGGTGCCCAGGTTGCTGCGCCCGTACGGATGATCGGGCCCGTAAAGCGCGCGAGCGAACGCGACTTCCGCGAGCGTGCCGGCATCTTCGCGCGCCTCGACGATCGCTGAAAGATGCGACTTGCGCTGGCGCTCCACTTCCTCCGCCGGAAACGTCGGGTGTTGCGCGATGTCCGCGACGAGGCCGAGCGCGGCCGGAAAATTGCGCGCCAGCGCGTCGATCCGGAGCAAGGTCGCGTCGCGCCGGGTCTGGGCCGAGTAGCCGGCGCCCAGCTGCTCGATTTCCTGCGCGATCTGCACGGCGTTGCGCGTCGTCGTACCTTCCTCGAGCATCCCGGCCGCAAAATCCGCCGCCCCCGGGAGCGCCGGATCATTGGCGGCAAGGCCGGCGTTGACGACCAGCTGCGCGGTAACGATCGGAAGTGCCGAGCGCTGCAGATGTAGCACCGTCAGTCCGTTGGCGAGCTTGAACGACTGCGGAGCAGGCAGATTCGGCACCGGCGCGGGCCCGGCGGCCGGCGGCTTGCGGCGCCACGCTTCGTCGGCGTTGATCGATTCGGTTGCGCGGGTGCGCGGCGGCGGCGTTGCCGCCGGCTCGGGGTCCAGCTTCTTGGCGCCGCGAACAGCGAAGACGACTACCCGCGCATCCTTGGCCAAATGGGCGCGCACAGCGCGCTGCACCGAAGCAGTCGTGACCGCGGCGTATCGCGCGATGTCCTTCGGCAGGTAACCGGGATCGCCGGTGTACTGGTTGTACATGTTCAGCGTGTCGGCGCGCCCGACGACCTTTTGCAAGCCCTGATACATCGACCGCTCTATCTGGTTGCGGGCGCGCTCGACCTCCGCTTCAGTCGGCCCCTCGGCGGTGAAGCGGTCGAGCTCGACATCGATCGCGGCCTGCAACTCCGCCGCCGTATGACCGGGTCGGGCGAACGCCTGCACGTCGAATATCGACGTCAGCGCATAGGCGTCCTGCGCGGCGCTGACTTCCTGGGCCAGCTGCAGCTCGTAGACGAGGCGCTTGTACAGCCGGCTCGACTTGCCGCCGGCGAGGATGTACGCGGCGATGCTGAGCTCGGCATCGTCGGGCTTGAACCGCGGCGGCGTCAGCCATGCCAGGTCGACCCGCTCGAGCTCGATCTGGTCCGTAACCGTCTCCCGCCGCTCGCCGACGATCGGCGGGGCGACGACTGCGGGGCGGGCCAGGTCGGGCCCGCGCCGGAACGAGCCGAAATACTTGTTGACCAGGCGCTTCGCCGTCTCAGGATCGAAATCGCCGACGATGGTCAGCGTCGCGTTGTTCGGCCGGTAGTAGCGCTTGAAAAAGTCGCGTACATCGGCGAGCTGCGCGGCCTGGATGTCGGCATGCGAGCCCATGATGTAAGGGCGGTACGGATGGCCGACGGGAAACAGGCTCCTGAACACCGCTTCGTCGACGATGCCGTAGGGCTGGTTCTCGATGCGCTCGCGGCGCTCGTTGCGAACGACGTCCTGCTGGTTCGACAAAGCCTTCTGGTCGAGCGAATCGAGCAGGTAGCCCATCCGGTCTGAGTGCGTCCAGAGCGCGAGCTCGAGCTGGTTGGAAGGCACCGTGTCGTAGTAATTGGTGCGATCGAACGAGGTCGATGCGTTCGAGTCCGACACTCCGGCGGCTTCGAGCAGCTTGTCGGCCAGGCCCCGCGGCACGTGCTTGCTGCCGGTAAACATCATGTGCTCGAACAGGTGAGCGAAACCGGTGCGGGTCGGATCCTCGTTCGCCGCACCGACGTGGTACCAGATGTCGACAGTGACCAGAGGCAGCGTGCGGTCCTGCGAAAGAATGACTTCCAGGCCGTTCGGGAGCCGGTATTTTTCGTACGGGATCGTCGGCGCGGTTTCCACCGCCGCGAGCGGAGCGCTCAGCATCGATGCGAGACCGGCGAGACAGATGAGTTTGAGCATCGGGCACCTCGTAGGCGACCGCCGCCCCGTTCCGCACGGCGCGGGGGGAGGAACGGTCGGGTGGAACTTCGCATCGGCGGAACGGAGGCGCCGATGCGGCGACGCCCGTCGCACCGGCACGATGGCAAAATCAGAGATTCGGCCCGAGCTCGCGCCGCAGAAACTCGTGGAAATGCTGCATCCCGTCTTCCATCGGCGACTGGTAGGGACCGACCTCGCTGCGCCCGGCCTTGTACAGCGCACGCCGGCCGGCGTCCATGCGCTCGGCGATCTCGTCGTCCTCGGCGGCCGTCTCCATGTAGGCCGCCTGCTCGGCTTCGACGAACTCCCGCTCGAACAGCGCGATGTCTTCCGGGTAGTAAAACTCGACCATGTTGGTGGTCCGATCCACGCCGCGCGGAATCAGCGTGCTGATGATCAGCACATGCGCATACCATTCGACCATGATGTTCGGAAAGATCGTCAGCCAGATCGCGCCGTGCGCGGGCACTTCGCCGCGGTAGTAGTCGAGAACCGCCTTGTGCCAGCGCTGATAGCTCTTGGTGCCCGGCTTCGCCAGCGCGTTGTTGACGCCGACCGTCTGCAGCGAATGGCGGTCGCCGAACTGCCACTCGAGATCGTCGCACGAGACGAACCTGCCCAGCCCCGGATGAAACGGCTCGACGTGGTAGTCCTCCAGGTAGACCTCGATAAACGTCTTCCAGTTGTAGTTGCATTCCTTCGTTTCGATCCGGTCGAGCATGTAGCCTGAAAAATCGAGCGAACTCGCGGCGCGCATGCCGGCCAGATCTGACGCGACATCACGCGGGCCGTCGAACAGCAGGCCGTTCCAGCGCCTCAGCGGCGTGCTGTGCAGCCTGGCGCAGGGCTGCTCAGCAAAATGCGGTGCGCCGAGCAGCTTGCCGGTGAGGTCATAAGTCCAGCGGTGGATCGGACACACGATGTTCGGCACAGATCCGCGACCGTCGAACATGATCGCCTGGCGGTGCCGGCAGATGTTCGACAGAAGCTCGACACCACGCTCGTTGCGCACCAGCATCTGCGCGTTGTCCCGCCACGGCAGCGTTTGATAGTCGCCGGGATTCGGGACCATCAGCTCGTGCCCCACGTAACCGGGTCCGCGCGCGAACAGCAGGTCCTGCTCGGCCGCCAGAACAGTTGGATCGCAATAGGAGGAAACGGGCAGCTGCGACGTAGCCGAAGCAATGTGCAGCAGCCGATCCGCAGTAGCGAGATTCGACATCAGCCTACCCTTTCGTGAACCGCCAACCCAACAAACAATATAAGAGGCGAGAATCCGCCCCCCAACCGCTTTGCTAAGTCAGCCCGCTACGAAAGACTTCGTATCAAGGCTGCGTCGTCAAATGAACTGCGGATTATAGCGCGATTGCCTGGTCCGGGCAAACTCCATTCGCGACCGAATGCGCGCGTTTCATCGATCACCCAAATCGGGTATTCTTGAACACCTTTCAAGAGAGCGCGCCGCATTCCAGCCTTCCGCCGCTCATCCGATCCGATGTCCAAGTCCTTGTCTGAGACCGCCGAGGCGCCGCCGAGTTTCGAGGCCGCAATGGCCGAGCTCGAAAATATCGTCGCGACGATGGAAGGCGGACAGCTGCCGCTCGCCGATTCGCTGGCTGCGTACAAGCGCGGAGCGGAATTGCTGCAATACTGCCAGGCGGCTCTGAAGGACGCGCAGCAGCAGGTCCAGATGCTCGAGCGCGGCGTTCTGAAGGCTTTCGCGCCGCCCGCGGACGATGAATCCTGATCTTGCGTGGGAAGTCTGGTCGCGCGAACGCAGCCGCCGCATCGAAAGCGTGCTCGATCGTGCGCTGGCCGGCTCGAACGGTTCACCGCGCCGCCTGCAGGACGCGATGCGCTATGCCGCCCTGGGGGGCGGCAAGCGGGTGCGGGCGCTGCTGGCCTACGCCGGCGGGGAGCTGGCCGGGGCCGACCCGAATGACGTCGACGGGGCGGCCGCGGCAGTCGAGCTGATTCACGCCTATTCGCTCGTGCACGACGATTTGCCCTGCATGGACGACGACGTCCTGCGTCGCGGCAAGCCGTCCTGTCACGTCGCGTTCGGCGAGGCGGTCGCGCTGCTGGCCGGCGACGCGCTGCAGAGTCTGGCCTTCGAGGTGCTGGCCCGCACGCCGGCGCGAGAACCCGCCGCGCAGATCGCGCTGCTCGCGGAGGCGTCCGGCTTGTCGGGCATGGCGGGCGGCCAGGCGATCGATCTCGCGACGGTCGGCGAAGTGCTCGCACTGGATGAACTCGAGCACATGCACGCACTCAAAACCGGTGCGCTTATCCGGGCGGCGGTTCGCCTCGGCGCCGGCTGCGGCCGGCCGATGAGTGCCGACGAGAACGACGCACTCGACCGTTACGCGTCGGCCATCGGGCTAGGCTTCCAGATCGTCGACGACGTACTCGATGTCGAAGGCACAGCGTCGAGCCTGGGCAAAACCGCGGGCAAGGACGCGATGCAGCGAAAGACGACCTACGCTTCGCTGCTCGGCCCGTCCGCCGCCAGGGAGCGCATCGAGGCGCTTCGCGCCGACGCACGCGCGGCGCTCCGCGGCTTCGCAACGGCGCGGCGCTTGATCGAGCTCGGCGACTGGGTTGCGTCGCGCACCCACTGATGTTCGCGATGCAACTCGGTTCGGAGAGCTGGGCTCGCCAGCGCCTGTCGCGATTGGACATCGACCGCTGATGTTGCTCGACTCGATCGACTCCCCCGCCGATCTGCGCAAGCTCGACGCCAGCCAGTTGCCGGCGCTTGCCGCCGAATTGCGCGCCTTTCTGCTGCAATCGGTGAGCCGCAGCGGAGGCCATCTGTCGTCCAATCTCGGCACTGTCGAGCTGACCCTGGCTCTGCACTACGTTTACGACACGCCGCATGATCGCCTGGTGTGGGATGTCGGGCACCAGACGTACGCGCACAAGGTTTTGACCGGACGGCGCGGCAGCATGGGCGGGCTGCGGCAATGGGGCGGAATCGCCGGTTTCCCGCGGCGTGACGAAAGCGAGTACGACACGTTCGGCACCGCGCACTCGTCGACCTCCATCTCGGCGGCGCTGGGCATGGCCATCGCGGCCACGCAGAAGGGCGAGCAGCGCAAGGTCGTGGCGGTAATCGGCGACGGCGCCATGAGCGCCGGCATGGCGTTCGAAGCCTTGAACAACGCAGGCGCCGCCAATGCCGATCTGCTGGTGATCCTCAACGACAACGACATGTCGATCTCGGAGCCGGTCGGTGCGCTGAACAGCTATCTCGCCCGCCTGCTGTCGGGGCGCATCTACAACTACGTGCGCCGCGGCGGCAAGGAAATGCTGGCCAGGGTGCCGCCGGTGCAGGCGCTGGCGCGGCGCTGGGAGGAGCACATGAAGGGGATGGTGCTCCCCGGCACGCTGTTCGAGGAGCTCGGCTTCAACTACATCGGTCCGATCGACGGGCACGATATCGAGACGCTGCGCAGGACGCTGACCAACGTCAGGCAGCTGGCGGGACCGCAGCTGCTGCACGTGGTCACTCGCAAGGGACAGGGCTATCCGAAGGCGGAAGCGGATCCTATCCTCTATCACGGCGTGACACGCTTCGATCCCGAGATCGGCATCGTCGCCAAGCCGCCGGGCAAGCCGACCTACACACAGGTATTCGGCGACTGGATCTGCGACATGGCCGCGCGCGACCCGCGACTGGTCGGCATCACGCCGGCGATGCGCGAAGGATCGGGCCTGGTGCGCTTTTCGCAGGAGCATGCCGGTCGCTATTTCGACGTCGGCATCGCCGAGCAGCATGCGGTGACGTTCGCAGCGGGACTCGCCTGCGAAGGCATGAAGCCCGTGGTGGCGATTTACTCGACGTTCCTGCAGCGAGCGTACGACCAGCTGATCCACGACGTTGCGCTGCAAAACCTGCCGGTAATGTTCGCCATCGATCGCGCCGGGCTGGTCGGCGCCGACGGTCCGACTCATGCAGGCAGCTTCGACTTCTGCTATCTGCGCTGCCTGCCGAACATGACAGTAATGGCGCCCGCCGACGAGCACGAGTGCCGCGACATGCTCTACACCGCGTACACGCTGGACACGCCGAGCGCCGTACGTTACCCGCGGGGCGCCGGTCCAGGCGTCGTGGTCGACCGGGAAATGCGCGCGCTGGCGATCGGCAAGGGCGAGTTGCGCCGCGAATCGGGGCGACGGACGCAGCGCCTTGCGCTGCTCGCGTTCGGCAGCATGCTCTCACCGGCCCTCGCCGCAGCCGAGCAAATCGACGCAACCGTCGCCAACATGCGCTTCGTCAAGCCGCTGGACGTGGAGCTTTGTATCAGGCTGGCGCGCACGCACGAAGGCCTGGTGACGATCGAGGAAAACGTCGTCGCGGGCGGTGCCGGCAGCGCCGTCGCCGAAGCGCTCGCCGTGCGGGGCATCGCGGTGCCGCTGTTGCAACTCGGGCTGCCCGATGCCTTCATCGATCAGGGCGACCCCGCATCGCAGCTCGCGCACTGCGGCCTCGACGCCAAGGGCATCGCTGCGTCGATCGCGGCTCGCTTCCGCTCGGCGTCCGGCCAACCAGGCGACTTCGGCCTTGCGCATCCGGCGAGCGCGCGCTGACCGCTGCTCTTTCGCGATGATACGAACGCCGTTCGAAGCCGGCCGTTCGCCGCCGCCGGCGATCCTGTCGCCGCTGCTGTGAGACAATGTCGAGCCCGTCGCCCCGCGCCTCGCTCAACGCGAAACCGCCCGCAATGAATCGTCCCGAAGCGCCGCTGATACCCGATGTCCAGTCGCACCCGGATGTCCGGAAGCTGCCGATCGACCGCGTCGGCATCCGAAATCTGCGCTATCCGATTCGCTTCGTCGATGGAAGCGACCCGCCGCAATCGACGATCGCCGTTTGCAGCGCCTATGTCGCACTGCCGGCGGATCGCAAGGGGACGCACATGTCGCGGCTGGTCGCGGCGATCGATGAGCTCGCGGAGCCGCTGTCGCTGGCGACGTTTCCGGTCTTCCTCGATGCCTTGCTGGTCCGGCTGGAAGCGGACGCCGGCCGCGTCGACATCGCGTTTCCGTGGTTCATGCGCAAGAGCGCGCCGGTGACCGGGGCGCAAAGCATGATGGATTACGAAGTGAGACTGGTTGCCGAGGCGGCGCCGGGCAAGCGTTCGCTCGAGGCGACGATCATCGTGCCGGTGATGAGCCTGTGTCCCAGCTCGAAGGCGATTGCCGACTACGGCGCGCACAATCAGCGCTCGCACCTGACGCTCACCGTGCGGCCGAGGCCGGGCGCCGCGATCACGCTGGCGGAGATGATCGCGCTCGCCGAAGCCGAAGCGTCATGCGAGCTTTATGGCCTGCTGAAGCGCGCCGACGAGAAATTCGTCACCGAACGCGCCTACGACCGGCCCCGGTTCGTCGAGGATCTCGTTCGCGGCGTCGCGGCACGGCTGGTCGACGATGCCCGACTGCTCGGCTTCAGCATCGCCGCGGAAAATTTCGAGTCGATACACAATCATTCGGCGTACGCCGAAATCGTTCGCGGCTGAGCCTCGTCGGGAAGCCGGCGAGACGCGCGACACGGAAGTCGTCTAGAAGAAGGCGACGCGGCCGCTATTGCAAGGTGTAGCTCACCTGGGTTTCCACCGGTTCGACCGCGGCAGCGCTTTCCACTCCGGTCAGTCTGCCATTGGCAAACGACAGTCGGCTCGTCCCGCCCATCCGCCAGCGATAGATCCACTCCTCGTGCCAGCCCTTGTCCGCCTTGCTGCGAGTGATCGCGCTCGGCTTGCCCCAAGCCGGCAAATTCAGGACCTCATCGTCGGACATGCCGATCGCGATGCTGGTGCGCCAGAAGACGCGCTTCGAATTGGTTCCGGGCTCTCGCCTCGCCGGCGTCGCAGTGGGCGGCTCGGCGCGCGGGGAGGGCTTGGCGCGGGCGCTATCCAGGCTGGCGATGACGACCTCACCGGAACCCGAAGCGCAAGGCATCGACTGGTAAGCGACGCCCTCGGGCGCCAGACACTTGTGGATGGCTTGCGCGTGTCCGGCCACCGGATACGCGATGCCGCAAAGGCTCAGGCACAGGACGAGGACACGCATGACGGCACCCGGAGAGACGACCACGGTGCACAGCGTGCTCGCCGCGTTGCGGAGCCGCCATCAGCGGCGGTCTGATCTTGTTGTAGGAATCCTTCCCGTCAACCGGCTTTTTCGACCGCCACCCAGCCGCCGCGCCGTTGCGACTCGACGCAGGCCTCGATGAACGCCATCGTGTGCGCGCCTTCCTCGATCCGCGGATACGGCGCGTCGGGGATAGTCTCGCCCAGCGCGCGGGCCATCCGCTCCTGCGCCACCTCGCGATAGATATTGGCGAAGGCCTCCCGCAGGCCCTCCGGATGGCCGCGCGGCGCTCGGCCCAGGGCAATGATTTGCGGCGGCAAGCCCGGGTCGCCGCGGCCGATCACGCGCGCCGGTTCCCCCTGCAGCGCCAGGCGCAGATAGCTCAAGTCCCGGTGCGACCAGTCGAGCATCCCCTTTTCGCCATAGACGCGAAGCCGGATGTCGTTCTCGCCGCCGGCGGCGGCCTGGGTCACCGTCAGCGTTCCGCGGGCGCCGCCTTCGAACTCCATCAGCGCCGACGTGTAATCGACGACCTTGCGGCCGGGAACCAGCGCGCGGGCGTCGGCGGCGACGCGCGCGATCGCGAGGCCGGAGGTGAAGCAGGCCAGATGCTGCGCGTGGCAGCCAATCGCGCTCATCACCAGCGAGAGGCCGCTGCGCTGCGGGTCCAGGATCCAGGCGAGCCGGTTGCTCGACGGACCATCCTCGAGCCGCGTCGCCAAGCCACTCTGGATATATTCGACCTGGACCAGGCGCAGCGCGCCGAGCACGCCTTCGCGGACCAGATGCCGGGCATAACGGGTCATCGGATACGCGGAATAGCCATGGGCGATCGCGTAGATCCTGCCGTTTTTCCGGGCGCGCGCGACCAGATCTCGCGCCTGCGCTGCATCGTGCGTCACCGGCTTGTCGCCGACGACGTCGAGGCCCGCGTCGAGCGCGGCGACCGCATACGGGTAATGCGTGTCATTGGGCGTCATGATCGCGACCGCCTCGGCGCCGTCCGGCCGCTGCCTTTCGCGATCGAGCAGCTCGGCGACGTCGCCATAGCTGCGCGCCGCATCGAACCCCATGGCGACCCCGCCGCTCCTGGAGCGTGCGGCATCGCTGGAGAATACGCCGCCGACGACGCGCCAGTGCCCGTCCAGCTCGGCAGCGGTGCGGTGCACTTCGCCGATCCATGCGCCGGGCCCGCCGCCGATGATCGCCAGACGCAACGGACGGCCGAAACGGGTTCGCAACTCGCTCATCTTGATTCCTCGGTTTGCCGGGCGAACGCAGGATCCGCCTCATAGACGGTGCGCGCCGGCTGCTAGAATGACGGATTGTACCGGCGCGCTTCGCCGATTCTCCATGCGTCCCGTCGCGATTTTCCGCTTTTCTCCGACCGAAGGGCCGGGCCACTTCGGCGAGTGGCTCGAGCGACACCGCGTGCCGCATCGAATCATCGCGCTCGATCAGGGCGAATCGGTTCCCGGCGACGTCCGCGCCTTCGCCGGCATCGGCATGATGGGCGGCCCGATGAGCGCGAACGATCCGCTTGCCTGGAACGCACCTTTGCTTGCGCTGCTGCGGCAGGCCGTCGCCAACGATATTCCGGTCATCGGACATTGTTTGGGGGGCCAGCTCCTTGCCAAGGCGCTGGGGGCATCGGTCGCGCGCACGAGAACACCCGAAATCGGCTGGGGCGAAGTGAGGGTCCCGGATGCCGCCGCGACCGCATGGTTCGGCGGCCGCGACAAGTTCACCACCTTCCAGTGGCATTACGACATCTTCGAGTTGCCGCCAGGCGCGACGCGGGTGCTGACCAATGCATTCAACCCGCAGCAGGGATACGCGCTGGACAAGCATATCGGCTTCCAGTGCCATATCGAGATGACACGCCAGATGGTCGAGACCTGGGCTGGCAGTGGCGCCGGCGAGCTGCCGGCGCAATCGACGGGCGCGACGCAAAGCCGCGACGACATGTTTAGGGATCTCGACGCGCGGCTGGCGGAATTATCGCGGGTCGCCGACGACGTCTATGCACGCTGGGCGACGGGGCTCGCGCGCTGATGCCATCGATCCGTCCGCTGCCCGATCAGCTGATCAATCAGATCGCCGCCGGCGAAGTCGTCGACAGGCCGGCCGCGGCGCTGAAGGAGATCCTCGAGAACAGCCTCGACGCCGGCGCACGGCAGATCGACGTCGATCTGGCCGGCGGAGGGATCAAGCTGATCCGCGTCGCCGACGACGGGGATGGCATAGGGCGCGACGATCTGCCGCTTGCGCTGGCGCGCCACGCGACGTCCAAGATCGCCACCGCCGGCGACCTGGAGGCGATCACGACGCTGGGCTTCCGTGGCGAAGCGCTGGCCAGCATCGCGGCGGTGTCGCGCCTGACCTTGACCTCGCGGCTGCGTGGCAAGGAACACGCGTGGCGCATCGAAGTCGACGGCGGGGAAATCGATGCAACGCAGCCCGCGGCGCTTTCGGACGGCACGACAGTTGCGGTGCACGAGCTCTATTTCAACACGCCGGCACGCCGGAAATTCCTTCGCACCGAAGCCACCGAATACGGACATTGCGAGGAAGCGTTCCGTCGCGCCGCGTTGTCGCATCCCGACGTCGGCTTCACCTTGCAGCACAACGGCAGCGTCAAGCATCGCCTGCTGCCGCAAGGACGGCGCGCCCGCGTCGACGCACTGCTCGGCGACGCATTCGCGGCGCACGCGGCGCCGGTCGACGAGCCGGGGCCCGGTCTCGATCTCGCGGGATGGGTCGTGCGACCGGCATACGCGACGGCGACGCGCGAGGCGCAGTACCTGTTCGTCAACGGCCGCTACGTACGCGACCGCATCCTGTCGCATGCGCTGCGTGAAGCGTTCCGCGACGTGCTGCACCATGACCGGCAGCCGGCTTATGCGCTCTGGCTTTCCATCGATCCGCGAATCGTCGATGTGAATGTGCATCCGACCAAAAGCGAAGTGCGTTTTCGCGACAGCGGCGCGATCCATCAATTCGTCCGTCGCGCAGTCGAAAAAGCGCTGGCGGCGACCGCGGCCGAGCAGCCCGCGATATCCGCGGCCGAACGTCTCGGCGCGGCCGCGGCGCGCATTCCCCCGATCGCGCGCGCGAGCGAATCGCTGTCCGGCGACTGGCGCGTGGCCGAAAATTCGGGGCAGGCGGTGATGACGCTCGGCACGGCGGAGCCTGCATCGTTTTATGCGAGGCTCTTCGGGCAGCGCACGACGCCGACCGACCGGCCCGATCTGCCCGACGGCAGCGAGCATCCACTGGGCTTCGCGCTGGCGCAGCTGCACGGAATCTACGTGTTGGCGCAGAACCGCGACGGTCTGGTGCTGATCGACATGCACGCGGCACACGAGCGCATCCTCTACGAGAGACTCAAGACGGCGCTCGACCGTGCAATGCCGATGCAGCCGCTGCTGGTCCCGGCGACCTTTGCCGCCGATCCGCTGGAAGTCGCGACTGCCGACGAAAACGCGGAAATCCTGTCCGCGCTCGGTTTCTCGCTGTCGGTGCTCGGCCCGTCGACGCTGGCGGTGCGCGGCATCCCGGCGCTGCTCGCCGACGCCGACACCGTCGCGCTCGCACGCGCGGTGCTCGCCGACGTGCGCGAATACGGCGGGAGCCGCGTGCTGACCGTGCAGCGCGACGAGCTGCTGTCGACGATGGCATGTCACGGCGCGGTGCGCGCGCACCGCGCCCTGGGCATCGCGGAGATGAACGCGCTGCTGCGCGAAATGGAGGCCACCGAGCGGGCGGGACAGTGCAATCACGGGCGACCAACCTGGTACCAGCTGACGCTCACCGATCTCGATCGCCTGTTCATGCGCGGGCGATGACGCCGGCGGTTTTGCTGATGGGCCCGACCGCGTCGGGCAAGACCGCGGTCGCACTGGAGCTCGCGACGAGGCTGCCGGTCGAGATCGTCAGCGTCGATTCGGCGCAGGTCTATCGCGACATGGACATCGGCACGGCCAAGCCCGACGCCGAGACCCGCGCCCGCGTCCGGCATCATCTGATCGACTTGATCGATCCAGACCAGGCCTACTCGGCGGCACGCTTTCGCATCGACGCACTCGCCGCCATCGCCGGCATTCGCGCGCGCGGCCGCATTCCACTGCTGGTCGGCGGCACGATGCTTTACTTCAAGGCGCTGCGCGAAGGTCTGTCGGATTTGCCGCCGGCGAATGTCGCGTTGAGGGCGCGCCTTGACGCGCGTGCGTCCGACGAGGGTTGGCCGGCGCTGCATGCCGAGCTGGCTCGCGTCGATCCTGCGACGGCGGCGCGCCTCGATCCGACCGACAGCCAGCGCATCCAGCGCGCGCTCGAGGTGTACGAATTGTCGGGCCGGCCGCTTTCGGCGCTGCAAGGCGCGCGGCGAAGTCCCGCCGAAGCCGGCCTGGTGTCGCTGGCGCTGGTTCCGAACGACCGGGCAGAGCTGCATCGGCGAATCGGGGCCCGCTTCGACGCAATGCTCGCCGCCGGCCTGGTCGACGAGCTTGCGAACCTGCGCCGGCGCTTCCGCCTCGACGCGTCGATGCCGTCGATGCGCTGCGTCGGATACCGTCAGGCCTGGCGGTTCATCGATGGCGATGGCGACGGCGATGCGTTGCGCGAGCGAGGCGCCGCGGCGACGCGCCAGCTCGCCAGGCGCCAGTTGACCTGGCTTCGTTCGCTCGACGTGCCGACCTTCGACGCGTATGCGACGCGGGTGGGCGACGAAGTCGCCGGGTGGCTGGCGAGGCAGGGAGTCGCCGGGTAAGGCTGCCGCGGCGTCCGCTTACGGTCGCGTTGCTGCTGTGCAATAATTCAAGGCTCACGGACACGATTGCGCCGGCTTCCGATGACCGCCCGTACCCTCTACGACAAGCTGTGGGACAGCCATGTGGTTCGCCGCGAAGCGGACGGCACCGCGCTGCTCTACATCGATCGCCATCTGGTGCATGAGGTGACGAGCCCGCAGGCATTCGAGGGTCTGAAGCTTGCGGGGCGCAAGCCGTGGCGCGTCGGATCGATCGTCGCCACCGCCGATCACAACACGCCGACGCAGCATTGGGATCGAGGCATCGAGGACCCGACCTCGCGCGTGCAGGTCGATGCGCTCGACGCCAACATGCGACAGTACGGTGCCAAGGCCTATTTTCCATTCCGCGACCGGCGACAGGGCATCGTGCACGTCATCGGACCGGAGAATGGCGCGACCCTACCCGGGATGACGGTCGTCTGCGGCGATTCGCACACCAGCACGCACGGAGCGTTCGGCTGCCTCGCCTTCGGCATCGGCACCACCGAGGTCGAGCATGTTCTGGCGACGCAATGCCTGCTGACGCGCCAGTCGAAGTCGATGCTGGTCAGGGTCGACGGCGCGCTGCCGTTCGGCTGCACGGCCAAGGACATCGCGCTCGCCGTGATCGGCAAGATCGGCACCGCGGGCGGCAGCGGCCATGCGATCGAGTTTGGCGGCCTGGCAATCGAAGCGCTGTCGATGGAAGGGCGGATGACGGTGTGCAACATGTCGATCGAGGCCGGCGCCCGCGCCGGAATGATCGCCGTCGACGACAAGACGATCGCGTATCTCAACGGTCGTCCGTTCGCGCCGAGCGGCGAAACGTGGAACCGCGCCGTCGCTTACTGGCGCACGCTCAAGTCCGATGCCGGCGCGAAGTTCGACCGCACCGTCACGATCGATGCGGCGACGATCGCCCCGCAGGTGACCTGGGGGACGTCGCCGGAGATGGTGACGACGATCGAAGGCCGCGTGCCGGACCCGGACAAGGAGCGCGATCCGACGCGCCGCGACGGCATCGAGCGCGCGCTCTTGTACATGGGGCTCGTCCCCAACACGCCGATGACCGACATACGCGTCGACAAGGTATTCATCGGCTCGTGCACCAATTCGCGCATCGAGGATTTGCGCGCGGCCGCCGCGGTGGTCAGCGGCCGGCACAAGGCGGACAACGTCAAGGTGGCGATGGTCGTGCCCGGCTCTGGGTTGGTCAAGGCGCAGGCCGAGCGCGAGGGGCTCGATCGCGTGTTCATGGCGGCCGGCTTCGAATGGCGCGAGCCCGGCTGCTCGATGTGCCTGGCGATGAACGAAGATCGCCTCGAGCCCGGCGAGCGGTGCGCATCGACGTCGAACCGCAATTTCGAAGGCAGGCAGGGGACCGGCGGCCGCACGCATCTGGTCAGCCCGGCAATGGCCGCGGCTGCGGCGATCGCCGGGCATTTCGTCGACGTGCGCCGACATTCGTAAAGGGTGACCGATGCAGCCGTTTCGCATTCTGACCGGGCTGGTGGCGCCGCTCGATCGCGCCAACGTCGACACCGACGCGATCATCCCGAAGCAGTTTCTGAAGTCGATCAATCGGACCGGCTTCGGCTTGAACGCGTTCGACTCCTGGCGCTATCTCGACAAGGGCGAGCCGGGAATGGATCACGCGCGCAGGCCGCAGAACCCGGACTTCGCCCTGAACCAGCCGCGGTATCACGGCGCGCAGATCCTGCTGGCGCGCCGCAACTTCGGCTGCGGCAGCTCGCGCGAGCACGCGCCCTGGGCGCTTGCCGACTACGGCTTTCGCGCGCTGATCGCTCCTTCGTACGCCGATATCTTTTTCAACAACTGCTACAAAAACGGCTTGCTGCCGATCGTGCTCTCCGAAAACGAGGTCGCGCGGCTCTTCGACGAAGTCGCCGCGTTTCCCGGCTTCAGGCTGACGATCGATCTCGAGCGACAGACGGTCGCCACGACCGACGGCAGCACTACGTTCAGGTTCGAGGTCGAGCCGTTTCGCAAGCACTGCCTGCTCAATGGCCTCGACGAGATCGGCTTGACCTTGACGCACGCCGGCGAAATCGCCGCGTTTGAGGCCAAGCGAAAAGTCGAGCAGCCGTGGCTCTTCTGACCGGACGACCGGACGAAGAGACGACGACGGAGCGAAGCGGACAACCAGAAGCTGCTCCTCGCGCTGTTCGCCGTCGCGCCCCGAGATTGCCGTGAAGATCGCGGTCCTTCCCGGCGATGGCATCGGCGTCGACATCGTCGCCGAGGCCGTTCGCGTCCTGGAGCGATTGCGTTCCGAGGGCCTGGACCTGGCGATCGAGACCGCGCCCATCGGCGGCGCCGCCTACGACGCGGCCGGACAGCCGTTGCCCGATGCGACGCTCGAGCTGGCCCGGCGCGCCGATGCGATCCTGCTCGGCGCTGTCGGGGGGCCGCGTTACGACACGCTGCCGCGCGCGCTTCGGCCCGAGCAGGGCATCCTCGCCATACGCAAGGCGCTCGGCCTGTTCGCGAATCTGCGTCCGGCGATCCTTTATCCGGAGCTCGCGGGCGCGTCGACGCTGAAACCCGAGGTGGTCGCCGGGCTAGACCTGATGATCGTGCGCGAGCTGACCGGCGATATTTACTTCGGCCAGCCGCGAGGACGCCGCAGCAATGCCGCCGGCGAAGCCGAGGGGTTCGACACGATGGTCTACGGCGAGCCCGAGATCCGGCGCATCGCGCAGGTCGGCTTCGAGATCGCGCGCAACCGCCGCAAGCGGCTGTGCTCGGTGGACAAGGCGAACGTGCTCGATACGTCGATCCTCTGGCGCGAGGTCGTGACCTCGGTTGGTGCAGCCTATCCGGACGTCGAGCTCTCGCACATGTACGTCGACAATGCGGCGATGCAGCTGGTGCGCAATCCGAAGCAGTTCGACGTCATCGTGACCGGCAATCTCTTCGGCGACATCCTTTCCGACGAGGCGTCGATGCTGGTGGGCTCGATCGGCATGCTGCCGTCCGCTTCGCTGGATGCGAACGGCAAGGGACTCTACGAGCCGATCCACGGATCGGCGCCGGACATCGCCGGGCAGGACAAGGCCAACCCGCTGGCGACGATCCTGTCGCTGGCGATGATGTTTCGCCACAGCTTCGGCCGCGCCGACGTCGCGGCGCGCATCGAGGGCGCGGTGCGTAAGGTGCTCGCGCAGGGTTTGCGAACACCCGACATCGCGTCGCGGGGCGAGCGTACCGTCGGAACGCGGGCCATGGGAGACGGCGTCCTCGCCGCACTGCAATGAGCGCCACCGGACCGCTCCAAGGCGTCAACGGCGCCACCGCGTGGCGCCGCGCAGCGGCCGAATTGGCCAGTGAGGCAAGCGCGGGGGGATCATGAGCATCGTCGGACATCCTGTGGTCGTGCGCCGTGCCGAGCCGGGCGATGCCGAGGCGATACACGCGACCTTTCTCGGCGCCCGGGCGATCGCGGGAACGCTGCAGCTGCCGTACCCTTCGGTGGAAATGTGGCGCCGGCGGCTCGCCGAAGCCGTGACCACCGACTACCTGCTGGTCGCCACCATCGCCGGCGAAGTCGTCGGCAATATGGGCTTGCGCGCCGCGTCGAAGTCGCCGCGACGCAGACATGTCGGCGACATCGGCATGGCCGTGCGCGACGACCGTCAGCGGCGCGGCGTCGGTACGGCGCTGATGCACGCTGCGATCGAGCTCGCCGATGGCTGGCTCAATTACCAGCGGCTGGAGCTTACGGTCTTTACCGACAACCTCGCGGCGCTGGCGCTTTATCGCAAGTTCGAATTCGCGATCGAAGGCACTTGCCGCGCCTATGCGTATCGCAACGGCAGCTATGTCGATGCGTATCTGATGGCGCGACTCAGGCCCGCATTTGCCGCGACGCTGCCGGGTTGACGTCCAGGAGAATACCGATGATGCGGGTGGGTTTTGTCGGATGGCGGGGCATGGTCGGATCGGTGCTGATCCAGCGCATGCTCCAGGAAAAGGACTTCGATCTCATCGAGCCGGTCTTTTTCTCGACCTCCAACGCCGGTGCTCCGGGTCCCAGCATCGGCAAGTCCGGCGCGACGCTCAAGGATGCGTTCGACGTACGCGCGCTCTCCGGGCTCGACACGATCATCACCTGCCAGGGCGGCGACTGGACCAAGCCGATGCACGCCAAGTTGCGCGCCGCCGGGTGGAAGGGCTACTGGATCGACGCGGCTTCGACCTTGCGCATGGCTGACGACGCGGTGATCGTGCTCGATCCGGTGAACATGAACGTCATCGAAGCGGCTGTCGCGCGAGGCGTCAGGAACTACATCGGGGGCAACTGCACGGTCAGCCTGATGATGATGGCGCTCGCCGGCCTCCTCAAACGCGACCTGGTCGAATGGATGACGTGCATGACCTACCAGTCGGCGTCCGGTGCCGGCGCGCAGAACATGCGCGAGCTTCTGCAGCAGATGGGCGAGGCTCATCTGGCCGCGAAGGAACTGCTGGACGATCCGGCATCGTCGATTCTCGATATCGACCGCGAAGTGGCCGGCATCCTGCGCGACGGGCGGTTCCCGACCGAGCACACCGGCGTGCCGCTGGCGGGGAGCCTGATTCCCTGGATCGCGGAAGACATGGGCAACGGCGCCTCCAAGGAGGAGTGGAAGGGCGGGGCCGAAACCAACAAGATCCTCGGCCGCGAGGCGCAGCCGATTCCGATCGAGTCGATCTGCGTGCGGATCGGTGCGATGCGCTGTCACAGCCAGGCGCTGACGATCAAGCTCAAGCGCGATCTTCCGCTGCCCGAGATTGAAAAGATGCTTGCCGACGCGCACGCGTGGGTCCGCGTCGTGCCCAACGAACGCGAGGCAAGCATGCGCGAGCTCACGCCTGCCGCGGTCACCGGCAAGCTCGAGATTCCGATCGGTCGTTTGCGCAAGCTTGCGCTCGGCGACGGCTATCTGGGCGCGTTCACCGTGGGCGATCAGTTGCTGTGGGGCGCCGCCGAGCCGCTGCGCCGCATGCTGCGTATCCTGTTGGCGCGATGAGCGGCCCGTACGCGCGATGCCCGAGGCTTTGGCTTATGACATGCGCCTCGACTGGTCGGCTGAAGCTCGCGTTTTTGCCCGGTTTTATGCTCGGGCGCTAAGCCTGGGCGGACTCCGGCACAGCGGAGCGACGCGGTTACAACAGCCGCGCCGCTGCTTCGACCGCGGCGAGCATATACAAGGTCTTGTAGCCGTCGGAATCCCTGACCCTACCGGTAGCGCTTGCGCGGAACCGGGACCGACGCGATCGCTGCATTGCCGAGCCCGGTTTCCGGGACAAAAAATCAAGCTAATACTGAGGTTTAGCTTGCACCGCTAACTCCATGATGTTAAGTTAGGTCAGCAAATAAGCCTACTGAGGTCGGCATGCGAGCAAAACCCTATATCACCTGCGGGCTGTTGGCGGGCGCCCTGACGCTCCCCGTCTCGGTGTTCGCACTGGGCCTGGGCAAGCTCACGGTTCAATCCGCCCTCGGGCAACCGCTGTCAGCAACGATCGAGCTGACATCGGCGCAAAAGGACGAACTCGACACCTTGCGCGCACGAATCGCCGATCCGGCGGTGTATCGCGACAACAACGTTCAATATCCATCAGCGATGTCGCGCGCGCGGATCGTCGTCGAGCAGACCGCGAACGGTGCACCTTACCTGCGCGTAACGACTTCGCAAGCGGTCAACGACGCCTTCCTCGATCTCTTGGTCGAGCTCAACTGGGCAACCGGGCGCGTCGTGCGCGATTACACGTTCCTGCTCGATCCACCGAGCAGCACTGAAACGCAGGCAGTCGAGCCCACGGCGCCGATCCGCGCCCAGGCGGGATCCGCTGCCGCTGCGCGCGCTCAGGCCGCACCCGCTGCGCCCGCCGCTGCTGCCGCCGCGCCGGCTGCGCCCGCTGCGCGCCGATCGGCCGCAGCTGCGCCCGCCGAGGGTACGCCCTCCGCCGGGTCGGCCTATACGGTCAAGCGCGGCGACACGCTATCGAAGATCGCTCAGCAGACGAAACCCGAAAACGTCAGCCTCGAGCAGATGCTGGTCGCTCTGTTCCGCAGCAATGAGAACGCTTTCGACGACCGCAACATGAATCGGCTGCGCACCGGACAGATCGTGACCGTGCCGCAGGCCGGTCAGATCGCGGCAGTACCGCAAAGCGAGGCAACTCAGGTCGTCAGAGCGCAAGCCGCCGACTGGCGTGCTTATCGCGACCGCGTGGCCGGTGCTGCGCCCGCAACCGATGCGACTGCAGCAAGGCAATCAGCGAGCGGCAGGATCACGACGGCAGTCGAGGACAAGGCGAGTGCTGCGCAGCCGGGCAGGGATCAGTTGCGCGTATCGCGCGAACCCGGCAAGGGCGCCGCTTCGGGAACGGCGCTGGCCGAGGACCTCGCTGCCAAGGAAAAAGCGCTGAGCGAAGCCAATTCGCGCGTCGCCGAGCTCGAGAAGACGGTGCGCGATCTGCAGCGCGCGGTCGAGCTCAAGAATCAGACGATGTCGTCGCTGCAGGCCAGCGCAGAGGCTGGCAAGAGCAAGGCGACCCCGGCGCCCGCAGAAGCGCCGAAGGTAGCTGCGGTCACGCCGGCGCCCGCGCCTTCAGCGGCAGCGCCGACACCCGCGCCGGCCCCCGCGGCCGTCGCGCCGCCGCCCGCTGCGCCCGCCGTTTCCGCGCCGAGTGCGCCTGCGCCGAGCGCCGCTGCACCGACGGTTGTCACGCCGCCACCTGCTGCGCCATCGCCGGAAACCAAGGCACCGCAATCGCCGCCGCCGGAAACCAAGGCGCCCGAAGCCAAGGCTGAGCCGAAGGCCGTCGTGCCGAAGGCGGCTCCGCCGAAGAAAGCGCCGACCAAGCCCGAGCCGTCATTCGTCGACGACCTGTTCGGCAACACGCCGACCTGGGCGATCGGTGGAGGCTTGCTGGTGCTGCTCGCGGGAATCGCCGGCATCGTCGCTGCACGCCGGCGCAAGACCACGCGTTTCGAGGACAGCATCATCTCGGGCACCGACATCAAGACGAACACCGTCTTCGGCTCGACCGGCGGCGGTGTCGTCAACACCGGCGACAACTCGCTGGCGAGCGATTTTAGCCGCGAAGGTCTGGGCAACATCGACACCGACGAGGTCGATCCGATCGCGGAAGCCGAGGTCTATCTAGCGTATGGCCGCGACGCGCAGGCGGAGGAAATCCTGAAGGATGCGCTGAAGAAGGATCCGCAGCGGCAGGAGATCTACCTCAAGCTGCTGGAGATCCATTCGCAGCACAACAAGCCGTCCGCGTTCGAAACGGTCGCCAGCGAGCTCTATTCTGTATCGGGAGGCCAGGGCGAGGTATGGCAGAAGGCGATGGCGCTCGGCCGCCAGCTGGATCCGGCGAATCCGTTGTTCAGCGAGGCCGGCGGCGCCTCGGCATTCGCGGCGACGCCGGCGGCAGCGGCCGCCGCTGCCGCAGCTGAACCTCCGATCAGCGATACGCAGGTGTTTTCGGTGCCACCCGAGCACAAGGCCGAGCCGCGGACCGCCACACCGCTCGACTTTTCGCTCGATGACGATATTTCGCTGGCACCGAGCTCGGGTGAAGAGCCAAAGACGCCGGCGGCGATACTCGCCGGAGCGGCGCAGGAAGTTGCCAAATCCAGTCGCGCCGCCAGCGATTCGATGATGCCGTTCGAAAAGACTTCGGGGTTTGTGAGCCCGGCGCCGAGCACCGCGTCCAAACCCTCGAGCGACAAGTTTGCGCCGCTTCATGACAGCGTCAGCCTGGAGCCCGAATCCGTTCCGAAGTTCGATCTCGACTTCCACTTGGACGAGCCGGTTCGCGCAGCGCCGCCCGCGGCGCAGCCCAAGCCGGCGCCCGAGCCCGAGCGCGCGTTCGCCACCTCGGGCGCGCCGGCACCGCAGCTTGCACGGCCGGCGGCGGCCATCGAGCTCGACAAGCTCGACCTCGCGTTCGATCCAGACCGCTCCACCTTCGAGGATCCGACGCCGTCGGTGCTCGATGGGCAGTGGCACGACGCGGCCACCAAGCTCGATCTGGCCAAGGCCTACCAGGAGATGGGTGACGTCGAGGGCGCGCGCGAAATCCTGCAGGAAGTACTGCACGAGGGTGACGACGAGCAAAAGGCCGAGGCGACCACGCTGCTGTCCAAGCTCGCTTAGCCGCGCAGCCTCGCGGGGAAAAACGGCGGCAGCGCATGCCGCCGTTTTTGTTTCCGGAGCACGCCCTTTGCACGGTGCTGCCCGGTGACGACAATGTCGATTGAGCAGGTCCGATGAGAATCGCTCTTGGCCTCGAATACGACGGGGCGCCGTTTCACGGCTGGCAGACGCAAGCCGACGGCACCGGCGTGCAGGACGCCCTGGAGCACGCGCTGTCGGGGATCGCCGATGCGCCGTTGTCGACAGTGGCGGCGGGACGGACCGATGCCGGCGTCCATGCCACGATCCAGGTCGTGCACTTCGACACCGACGCGGATCGCGCCGACAACGCCTGGGTTCGCGGCGTCAACGCATTGCTGCCTCAATCGATCGCGGTACGCTGGGGTCTCGTTGTGCCGGCGGAGTTCCACGCGCGCTTCGCGGCGACGGGCAGGCACTATACCTATCTGCTGCTCGATCGGCCGGTGCGGCCGGCGCTGCTCGCCGGACGCGTCGGCTGGTACCATCGGCCGCTTGCGCTCGACCTTATGCGGACCGCCGCCGATGCGCTGCTGGGCAGACACGATTTTTCGGCCTTTCGCGCCGCCGAGTGCCAGGCGAAATCGGCCACGCGTATGCTCGACCGGCTCGACATCGGGCGCGAGGATGACATGATCCGCCTTGATTTTCACGCCGATGCCTTTTTGCAGCACATGGTGCGCAACATCGTTGGCGCGCTGGTGTATGTCGGCAACGGCCGCCATCCGCCGGCGTGGATCGCCGAATTGCTGGCCGGTCGCGATCGCACGCGCGCCGCGCCGACGTTCGCTCCCGACGGTCTGTACCTGACCGGCATCGACTACCCGCCGCGGTGGAATCTTCCGTCGACGCACGCGCCGGTTCGTCTATTCGGTGCCTGAAAGCGATGCACGCACGATGAAGCCCGGATCGCGCACGCGCGTCAAGATCTGCGGCATCACGCGCATCGACGATGCGCTCGCTGCGGCGAGCGCCGGCGCCGATGCCATCGGCCTCGTCTTCTGGCCGGGAACGCCGCGCAAGGTCGAATTCGAGCAGGCGCGCGCGATCGCCGCCGCGGTGCCGGCGTTCGTGACGGTGGTCGGCCTGTTCGTCGATCCGCAACCGGCCCAAGTGCGAGCCACGCTCGACGCGGTGGCGCTCGACGTCCTCCAATTTCACGGCGACGAGCCGCAGGCGCTCTGCTCGTCGTTCGCACGGCCCTACATCAAGGCGGTTCCGGTGCGGCAGGACGTCGATTTGCTACAATACGCTTCGCGTTACCGCGATGCGCGGGGCCTGTTGTTTGACGCGTTTGAGCCCGGCGGGATGCCGGGCGGGACCGGCCGAACCTTCGATTGGCATGCCGTGGCGACGCGGCTCGACGCGCGACTCGCGCAACCGCTGATCCTGTCCGGCGGGCTCGCGCCGCACAACGTCGGCGCTGCGATCCGGGCATTGCGGCCCTGGGCGGTCGACGTATCGAGCGGCGTAGAGATCACCGGTGACGACGGCAGACCGCACAAAGGCATCAAGGACCCGGCGAAGATCGCCGCGTTCATCCGAGGAGTGCGTGATGCAGATGGCTGACGTACGGTACGCGCTTCCCGACGACAGCGGCCACTTCGGGCCGTACGGCGGGGTGTTCGTGGCCGAGACGCTGATCCACGCCCTCGACGAGCTGCGCGAGCAGTACGCCCGCTACCGGACCGACCCCGAGTTCATCGCCGAATTCGAGTACGAGCTCAAGCACTACGTCGGCCGGCCGAGCCCGGTCTACCACGCCCGGAGATGGTCGGAAAAGCTCGGCGGCGCACAGCTGTATTTCAAGCGCGAGGATCTGAACCACACCGGCGCGCACAAGATCAACAACTGCATCGGGCAGGCGCTCCTCGCCCGGCGGATGGGCAAGCGGCGCGTGATCGCCGAGACCGGGGCAGGGCAGCACGGCGTCGCTGCGGCGACCGTCGCCGCGCGCTTTGGCATGCAATGCGTCGTATACATGGGGTCCGAGGACGTCAGACGCCAGGCGCAGAACGTCTTCCGCATGAAGCTGCTGGGCGCCGAGCTCGTTCCCGTCGAATCGGGCTCGAAGACGCTGAAGGACGCCCTGAACGAGGCGATGCGCGACTGGGTGACGCACGTCGAGGATACGTTCTACATCATCGGCACCGTCGCCGGGCCGCACCCGTATCCGATGATGGTGCGGGATTTCCAGACGGTCATCGGCCGCGAATGCCTTACGCAGATGCCGGAAATGATCGGCCGCCAGCCGGACGCGGTGATCGCATGCGTCGGCGGGGGATCGAACGCGATAGGCATTTTCCATCCGTACATTCCGCACGAGCGGGTCCGCCTGATCGGCGTCGAAGCGGCGGGTGACGGTATCGAAACGGGCCGGCACGCGGCCTCGCTGACCGCCGGCCGCCCAGGCGTGCTGCACGGCAATCGCACTTATCTGTTGCAAGACGCCAACGGTCAGATCGTAGAGACGCATTCGGTATCGGCCGGGCTCGACTACCCGGGCGTCGGCCCCGAGCATGCATGGCTGAAGGACAGCGGCCGCGCCGAGTACGTCACGGTGACCGATAACGAGGCGCTGGCGGCATTTCATGACTGCTGCCGGATCGAGGGCATCATTCCCGCGCTCGAATCGTGCCACGCGCTCGCGCATGCGGCGCGCCTGGCGGTGACCCTGCCGCGCGAAAAGGCGCTGCTGGTGAATCTCTCGGGTCGTGGCGACAAGGACATGAACACCGTTGCCGAGCGCGCGGGCCTGCACTTCCATTGCCGGCCCGAATGCGATCCGTCGCGGCGGTGAGGCGAGCCGACGGTCCAGCCTTGCCGGTGAACCGTATCGACGCGACTTTCGCGAAGCTTCGCGCGGCCGGCCGCACCGCGCTGATTCCGTACGTGACTGCGGGGGATCCTTCGCCCGCAGTCACGCCGGCACTGCTGCACGAGTTGGTGCGCGCGGGCGCCGATGTGCTCGAGCTGGGCGTGCCGTTCTCCGATCCGATGGCCGATGGCCCGGTGGTCCAGCGAGCGTCCGAGCGCGCCCTCGCGCAGGGTGTGGGACTTGCCGACGTGCTGGCGATCGTCGCCGCGTTCCGCAAACGCGACGCGACGACGCCTATCGTGCTGATGGGCTACGCCAATCCGATCGAGGCTATGGGTGCCCCGGAATTCGTCGAGCGGGCAACCGCGGCCGGCGTCGACGGCGTCATCGTCGTCGATTGTCCGCCCGAGGAGGCGCGGGACTTCGCGGCACTCGCCGTTTCGCGCGGCCTCGCGCCGATCTTCCTGCTGTCGCCGACGACGCCGATCGCGCGCATGTCCCTCGTTGCCGCGATGGCGCGAGGCTACGTCTACTACGTCTCGCTCAAAGGAGTTACCGGCGCGGGGCATCTCGACACCGCCGAGGTCGCCGCGAGACTCGCGGAAGTACGCAGGCACGTCGGCCTTCCGGTCGGCGTCGGCTTCGGCATCCGTGATGCGGCCAGCGCGCGGGCGATCGCCTCGCATGCCGATGCCGTGGTGATCGGCAGCCGCCTGATCGAGGAAATCGAGGGCGGGCCCGCCGACGAGGCTCCGGCGCGCGCCGGCGCCTGGTTGGCTACAATACGCGCGGCTGTCGACCAAGTCGCCAAACGCGCCGCCTGACGGATCGGGGGAGACCGCATGAGTTGGTTGCAAAAGCTCTTGCCGCCACGCATCAAGGCATCGCCGGGAACGGGCAGAAAGTCGATGCCCGAAGGACTGTGGGTCAAATGCGCTTCGTGCGAAGCCGTGTTGTACCGGACCGATCTCGAGAAAAACCTCAACGTCTGCCCGAAGTGCAATCATCATGCGCGCCTGAGCGCGCGCGAGCGCGTCGACCAGTTGCTCGATGCGGAAGGGCGCTACGAGATCGGATCGGAGGTGCTGCCGATCGACAGCCTGAAATTCAAGGACACGCGCAAATATCCGGAGCGTCTGTCGGCGGCGCTGGAGGAAACCGGGGAGACCGACGCACTGGTCGTGATGCAAGGCAGCATCAAGTCGACGCCGCTGGTGCTCGCGGCGTTCGAGTTCGAGTTCATGGGCGGGTCGATGGGCTCGGTGGTCGGCGAGCGCTTTGTCCGCGGCGTGCGCGTGGCGTACGACAATCGCGTGCCGTTTGTCTGCATCACGTCGACCGGCGGCGCGCGCATGCAGGAAGGCGTCAGCTCGCTGTTCCAGATGGCCAAGACGACGGCGGTTCTGCAGGAGTTGTCGAAGGCGCGCCTGCCGTTCGTTTCGATACTGACCGATCCGACGATGGGCGGCGTGTCAGCGAGCTTCGCGATGATCGGCGATGTGGTCATCGCCGAGCCGGGCGCCCTGATCGGTTTCGCAGGCCCGCGGGTGATCGAGCAGACGGTCCGCGAAAAGCTGCCGGAAGGATTCCAGCGCGCCGAGTTTCTGCTGGAAAAAGGAGCGATCGACATGATCGTCGACCGGCGAGCGCTGAAGGATGAACTGCCGAAACTGCTGACCTTGTTGCAGCGGCAGCCGCTGCCGACCGGCTGACGCGCCATCCCCGGCGCATCCGCGCCGCCGTCCCGTGAGCCCGCCCTCCACCCTTGCCGAGTGGCTCGCGTATCTGGAAACGCTGCACCCCAAGGCGATCGCGCTGGGGCTGGACCGCGTCCAGAGCGTCGCCTCCCGGCTCGACGTGGCGCCGGCCCGTCCGGTAATCACCGTCGCCGGCACCAACGGCAAGGGCTCGACGTGTGCGCTGCTCGAGCGGATGCTCCGTGCCGACGGTTATCGCGTCGCGATGTACACGTCGCCGCACCTGCTGCGCTACAACGAGCGGGTTCGCATCGACGGCGCGGAAGCGACCGATGACGCACTGTGCGACGCCTTCACGGCTGTCGAGGCCGCGCGCGCCGGGACGCCGCTCACCTATTTCGAATTCGGCACGCTCGGCGCACTGTGGCTGTTCGCCCGGCAGAAGCTCGACGCGCTGATCCTCGAGGTCGGCCTCGGCGGGCGTCTCGACGCGGTCAATATCGTCGATCCCGATGTGGCGGTGGTCACGTCGGTCGCCATCGACCACGTCGATTACCTCGGGGCCACCCGGGAGGACATCGGACGTGAAAAGGCCGGCGTTTTCCGCCCTGGCAAGCCGGCGATATGCGCCGACCGCGATCCGCCGTCGTCGCTGATCGCACA
>DATBBM010000056.1:0-22895 GCA_036270955.1 Casimicrobiaceae bacterium | reverse complement strand
CCGGCGCATCGTCGCCACGCTGCCAGCATCGCCGACGCTCCGCGCGTAGGCCGACGCATAGCTTTGCGCCGCGTGATCGAATTGGCCTAGGATGAGCTGCGCCTCGCCCAGCGTCGCATCGTCCCAGAGCGTGCGGCGGCTTGCGGGCTCGGACAGCCGTGCGACTATCTGCTGCGCCAGATTCAACGCTGCCGCACGGTCACCGAGGAGCAACGAGAGCGTCGCCGCGTTGATGGCTGGATAAACGTCATGTTCCAGCCCGTAGGCGGACAGATATTCCTGGCGCGCTCGCTCCGCCATCGCCGTGCCTTCGGGCTTGTGGAGCGCGCGCTGATAGGCGTCTTTCCACAGGCGCCCGCGCAGGCTCAGGATGTCGGCCAGATGCTCTTGTTCGCTGCGGGCCGCCTCTGCCTGATCCAGCAAGGCATGCGCTCGCTTCGAGGCGCCTGACCGCGCGTGCGCCAGCGCGCCCCAGTACAGCAGCGTCGCGTCTCCCGGGTGCTTCCCGATCTCTTCGCGGAAACGATCGCAGGCGTCCCAGGGGGCTCCCTGCTCCAGGTGTTTGCGTATGCGCGCGGACGCTTGAGCGGCGACATCGCCGCCCGGCGTCGTAGGTGGGCCGGGAGCCGGGTTCTCCATGCGAGGCCTTCGCGCGTCCGTGGCGAAACGTTAGTGCCGCGCCTTCTGTTCCTCTGCGATTTGGCCGCGCAGGTACACGACGCTGAGGCGGCGGCGCATCTGCGGTGGCAAGGCGTCGATGATGGCGGCAGCCTGGGTCACTTGCGCCGGCTTCTGTCCGGTCGCGGCGATCGCGGACACATAGAGCGCCTGCGCGAACTGGATGTGCTGGGTGAGGTCCTCGTTGTCCTTGCGCTCATACAGCCCCCGATGGCGCTTCAGCACCGGCTCGATGATCTCTTGCGCTTCGGTGTACCGCTGCAGTCTCGCCGCGATCAGAGCGGCGAGCATCCGCTGGTCGTCCGCATCGCGCTCCTCCGCCAAGGTGCGCGTCGCGAGGCCGCGCCGAATCGCCTGTGCCTTTTGGACATCCGCGTCAGCCGCCGGGTAGTCGCCCATGCGGTACGATGCGGCCGCCGAGGTTCGATACGCAACCTCGAGCGCGCGGTTTCGGCTAAGCTCTTGCTGCGGATTGATGTTCTTGATGTGCTCGAGGCGTCGCGCCGACGCGCGAGCCTCCCTGCGCAGCGTTTCATGGTCGCCGGTGGCCAGCGGCAGCCCAAACCGTCCATACCCCATCCCGGTAGTCGGAAAGCCGTAGTAGCCCAGGAACTCCGGCAGATAGGCTGCGCCAAACGATTCCGCGGCGAGACCCCGAACGGCCAGATCGGTGAACCGGCGATTGGCCGCGAGCGCGGATTCGGTCGCCGGCGCGTCCCCCGAGTCCGCTTCGAGCATCGCCAGGTAGCCCGCCGCGAGCGACAGCGTGGCGCCGATCATCCCCGATTCGTTCACGTTCCGTTCGACCGCCAATGCCGCACGCCATTGCTCCTCCGCTCCGCGCACATCACCCAACTCGAGCGTCCAGAACCCGATTCCCAGCCGCGCGCTCGCCAGGTTGTTCCAGGCAATCTGGTTGCTGGGATCGAGCGACACGATCGCCGCCCAGTCGCGTGCCCCCTGCTCGCTCAATTCCCGGGCTTTGCGCACGTGCAGATCGAATCCCTCGGTGGCTGACAGGCTTTCCCCCATCAGGGCCCGGGCGCGCAGCGCCGACATGTTTCCGGGACGCTTCTCGAGCACCAGGCCGGTCAGCTTCATCGCGTCGGCGCCAACCTCCCTGACCCGGTCGTTCCGGCCTAAAGCCTGCAGAGCATTCATTTGCCACGCGGAGGCTTCCGCGTAGGCAACAGCGGAAGGCAGGTCGTTGAGCTTCAGGTCATCAATGCTTCGGTAGGCTTTGCGCGCTTCCTCCAGCGTCGCCACCGCCGCCTCTTCCTCCTCGGAATTGCCCTGGGAGAAACCGAGGAAGATCATCGCCAACCCGTAAGCCCGCCGCAATGGAATCGAAGGATTGGGCGATGCCATCAGGGGTTTCAACACGCCGACCGCCTGGTTGACGAACACCCGTTCATCGGCGCGTTGGTTCTGGCTGCCCGCGACGCGCGCCTGGGAGGTCAATCCCAGGCCCAATCCGATAGCCGTCGCCTCCGACTGATCGCCCTCCTTGCGCAGCTTGCTCAGGACGGCGACAGCCTCCGCCAGCGCCTTGCCGCTTTCATCGAGCTTCGACTGCGTGCGCAGTGCGGCCCCGTATCGCACCAGCGCCAGCGCGCGGTTGCGGTCGGTCTCGGCAGTGTGGAGCTCCGGCGGCAGCGCAGCGTAATAGTCGATGGCACGCTTGGACAACGCGGCGACGATGTCGAGCCGACCGACGGGCTCGAGCTCGAGATAAAAATCGTCGAGCAGATAGACGATAAGCTTTTCCGCTTCGCCGCGTGCGGTCTCCGCCATCTGGCGCGTCTGCAGCGCCTTGAGCTCCGCCTCCTGCGCGCGCTTCATGCTGAGGTAGCCGAAAACGGCGCTCCCCAATGCGCCGATCGCGAGTACCACGCAAATCGCGGCGACCTGCCGCGCGCGCACCAATGCCTTGCGCGTGGCGAGCTCCCGTGCGCGCTGCGCCGCCAGCTGTCGCTCGGCTTCGTCGCGCGCCTCCCGCTCGTAGCGCAAATCGCGGCTTGCCTTGACGACGCTGCACAACACGTCGTGCGTGAGCTCGACCCGGCGCAAATCGAGCCGCTCCTCGATGCGCAGCAGGCGGCGGTCGACCAGTTTCGCCAGCGTATCCGGCGGCGCTCCGACCGCGGCGAACGCCTTGCGCACGCGCTCCTCGGCCAGGCTTTCGCGAAAGCCGGACTCGGTGAGCATCTCGTCCTCGATGAATTGCCGGACCCCAGCCGGCTGGTCGGCCAGCGCGCGCTCGTAAAATTCGGTAAGGATCGTGTCGCGCGAGCCCGCCAGCAGATCGGCGGAGATCTCGGTCCGTCCTTGCGCGATGCGGGCGTTGTTGAGCTCGCGGCAGATGAGGCTCAACAGCGACGGCTCGACCTCAGCATTCGGCAGCTCGGAGCCGCCCGCGATGAAACGCACGATCGACTCGGCCACTTCCTCGGAAACGAGCTTTCCACCGGGCTTCAGCACGGCGGAAAGCGCCTGCGCGCCGGTCATGCGGGCGAGCCGCATCCGGTTCTGCGTGATCGAGGGCATGATGCCCTTCACGCCTTCCAGATGGGCCAGATAGTCTTCGCGCAGCGCGATCAGTATCCGGTAGTCGCCGCGGGTGAAGTCGAAGCGCTCGGCGGCTGCTTCGTCCTGCTCGATTCTGGCTTCGAGCGCCTTCGGCGCGCGGTTCTCGACCAGGTCGGCGAGATCCTCGAGGAATTGCGCGGCGCGCTTTCGGCCGAAATCGTCGCTTTGCGCAAGTGTGAAGATTTCCTCGAACTGGTCGAATATCAGCAGCGGGATCAGCGTCTTGCCCGACGCGTCGCGCAGGACGTCGTCGCGGTGGTGCAGGAATTCCCACAGCGATTCGCCGCTGACCGCGACGCCCGTCTGCGTCCATTGTCCGAGCGACTGCGTGGCTCGGAAAATGGCCTCCTTGATCTGCTCCGACGGCTCCGGAGCGTCCCGCGAATAGTCGATCCGGACATATACCGGGCAGTAACCTTCGGGGCGCAGGCGCGGCACGATGCCCGCGCGCAAAATCGACGTCTTGCCGAGCCCCGACTGACCGAAAAGGATCGTCAGCAGCTTGCGCTGCACCCGCCGGCCAAGCTCGGCGATCTCGTCCTCGCGCCCGTAGAAATAGGCGCGCGTCTCCTCGGTGAACGAGGCAAGGCCGAGCCACGGATGCTGTTCGTCGACGGCGGCTTCCGAACGCGGGTTGTCCGGCCGCGGAAAGGCGTCGTTACTCATCGAGCAGGGCGGTCGGGGTCAATCGCATGGCAATCGCTGCCTGATCCGGGCGTGACTGTGAATGCGTCCGTTTAGTGGCGGGCAGACAGCAAATCCTGCAGACGGAGGGCGAACTCGGGCGTAACTTCGCCCCCGGGCAGCCGGGTGAAATGAACTGCCTTGAATTTCTCCGGCACGTGGGCATCGCCGCCATTCGTATCGTCGATCGTCACCGGCAGGATGAACAGCGCGCCTTCGGCGATATTGCGCGCCCGATCGATCGCGTAGCTCCATTCACGGCGGAAGTAGCCCTCCAGCCGGCGCTGCGTCGTTGCCGATACGACAGGGATGAAATACGAGCAGCGCGCGACATTGCGCTGGATCTTGCGGTCGTAGTCGTCGCCACCTTCGAGGCGCTCCAGGTCGAACCAGGTCTTGATACCCGCGGCGTCGAGCCCGGCCTTCAGCTTCTGCACGGCCGCGAGGTCCTCGCGCGCATAGCTGATGAATACCGCGTTATCGGGCATCTCACGCTCGGGCGGCAGGAAGCGCTGCGGCGAGGCGCCGAACGCCAGTACGTCGGCAGGCCTGTGGCGCGTCGTCCAGCGGCGGTGCAGCTCGTCGACGAACTTCTCTGCGCCGCTGTAGATGCGCGTCCGCACGCTCACCTGCTGGAGAAACGCCATCAACCGTCCGTCGCTGCCCGAATGATTGTCGGCCAGCACTTCGCCGACGTCGCGCGGATCGGAAAGGCGGTGGCGCTTGGCCATGCGAAGGAACAGCCGCGCCAGCCAATTGGTGAAATTGCTGCCGATGAAAAGCAGATGGTTGTGCTCAAGCTCGTGAAAAAGCTTCTCCGGCGTCAGGTGCTCGCTTTGCAGCGCGCAGACGAACTCAAGCGTGTCTTCGTCGGAAATGACGTAGGTCGGCGAGGCCGACAAGCGACCGAGCAGATGGTAGATGACCGGACGTTGCAGCTTCTCGCGCTCCGAGGGAAGGTCGGTCACGCGGTTGGGCGTGTAGGCGATGACCTCGGTCGACTGGGCCCCCTGGAATCGCTCGCCGTTGATCGCCTGCTCGAGCAGCGGATCGAACGTCGTCGTTACGAAGAGATCGAAATCGGTGATCTGGGCGAGCTGGCGGAGCGCAAGCGGCGGCGTGAAGTTCGCGTCGCGCAGGATGCTGCGCACGCGAGTGTAGGCCTCTTCGCGCCTGCCATGCGACGACAGGAACCAGCAAACGACGTCGTTGAGCGTATAGGGCTGCGGCAGGCTGGCGGTGTCGACGTTCAGCTTGCCGGCAAGCTTCTCGGCGATCCAGTCGTAGAGCAGGCGCGGGCCGGTTTCGGTCTCGACCTTCAAAAGCTCCGGCCCGATGATCGGAATGACGCGCCGCTCCTCGACGAAGTTCAGCAGATCGTCCCACGCGTCGTCATCGAGCGTGGCCAGGGGAGCGTGCATCGGAAGCAGATTGCTCATACGACGGTCGGCGGCCAAGGAAACGGGGCGGGCAAAGTGTCCACGATTCCGATAGCAGGGTCAAACGATCATCGCGCCCCGTCGGTCCGCCGGGCCGGGCGTCTCGCGCCGCAAGGTTGCTGTCAGGCGCGCAGCCGCGCCAAGCCCCCCGCCAGGTCGTCGATCAGGTCGTCCGGATCCTCGAGCCCGACGTGCAGCCGGATGTACGGGCCCTCGGGCTCCCAGCGCGTCACGCTGCGCACGGCGTCGTTGATCGGAAGAATCAGGCTTTCGAAACCGCCCCAGCTGACGCCGAGCTTGAACCAGCGCATGCCGTTCAGCATCGCTTCGACGCGTGCCTTCGGCGCGGGTTTGAGTATGACGCCGAAGAGTCCGCAGGCGCCGGAAAAATCGCGCTTCCACAGCTCGTGCCCTCGCGCCCCCGGCAGCGCCGGGTAAACGACCTCGGCGACCTCTTCCCGGTCCTTCAGCCACCCCGCGATGCGCAGCGCGCTGGCCTGGTGGCGCTCAAGACGGACCGCCAGCGTCCGCAGTCCGCGCAGCGCCAGAAAGCAGTCGTCGCTGCTTGCGGTGACGCCGGTATCGGTCCACAGCCGGTGCAGGCGCGGAAAGCTTGCCTTGTTGCCCACGATCAGGCCGATCAGCAGGTCGGAATGTCCCCCCAGATACTTGGTGCCCGCGTGCAGCGCGACGTCGACGCCGTGGTCGAAGGCGCGAAAGTGCAGCGGCGTCGCCCAGGTATTGTCCAGCAGCACCAGAGCGGCGTGGGTGTGCGCAACCGCGGCGATCGCCGACACATCCTGGACCTCGAAGCTCAGCGATCCCGGCGACTCGAGGAATACAGCGCGCGTATTGGGTCGCATCTCGCGCTCGATGCCGCTTCCGATCAGCGGATCGTAGTAGCTGACTTCGATGCCGAGTCGCGTCAGATGGTTGTTGCAAAAACGCCGGGTCGGGCCGTACACCGAGTCGGTGACCAGCACGTGATCGCCGGCGCTGGTCAGCGCGAGCAGCGGCAGGGTCGTCGCGGCCAGGCCCGAAGGCACGGCGAGCGCAGCGTGACCGCCTTCGAGCGTCGCGATCGCCGCCTGCAGATCCGTGACCGTGGGCAGGCCGCGCAGGCCGTAGTTCAGGCTCTTCGATTGACCTCGCTGCGACGCTTCATAGTCGGCGACCGAGTCGAACAGGATCGTCGAGGCGCGATAGACCGGTGTATTGATCGCGCCCAGATGCCGCGGCGGGTCGCGCCCGAGGTGCGCGACTTCGGTCGCCGGTCCGGGCTTGCCGGGTTTGGGTCCGGAGTCGCGTTCCTGGCTCATGCAGCCGAATCCGACGTCGCTCGCAGTGCGGCGGCTGCTTGCCGTGCCTGTTCGTCCGTCGTTTGCCGGATATCGACGACGATCGCCTCGCCGGGTTCTTCGAGCGCGGCGAACTGGCTTTCCAGCAGCGAGGCCGGCATGTAATGGGCTTTGCGCGAGACGAGCCGTGGCGCGATGGTCGCAGCATCTCCCTTCAGGTAGACGAGCCGGACCTCGTCGACTGGACTACCGCCGCGGCGCAACCTCTCGCGGTAGACCTCCTTGAGCGCCGAGCAGGCGATTACCGCCCCTCGCCCGCGCGCGGCACGTTCGTGCATCGCCGCGACGATGGCGTCGAGCCAGGGCCACCGGTCGTCGTCGGTCAACGGGACGCCCTTGGCCATCTTTGCGACGTTCTCCGCCGGATGAAAATCGTCGGCATCGAGGAATTCGCAGTTGAGCTCGCGGGCCAGCGCGCGGCCCACTGTTGTCTTGCCGCAGCCGCAGACTCCCATCACGATCACCATCATCGGGCGCTCGCCTCGCCGTCAATCGTTGGACGTGATCTTGTGGCCGCCGAATCCCTTGCGCATCATCGCCAGCAGCTTTTCACCGTAATCCCCCTTGCCCTGGCTCGACAGTCGCATCATCAGCGCCAGCGACAGCACCGGTGCGGGGATTCCCTGCTCGATCGCCTCCACGGCGGTCCAGCGCCCTTCTCCCGAATCGGCGACGACCGGCGCCACCGCGCCGAGCTCGGCATCGTCCTGCAAGAACTCCGCGGTGAGGTCGAGCAGCCACGAGCGCACGACGCTGCCGTGCCGCCACATTTCGGCGATCGCCGCGACGTCGAGCTCGAATTCCGGCTTGCCTTTCAGCAGCGAGAATCCCTCGGCAAACGCCTGCATCATGCCGTACTCGATGCCGTTATGAATCATCTTGACGAAATGGCCCGAGCCGCTGGGACCGCAATGCAGCCAGCCGCGATCGGGCGCCGGTGCGAGGATTTTCACCAGTGGCTCGATTTCGCGCGCCGCCGCCGGAGACCCGCCGAACATCAGCGCGTAGCCGTTCTCCAGGCCCCAGACGCCGCCGGAGACGCCGCAGTCGATGAAGCGGATGCCGTAACTCGCCAGCTCGACCGCGCGCCGCACCGAGTCCTTGTAGAACGCATTGCCGCCGTCGACGATGATGTCTTCCGAATGAAGTCGCGGTGCGAGCTCGGCGATGACCGCCTCGGTGCCCTTGCCGGCCGGAACCATCAGCCAGACGATGCGCGGCGACGGGAGCGCGTGGACCAGCGCCTCCAGATCGTCCGCCGCGTTGCACGAAGCGATCGCAGCGAAGGCCGCGCGCGCATCCGGGGCCGGATCGAACCCGGTGACCGCGACGCCACCCGAGGCGAGCCGGCGCCCCATGTTGGCGCCCATGCGCCCCAGCCCCACCATTCCGATATGCAAAGACATGTCGCGTTCCTTGAGCGCCTTGAGTCGCCCTGTTCGCACAATACCGAAGCGCGTCGTCGCGCGCTATGTTGACGACGTCCGCGCAGCCCTTGCGCTGGCCGCCAGCACGGCGCCGACGATCAGGACGGCGCCGGCCAGCGTCCGCGCGTCCGGCACCTCGCCCAGCAGCATGGCGGCCAGCGCGATGCCGTAGACGGGTTCCAGTGCCGCGACCACGCTGGCCGTATGTGCGCTCAGCACGCGCATGCTGCGGATGAACAAGGTGTGCGCAAGGGCCGTGCAGACGACACCCAGCACCAGCAGCAGCGCCACTTCGCGCGCGTCGGGCCGCGCCGGAGCAATTGCGAGCGCCGGCGCCAGACACGCGGCGGCGCAGACATTTTGCCAGAAGGCGATCACCGTGGGCGCATGGCGCGCCGCCAGCGCGCGGTTGCTCACCGCGAGCAGGGCAAACGAAAAACCCGAGAGCACGCCCCACGCCAGGCCCTGCACGATACGATTGTCGAGACTGGGCTCGGGCACCAGCACCAGCAATCCGGCGACGACTAGGCCCGCGATCACCCAATCGGCGCCGCGCGCACGCGCGCGCAACAGTGCGCGCTCGAGCAGCAGTACGAACAACGGAAAGCTCGCGAAACCAAGCAGCCCGGTTGCGACATTGGCGATCTGCATCGCCTTGAAGAATGCGAACCAGTGGACGGCAAGCACGGCGCCGTTGACCGCCATCCGCCAGTCGAACCCACGCCGCCCCGCCGGTGCCAGCCAGACCAGCATTCCGAGCACCGCAGCGGCGACGGCGGTTCGCCCGAAAACGATCGTCGCTGCCGGCAGGTCGATCCATTTCCCGAACAGGCCGGCGAGGCCGAACAGCAGCACGGCAACGTGCAGCGACGCCAGCGCGGAAACACGTCCGGCGCCGGCATGGAGTCCGGCGGGCTCCTCGGTCATCGCGGCACTGTAGCAGCTGCCGCGAGGATCGCGTTCTCCTCGCATAGGCTTTACGAGTCGTGCAGGTTACAATCGACGTCGCCCGCGCGCCACGCGTGGCGCGTTTCGAACGCGACCCTACGCGAGCAATACCCGAGGAATACGATGCCGCAGAACATCGCTCCGAACCAGGTCCTGGACGCCGTGCGCGCAAGCCCCGGCAATCGCGTCAAGGTCGCAGTGTCCGATATCGACGGCGTGCTGCGCGGAAAGTATCTGCACAAGGACAAGTTCTTTTCCGCAGCCGAGGGGGGCTTCGGTTTCTGCGACGTCGTCTTCGGCTGGGACATGACCGACCAGTGCTACGACAACACGACGCTTACCGGGTGGCATAAGGGGTTTCCCGATGCGCTGGCCCGGATCGATCTGGGCACCCTTCGCCACGTCCCGTGGGACGACGACGTGCCGTTCTTCCTCGGCGACTTCGTCGCGCAGAAAAACGGCAAGGAGGTTCCGCATCCGGTCTGTCCGCGCCAGCTGCTCAAGCGCGTGCTCAAGCGCGCCGAGAAGCTTGGCGTCGTTCCGATGTGCGGCATGGAATTCGAATGGTTCAACTTCGCGGAGACGCCGCAGTCGTGGGCCGACAAGGGCTATGTGCGACCGCAGACGATCACGCCGGGGATGTTCGGCTATTCGCTGCTGCGGGCCAACCAGAACCGCGATTTTTTCAAGGCGCTGATGGTCGAAATGGGAGCTTTCGATATCCCGATCGAAGGCTTGCACACCGAGACTGGTCCCGGCGTCTACGAAGTGGCGATCCTGTTCTCCGAGGCGCTCGAAGCCGCCGATCGCGCGATATTGTTCAAAACCGGCGCCAAGGAAATCGGCGCGCGCTTCGGCATCATGCCGAGCTTCATGGCCAAGTGGAATGCCCAGTACCCGGGGTGTTCCGGACATATCCATCAAAGCCTGTCGGACGGGCGGAAGAACCTGTTCTACGATCCGAAGGGCCGCAATAGCATGAGCAAGCTGTTCGAGAGCTACCTTGCCGGCCAGGTGTCGGGGCTGATGGAATTCGCCCCGATGTACTGGCCGACCATCAACAGCTACAAGCGGCTGGTCGACGGGTTCTGGGCGCCGGTCAAGCCTACCTGGGGCCTCGATAACCGCACGGCGAGCTTCCGCGTGATCGCCGGCGCGCCGAAATCGACACGGCTGGAAACCCGCTGTCCCGGCGCCGATATGAACCCTTATCTCGCCGCGGCGGCCGTGCTTGCGGCCGGACTGTCGGGCATCGAAAAGAAGATGAAGCTGACCGCGAAACCGATCCACGGCACCAACCAGGGCGCTGAGAATGTTCCGCGCGCACCGCGCACGCTGATCGAGACGACGCGCGCATTTCGCGATTCCGCTCTGGCGCGGGACTGGTTCGGAGACGACTTCGTCGAGCATTTCGCGGCCACCCGAGAATGGGAATGGCGGCAATGGCTCGACGCGGTCACCGACTGGGAAATGAAGCGCTATTTCGAGATCATATGAGGCGAGGTTCCCGGGTAGCAGCTTCGAGCGGTATCGGCCGCCTGGGCAGGATAGCGCTCGCCGTCGTGCTGCTCACGGCCTGTGTGGCCGCCGGCCCGGTGGGCGCGACGACGCTTCGCTTCGCCAGCGCGTTCGATCCGCAATCGCTCGACCCGCACGCGCTGGCCCTGCTGTACCAGACGCGCGTCGTCAGCCAGATCTACGAATCGCTGGTGGCTCGCGATCGCGACTTCGCGATCGAGCCGGCGCTCGCGGTGTCATGGCAGCAGGTCGAACCCAGACGCTGGCGATTCAAGCTTCGTCCCAACGTGAAGTTTCACGACGGAACTCCGTTTGTCGCGGATGACGTCGTCTTCTCGATCGGACGTGCGCTAGCGAAAAATTCGCAACGCTCGTTTCAGCTGCGCGGCGTCATCGAAGCGCGCAAGGTGGACGATCTGACGGTCGACTTCCTTCTCGAGGCGCCCGACGCGGTGCTGCCGGAAAAGCTGGTCTATGTCGGCATAATGAGCAAGGCGTGGGCCGCCAAGCACGACGTTATCGAGCCGCAGAACTACAACGCCAAGCAGGAGACTTACGCCGTGCGCAACACCAACGGCACGGGCCCGTACGTTCTCAAGAGCTACGAATCGGACGCGCGCACCGTGCTGGTCGCCAATCCGAATTGGTGGGGACGGCGCGGCAACGTCGACGAGGCGACTTACGTCGTCATCCAGTCCGACGCGACGCGCCTGGCCGCGCTGATCTCCGGCCAGGTCGACCTGGTCATCGACCCGCCGTTCCAGGACGTTCCGCGGCTGCAAAAGGAAGCTCGCTTCAAGCTCGCCCAGATCACCGACATCGGAACGCAGTATCTCGGCTTCGATCAGAGTCGCGATGAACTGCAGTTCAGCGACGTGAAGGGACGCAACCCCTTCAAGGACCTGCGGGTGCGGCGCGCGGTCTACGCCGCGATCGATATCGACGCCATCGTGGCCAAGGTACTGCGCGGTCAGGCGACGGCGAGTGGCTCGTATGTCTCGCGGCTGCTCGACGGTTATGTGCCGGAGCTCGAGAGCCGGCCGAAGTACGATCCTGCCGCGGCCCGGGCGCTGCTGAAGGAAGCCGGGTACCCGGACGGATTCCAGGTGACGCTCGATTGCGTCAACGTCGCCTACCGCGCGGCCGTGTGCCAGGCGATAACCGGCATGCTGGCGCAAGTGGGCATCCGGACGACGTTCCAGCCCTGGCCGACGGCGACCTTCTTTCCCAAGCTGACCCAGGCGACGACCAGCTTTTTCGAATTCGGCTGGTCGCCGCAGACCGACCCCTGGCCGATGCTGAATGCGATCGTCCACAGCTATGGCGCCGACGGTCCCGGAACGTTCAACGGAGGCAGGTATTCGAATCCCCGTCTCGATCAGCTGATCGATTCGATCCGTGTCGAGCCCGACATCGCGCGCCGGCGCCAGCTTGTCGGCGACGCGCTGCGACTGATGCGTGCCGAGTTGCCGCTGCTCCCGCTTTATCGCCGCACGCTGACCTGGGTGATGCGACCCGAGGTCAGCGTCGCGCAATGGCCGAGCGACATCCTCGAGCTTCGCTTCGTGCGCATCAGCGACGCACAGCAAGTAGGCACGACCGCCCGATGAGCATCGAGCGATTTGCCTTCCCGACGGCCATCTACTTCGGCGCGGGCGCGCGCAAGCTCGTTGCCGAGCACCTTGCCGCGCAGGGCCTCGAGCGCCCGCTGATCGTCACCGACCGCGGGATCGCCCCGTTGCCTCTGCTTTCGAAGTTCGTCGCCGAGCTGCACCGGCTCGAAGTCGCCGTGTATTCCGACATCTGGGGAAATCCGGTCAAGAGCCAGGTCGCCAACGGCGTCGCCGCCTTCCGCAAGCATCGTGCCGATTCGATCATCGGACTCGGCGGAGGCGCTGCGCTCGATGTCGCCAAGGCAATCGCGCTGATGGCCGTTCACGAGGGCGACGTGCTCCAGTATGCATGGGATCACCCGCAGGTCCGGCCGATCGAGCACGAGCTGCCCTATGTCGTCGCGCTGCCTACGACCGCGGGCACCGGCTCGGAGGTCGGCCGCTCGAGCGTCATATCCGACGATGCGACGCACATCAAGAAGATCATCTTTTCGCCGCGGCTCCTCGCCAAGGCGGTATTCGCCGACCCCGAGCTGACGCTCGATCTGCCGCCAGCGATTACCGCGGCGACCGGCATGGACGCGCTGACCCACAACGTCGAGTCGTACCTGTCTCCGGCCTACCATCCGCTGTGCGACGGCATCGCGCTCGAAGGGGCTCGCATCGCCGCCCGGTCGCTGCGCACCGCGGTGCGCGAGCCGCATAACCTGCAGGCGCGCTCCGACATGCTTATGAGCTCGATGATGGGCGCGATCGCGTTTCAGAAGGACCTGGGCGCCGTCCACTCCTGCGCGCACGCGCTGTCGACGGTCGCCGATCTTCATCACGGGCTGGCCAACGGCATCATGATCGACCACGTGATGCGCTTCAATCTGCAAAGCGCAACGGCGAAAATGGCGGAGCTCGCCCACGTCGTCGGCGCCGGCGCGGCCGGCGCGTCGCCGGAAGCGAATGCGAAAGCTTTCATCGACTGGTTGGCGACCCTCAAGCGCGACCTCGGGATTCCGGCGACGCTGTCCGGGCACGCGGCCAAGCGGCCGGTGACCAAAGCCGATATCCCGGCGCTGGTCGACGTCGCGATCAACGACACCTGCCACCAGACCAATCCCCGCAAATGCACGCGCGCCGACTTCGAGCGGATTTTCGGCGAGGCGATGTGAGCGTCGGCGCGCCACCACGCGCGCCGGGCCCCACGTGCTACGCATGCTGAAAATCGGCATTTCCGCCTGTTTTTTCCACGCCGACCCGAAGCGCGCGCTGTTCAAGGGCATGACCTTGCAGTACATCGAGCAGAACATGGCGCATTGGGTGATGCAGCGCGACGCGCTTGCATTGATGATTCCATCGCCCGACGGCTCGACGCGGCGCGCCGGCAGCGCCGTCACGGTCGACGACTACGCGCGCGAGCTGGACGCCCTGTTGCTGATGGGAGGGGCCGACGTCTGCCCGGCATCGTACGGCGAAGCGGCGCTGCGTCCCGAATGGAACGGCGACCGCGTGCGCGACGATTACGAGATCGCGCTGCTCAAGGCCTTCGTCGCGCAAGCCAAGCCGGTGCTCGGTGTCTGCCGCGGCGCGCAGATCATCAACGTCGCGCATGGCGGCACGCTGTACCAGGACATCGCTACGCAGCGAACGGGTGCGCTCGAGCATCGCAACTGGGACGTGTACGCCGCCAATTTCCATCACACCGCGATCGTGCCGGGCAGCGGGCTCGCGGGCCTGTATCCGGGTCGCGCGATCGCGAAGACCAATTCAGTCCACCATCAGGCGGCCAAGGACCTCGGCCGGGACCTGGTCGTCGAAGCCTGGTCCGAGCCCGACCACATCGTCGAGGCGCTGCGCTGGTCGGGACCTTCATATGTGTTCGGCGTGCAATGGCATCCGGAATTCCACGATCCGGGCGACGCGAGCCTGCTCGACGACACGCCTATCCTCGACGACTTCCTCGCCCGCGCCCGGCATTGATCGAAAGGGCTCGATGAAAATCATCAATCCGGCGACCGGCGAGCAGATCGCCGAAATCGAGGAAGACCGCAGTAGCTCGGTGCGCAAGAAGTACGAGCGCGCACGCGCCGCGCAGGGCGACTGGGCGGCGCTGCCGCTCAAAAAACGGCTCGACGCCATCCGCGCCTTCCGCGAGCGGGTCGTCGCACTCCAGGACACCCTGGCGCGCACGCTGACGCTCGAGGTCGGCAAGCCGATCCGCCAGTCGAGAAACGAGCTCAACGGCCTATTGCCCCGCCTCGACTTCTTCCTGGCCGAGGCGGCAGGGGTGCTGCGCGAGGAAAAGGTGTTCGCCGACGTCAAGCAGAACCTCGAGGAACGCATCTCGCACGAGCCCCTCGGCGTCGTCGCCAACATCTCGGCATGGAACTATCCGTATTTTGTCGGCGCCAACGTTTTCGTGCCGGCACTGCTCGCGGGCAACGCGGTCCTTTACAAGCCTTCGGAATTCGCCACGCTGACGGGCAGGCATATCGCCGATCTGATGCACGAATCCGGCGTGCCGGTGGATGTCTTTGTTCCGGTGTTCGGCGGCGGCGCCACTGGTGCGGCGCTGCTGCGGCAGCCGGTCGACGGCGTCTTTTTCACCGGCTCGTACGCGACCGGCACCAAGATCGGCGCTGCAGCCGGCCGCAGGATGATCAAAGTGCAGCTCGAGCTCGGCGGCAAGGACCCCGTCTATGTCTGCGACGACGTCGACGCCAAGAGCGCCGCCGCGGGCATTGCCGACGGTGCTTTCTACAACACCGGGCAATCGTGCTGCTCGGTCGAACGCATCTACGTGCACGAAAGCATCCACGACGCTTTTGTCGACGCCTTTGTCGCCGAGGTCAAAGGCTATCGGGTCGGCGATCCGCTCGACGACAAGACCTATATCGGACCGATCACCCGCCGGGCGCAACTCGACGTCCTGCAAAAACAGGTGACCGACGCCAGACGGCGCGGCGCATCGCTGCTGACCGGCGGCAAGGTCATCAAGCGCAACGGCAACTGGTTCGAGCCGACGGTGCTGACCGACGTCGACCACCGGATGAGCCTGATGCGTGACGAGAGCTTCGGGCCGATCATCGGGATCCAGCGAGTCAAGGACGACTCCGAAGCCGTCTTGATGATGAACGACAGCGATTACGGCCTCACGGCGGGCGTCTACACGCCGGACGAAAAGCGGGCACGCAGGATCCTGGCGAAAATTAGATCGGGCTCGGTGTACTGGAATTGCTGCGACCGGGTGAGCCCGCGGCTCCCCTGGTCGGGCGTTGGTCATTCCGGCATCGGACTGACGCTATCGACCTACGGCATCCAGACATTTACGCGGCCCAAGGCCTGGCACCTGCGCGGCGCCTGATGGCTGCGGCGGGACTCCGGCCCCGCGCTTGCGATAGAATCCGCACCTACCGACGATCACCTGAGGAAAATCCGATGAGCCGTCCTACACGCCCAATTGGTTTCGCCGTCTTATCGGCGTTCGCGTGCGCTTGCGCGGTACATGCAGCAGATGCCCCGAAGTCGCAGGCGGCGGCAAGCAAGGACGTCGACCGCGGCCGATACATCGTGCAGACCAGCGGCTGCAACGACTGCCACACGCCCGGCTACGCGGCGAGCGGAGGCAAGGTCCCCGAAAAGGACTGGCTGGTCGGCGATCAGCTCGGCTGGCGCGGTGCCTGGGGCACGACCTATCCGGTCAATCTGCGTCTGTTAATGCAGAAGATGAACGAGGCGGAGTGGCTGTACGTCGCGAAATCCGAGGAAATGCGTCCGCCGATGCCGTGGTTCAGCCTTCGCGCGATGACCGACGCGGACTTGCGCGCCGTCTATCGCTACATCCGGTCTCTCGGTCCCGCCGGGACCGAAGCGCCGGCCTTTGTGCCGCCGGATCAGGAGCCGAAGCCGCCGTACGTGCAGTTCCCCGGGCCACCGCCGAAATAAGCTCGAGTGCGGCGGCTGCGGAGCCTCAGGCGCGGTCCTGCAGCTCCGCTGCCTTGAACGTATTCGCCAGCAGCATCGCGATGGTCATCGGTCCGACGCCGCCGGGCACCGGCGTGATCCAAGCCGCGCGCGCGGCGGCCGCGGTATCGACGTCGCCGCAAAGCCGACCTTCGTCATTCCGGTTCATGCCTACATCGATGACGATGGCCCCGGGCTTGATCCAGTCGGCGGCGACGAAATAGGGTTTGCCGACCGCAGCGACGAGCACGTCGGCCTGCCGAACGATGCCAGGCAGATCGCGCGTCGCCGAATGGCAGATGGTCACCGTGCATCGGGCCATCAGGAGCTCGAGCGCCATCGGCCGGCCGACGATGTTCGATTGCCCGATGATCACCGCGTGTTTTCCAACCAGGTCCTCGCCGGTTTCGGCCAGCAGGCGCATGCAGCCGTACGGCGTGCACGGGCGCAACACCGGACGCTTCAGCACCAGCCTGCCGATGTTGTAGGGATGGAACCCGTCGACGTCCTTGCGTGGGTCGATGCGCTCGGTCACCCTCTCCGGATCGATCTGCTTCGGAAGCGGCAACTGGACCAGGATGCCGTGCACGGTCGGGTCCGAATTCAGCTTGTCTATCAGCGCCAGCAGCTCGGCTTCCGAAGTTTCGGCGGGCAGGTCGTGCGAGAACGACAGCATGTTCGCCGCTTCGGTGAACTTTCGCTTGTTGCGGACATAGATCTGCGAAGCTGCGTTTTCGCCGACCAGGACGACGGCGAGGCCGGGCCTCGGCAAACCCGACGCGACGCGCGCCGCGACGCGCTCGCTCAAGGCAGCGTTCAGCCGCGCGGCCAGCGTCTTGCCATCGAGGATGCGTGCGCTCATAGCAATGCCGGACTTCAGATGGAAGGCCGCGAATCTTACCGGATTTCGATCACCGGCCACCGCCGGTCGCGGGCCAGCGCCGCCAGCGTCGGATCGGGATTGACCGCGACCGGATGCGTGATTCGCTCGAGCAGTGGAACGTCGTTGCGCGAATCGCTGTAGAACCAGCTCTCGCGGAAATCGTCCAGCCGCTGGCCGCGTCGCGCCAGCCACTCCTCGAGACGAACGATCTTGCCCTCGCGCATGTTCGGCGTCCCCGACACCTTGCCGGTGTACCGGCCGGCGATCATTTCAGGCTCGGTCGCGATCAGGTGCTCGAAGCCAAGCTCGTCGGCGATCGGCGCGGTCAGGAAGCGGCTGGTCGCCGTCGTCAGCACCGACAGGTCGCCGGCGAGGCGATGCCGCTCGACCAGTGCACGTGCCGCCATCGGGATCGCGGGGCGTATCGCGTGTAACAGATAGTCGGCGCGCCAGGCATTAAGCTGCCTTGGATCGCGATCTTTGAGCGTCGCCAGGTAGAACTCGGTGAACTCCAGCACGCCGACTTCACCGCGCCGATAGCGATCGACGATCGCGCGGTTGCCCTGCTCGAACACGGCGCGGTCCAGCGCGCCCTTGCCGATCAGGAACTCCACCCAAGCTTCGTCGCTGTCGAGCGTAAGCAGCGTGTGATCGAGATCGAACAGGGCAAGGATGTCGGAGGGCACGACCGATGACGAGGGATACAATCGCCGAATGAGGGCCGACGGCATTGTACCCGCGATCCACGCGCGGCTCGTGCGAGCGCTCGCCGCACCGGAAGGCGAATATGCCGCGTTTCGCGTCGACCGCCATACTGTCGGTTGGCTCGATCCTGCGCGCGCCGCGCGCCTGTCCGGCTTTACTTCGACATTCGAGCGCGCCGAAGACGAGATCCGGCTCGACCCGACATTGGCCGACTGCAGCGCGCGAACCGCCGCGATCGAGAAAGTCACGCGAGCGCTTGCCGGCGAAGGTCTGCTCTCCGCCTGGCGCGACGAGCGCTATGCCGTCGCCGTCGAGTTTGGCGCCAAGCCGCTGGTCGACATCGAGCGTGCTGCGGCCCGCTATTTCGGCATTCGCACCTACGCCGTGCACGTCAATGGGTTGGTGCGCAGCAGCGGAGGCGTCGTGATGTGGCTTGCCCGCCGCAGCCCGACCAAGGCGATCGATCCCGGCTTGCTGGACAATCTGGTCGGCGGCGGCATCGCCACCGGTTTCGGTGTGCTCGATACATTGCGCAAGGAAGCCTGGGAGGAAGCCGGCATCCCGCCCGCGGTCGCCGCGCGGGCGCGCCCCGAAGGCAGCATCGATATCTGCCGGCCGCAGCCGCAGGGCCTGCAGCGCGAGACGATATTCGTCTACGACCTCGAGCTCGATGCCGATTTCAAGCCGGCGAATCAGGACGGCGAGGCAGTCGAGCACCGGCAGCTGACGATGTCCGACGCGGCGAGGCTGATCGCCGCCGACGACGGCGATAACGCGGTCACGGCGGACGCCAGCCTGGTCATCCTCGACTGCCTGCTTCGCCACAGCGCGCTGGGACCGGATCGCCCCGACATTCGCGCGCTGTCGGCATTCCGCCACGCGATGCTCGAGCCGGCCCGTCGGAAGAACGGCCGCGGTGCCTGGCCGGGCGCCGCGGGGTCCTGGCTTACGCGGCCCTGACGGCGGCCGGCGCGATCTGGCGGATTCCCAGGTCCGCCAAGGCATCGCGTACGGCGTTGACCGCGTGACGCATCTCCTCGGGCCCGATCGCGCCGATGCATCCGACTCGAAACGTCTCGACCTGCGTCAGCTTCCCCGGATAGAGGATGAAGCCCTTGTCGCGCACCTTGTCGTAGAACGCCTTGAACGCATAGCGTGGGTCCGCCGGCGCGTGAAACGTCACGATGATCGGTGCCTGGATGCGTGAATCGAGAAATGGCCGGAATCCGATCTCTTTCATCCCAGCGATCAGTGCCTCGCAGTTGGCGGTATAGCGCGCGAGCCGCGCCGGTTGCCCTCCTGCGGCCAGATACTGGTCGATCGCTGCATCGAGCGCGACGACGACATGCGTCGGCGGCGTATAGCGCCACTGCGTCGTCTTTTCCATGTACGCCCACTGATCGTACAGATCGAGCGACAGCGAGGTCGAGTTGCCGGCGCATTGCTCGAGCACGCTCTTGCGCACGAAGACGAAGCCCATGCCCGGCGGACCCTCGATGCACTTGCCCGATGCCGCGATCAGCGCGTCGAACGGCACCGCGCCGGCGTCGATCGGAATCGCGCCGAACGAGCTCATCGCGTCGATGATCAGGCGGCGGCCGCGCTGCGCCACCGCTTCGGCGATCTCCGGCAACGGATTCAGTATCCCGGTCGAGGTTTCACAGTGGATCAGGCCGACGTGGGTGATCGTCGGATCGGCGTCGAGCTTCCTGGCGACGTCGGCGGCGGTGGTCGGAACGTCCTCGGGGGTTTCGAAGACCGAAAACTTGCGTCCCATCATCTCGGTCAGCTTGGCGAGTCGTTTGCCGTAGGCGCCGTTGATCAGGACCAGCAGGTGGCCGCCGCTGCGCGGCACCAGCGTGTTGACCGCAGCTTCGACCGAGAACGTGCCGCTCCCCTGCATCGGTACGCAGACATGCGTGCCTTCGCCATTGACGATCGCGGTCAGCCGCGCGCGCACTCGCGCGGTCACCGCGTTGAAGCTTGCGTCCCACGAGCCCCAGTCGCGCAGCATCGCCGACTTGGTGGCGAGCGACGTGGTCAGGGGGCCGGGCGTCAGCAATATGGGGTCGCGGTCGCAATTGCTCATCGGGTATCTTTCGAATCGAAGGTCAGACTGTCACCGGCTTTCGCCATTGCTGCGTGCGGGTCAGCAGCAGCCGCGTGATCACCGCGTAAAGAAGGCATACCGTCGTGGACGCCATGACGATCAGCGTCGCCATCGCCGCGGCCGGTCCTATCTCGCCGGCTTCGTCCAGTGCAAGGATGGCTACCGAGGCGAGTTGCGTCTGGGGCGAGTACAGGAACACGACCGCCGAAATCGTCACCATCGCATTGACGAACAGGTAGCGGCCGATATCGAGGATCGCCGGAAGGCAAACCGGGACGGTCACGCGAAAGAAGGTCTTGTAGAAAGGCACCTTCAGCGAGGCCGAGACGGCCTCGAACTCGTTGTCGAGCGCCTTGAGTGCGGTGACGGCGGTTAGATGACTGGACGTGTAGTAATGGATGATCGTCGACAGCACCAGGATGGTCATGCCGTGGTAGAGCCAGTTCAGCGGATTGTCGGGATGGTTGAAAAACAGGATGTACCCGAGTCCGAGCACCATCCCGGGCACGGCCATCGGAATCGCTGCGAGGAGCCGAAAGAGCGCCCGCAGTGTGGCTACGCCACGGGTCTTCTCGACGAGATAAGCAGCGCCGAAGATGAGCATCGTGCCGACCACTGCCGTCAACAGCGCCATCTTCAGGCTATTGAAGAAAGAGACGATGACCCCACCGTCGACGAGGCCGAACGTGTAATGGCGGAGGCTGAAAGACTTGTCGTACGGCCACAGCTTGATGAATGATGTATAGATCGCCATTCCAAGGACCGCCAGCAGAAACAGGCAAATTACGGCGCAGTAGCCCAGCATGAGCGCGTCGAACCATGTCTTCGGCTTCGGAGCATAGGGGACCGCGCGAGCGGAGAATTGCGATTGCTGCCTGCCTTGCATGATCCAGTCGACGATGAAAGCGAATACCACGGGCAGGAGCAGAAGCAGGCTCACCACTGCACCGCGGTTGAAATTTTGCTGGCCGATGACCTGCTTGTAGATGTCAACGGCGAGCACGTTGAAATTGCCGCCGATGATCTTCGGGATGCCGAAGTCACTGACAGTGTACGAGAACACGACCATCGCCGCGCTGACCAGGCCGTATTTGGCGCCCGGGAGAGTGATGGTCAGGAATTTCCTGAGCGTAGGGGTGCCGAGCGACTCGGCGGCCTCGTACAAGCGGCGGTCGGCCAGCAACAGCGCAGTCAGGACGATCATCAGCGCATGGGGAAACGTCGCGTACACCGAGCTGATGATGATGCCGAGCGCACCGTAGACCTGCTTGCCGCCGAGCAATGCTTTGAGCACACCCTGGTTACCGAACCACTGGATGAACGAGATCGCCGACAGCAGCGAAGGGGCGAGAATCGGAGTCAGCGCAATGACCCGGAACATCCCCTTGAGCGGCATGCAGCTTCGCGTCAGCGCATAAGCGAAGGTGAACGCGAGCGGGATCGTGATAGCCGTAACGGCAAACGCAACCCACAAGGTATTAGATATCGATTGTCGCAGCGACGGCGTGGCGAGGTACTCGCGGAACTGGAGGAGTCCCACGAACGCGCCGTTGCGGTCCTCGACGCTCTTGACCAGAATCGCGAACAGAGGCGCCAGCAGAAAGACCACCAGTACCGCGCAGACAGCGACTAGCAGCCCTTGCGCGAGTCGGTCCTGCCAGTGCGCCAGCGGCCGGATTCGCTGGCCGACTGGCGCGGTCGGTGCGAGGACGGTACCCATCGGCAAAGCGCGCGCTCAGCCCAGGAGCCGAACGCATTCGGCGGGCAGCGCAACATCGAGACTCGAACCTTCGCGGAGCGCCATCTCGTCGGTATCGTGGCGCGAGATGTTGATCAGCAGCGGCTGCCCCCCGGCGCCATCGATCACAACGGTTACCAGACAAAAGGCGCCCAGAAACTCGATCTTGGTCACTTGACTGCGCGCGCGATTGGATAGCGTCGCGGCACCATCGACCAATACATCCTCTGGCCGCAGATAAAGCTTGACGGTGGTCCCCGATGCGATGGCCGTGTCGCCCGCTACGCCGTCGACCAGCAGATTGCCGACACGAAAGCGCCCCGCACCTTCCGCGACCGCAGAGAGCACGTTCACCTTGCCGACGAAATCGGCGACAAAGGCCGACGCAGGTTCGCGATAGATCTGCTGCGGTGTTCCGACCTGCTCGATCGAGCCGCGATTCATTACGACGACCCGGTCGGCCATCGACAGCGCTTCTTCCTGGTCGTGCGTCACCATGATCGTCGTCACGCCGAGCCGCTGTTGCAGCGAGCGGATTTCCCCGCGCAGCCGAACGCGTTCCAAGGCATCGAGCGCCGACAAGGGCTCGTCGAGCAACAGCAATCCCGGCGCCGTCGCCAGCGCGCGCGCGAGGGCGATGCGTTGCTGCTGTCCTCCCGACAGCTGCCCGGGATATTTCGCGCCCTCGCCGGGCAAGCCGATCAGCTTCAGCAGCTCGGCGACCCGACGCTTGATCTCGTCCTGGCCCTTGCGCCGGTTGACCAGCCCATAAGCAACGTTGTCGAAGATCGTCAGATTCGGAAACAACGCGTACGACTGGAATACGATGCCGTAGTCGCGGTCGATTGCCGGCAACCGCGAGACGTCGCGCCCGTTCTGGATGATGACGCCGGTATCCTGCGTCTCCAGGCCGGCGATGATGCGAAGCAGCGTCGTCTTGCCGCAGCCGGACGGCCCGAGGAAGGTCACCAGTTCGCCGCGATTGATCGCCAGCTCGATTTGCTCGAGCGCGGTGAACTGGCCGAACGTCTTGCGGACGCCGGCGAGCTTGAGATACGGGCTTCCTGTCGATTCAGTCTCGGGCACCTCCGCTCCTCGATATCGCGCCGGACGCAGGACAGCGGTCTGAATGGCAGGAAGTGCGCCCCGCGGCGGGGCGCACCCTCATCCGGCTACTTGGGCTCCGCCTTCGCGTTGTAGCGCTTGTTCCACTCTTCGAGGATTCTGTCGCGATTTTTCGCGGCCCACGCGAAG
>DATBBM010000055.1:0-29850 GCA_036270955.1 Casimicrobiaceae bacterium | reverse complement strand
CAACGTTGCTGCGATGCAGCATCGGCGCACTCTACGCCGGCGGATGCTGCTTGGCAATTCGCCGCGCGAAAACCTGCATTTCCTTCATCGCCTGCTTGTCGCCTTTGCGCTCGGCGGCAGCGATGCCGTCACGATACGCAGCGAGCGCTTCGTCGATGCGCCCTTCGGCCGCAAGCGATCGGCCGAGCAGCTTCCAGGCGGCCGAATACCCGGCATCGAATGCGAGCGCCTGACGCAGATGGATGCTCGCGCGCGCCGCGTCGCCGAGCTTCAGGTATTCGCTGCCCAATGCAAAACGCAGAAGCGCGCCATCCTTGCCCGTAGCCAGCAACTGCTCGAACCGCGCGATGGCCGGGGTCGCAGCGTCTGTCATCGCGCGCCCGCCGGTGCGGGATCAGTTGCCGACGACGGCGCCGGTCTGGCAATCGACACGGCGCATCGGGAAGATGACTTGCTTGTCCGCTCCCTTGATCTTGCCCTCCACAGTCGCATACAGCCAGCCTTCGCTGGCGTGGCGATAGATGATGCGCTGCGGGTACTCTGCGCCCTGCGCTGCATTGACAAAAGTGAACACCTCGTCGCCTCCGGAGGTGGCCTGTTCGGCAAGGCGGAACGCCGCCTCGCTCTTGCCGGATGGCGACGCGATGTAGAACACGCCTTCCGGACGCGACTCCAGTCGCAGGTATTCGAAGTCGAGCGTCTTGTCGCGCAGCGTGGTCTGGCTGACGCCTACCATCATGTCGCCGGCCGGCGGCAGCCATTCCTCGCGAAAGTCGCGCTGGTTAACCTTGCCCTCCCAGCAGCCGCGCATCCACGCCAGCGGCGCGAGCGGTCCCGTGGGCTTGTCCGCAGGCTTGTCGTTTACGGCGCCGGCGGGCGGGACGGCGGGCGGCGTGGCCGGCGCCTGCGCGAAAGCGGGCCCGCTTAGCGCACCGGCGAGCAATGCAGCGGTCAGCATCGATTGCAGATACTTTGGAATCATTGTGCTTTTTCCCTATTGCGGCGGCGCCAGCGGCAGGTTCAACAGCAGGTTCTGTGGCTTCAACCGCAGGCGGTTTTCGCGATCCATCGCCATCGCCAAGTATACCGGCCGACCGGCGATCGCCGGCCGCATTGCCGCCGGATCGGAGAATCGCAGCGCGAACAGGCACAGCAGCCGTTCCCGCCGATCGTCGGCGACGTCCACACCGTTGTACAGATCGTTGAGCAGTGCGCTCGCCTCGGCATCGAGTCCGACATGCCAGACCCAGCGCGCATCGACGATCTCGCGCTCCGGAGCGATCGTGACGTCGACCGCCAGAAAATGCGCTATCCAGCGCTGCAGCACGCGGCACAGCGCCGCTAGCGCGGGCTGGCCGCGATTGAGGCTGATCGCAAGGTCGAAGCGTTCGTCGCGCGTCCAGTAGGTATCGGCATTGTCTTCCGACAGGACGTCGAGGTCGACGGTTCTTGCCGGCGTGCGGTTTTGCGCCAGCAACTCGCCGAGGCTGCCGAGGCTGCCGGTCGTCGCCAGTAACTCGACCGACTGTTCGTCGGCCGCCATCACCGCGTCGTCCAGCACGCTTATCTTCTGGATGCGAAACAGCATTTCCGCCGCGCGAGCCTCGATCGGATCGGCGTCCGCACCGAGAATATGCCGCAGCAGGATTTGCGTCAGCTGATGGACGAATAACGGCGGTACGTCGACGCCTTCGCCCTCGAACAGACCGACGTAAGCAGCCTCGAGGGTCGGCGCGTCCAGCAGGCGATCGCGAAACCTCAGCCATATGCGCAGATTGTCGCGCGCATCGGGATCGTCGATGGCGGCGATCTCGCTTTCCGATACCCGCGCGCGCGGATCGGCAAGCAGCGTCTCGTGCAAGGCGATCTCGGCGGGACACGACTCGCGCACCGGCGCGAGCTCCGGGCGCAACAGATAGCCGCGCAGGAAGTCGTCGCGAACGCGCAGGCGCCGTTCGTCGTCGACGACGAGCAGGCGGTACCCGCAGGAGGGCCAGAAATCGGGCACGGGCGGACGATAGCATGCGGCCGCGCCGCGGCCGAGGACGGCTTGCTCAGCCTCCTAGCAGCGCCTTTTTCAGATCTGCCTGAACCGGCTTGTCGCCGAGCCAGATCCGCGTCAGCGCCTGATTGAACGCCTCGCCGGCAACCGCGCCCTTGATCTCGCCGTTCAGGCCGACGTGCGTGGATCCATCGTAAAAGTCCAGCGTGACGGCGTCTTTTTCCTTCACCTGCCCGAAGGTCTTCATGATCGAAGCGAGCTGCGCGCTGCCCGGCTTGATCGCCGCCATCTCGGCGGCGCTGTTATTGGCCTCGAGCCCCTCGTTCAGGGCTTCGATCAGCGCATCGGCGGACAGAGTCCGCAGCATGTCGAGGCGGATCCGGCGTGGACCCTTCGCAAGCACGCCGGCCGGGTCGGCGGCCTTCTGCGGCAGATACAGGCTGGCGACATAGACGTGGAATACAACTTTCTTGCGCACGCCGGCACCGTTGAGCACCAGGTCCTGGCCTCCGACCGACGCCTTGTCGTCGACATGGACGCCGTCGATGTCGGCAGCGGACAGGGCGCCGGACAGCAGCGCGGCTGCGACGAGAACCAATCCCTTGCGCATGGCAGGGCTCCCAGTGTGCAACGGGATACGGCGGCGGAATCGACCGCGTCCGGCGGCCTTCGCGTCGCTGAGCGGATGCCACGCCGCAGCATCCCGCGGCGTGGATTCCCCGTCGCCGCTACTTGGCGGTATACGTCAGCTGCAGGCCGACGATGTTGACGTTGTTTTTGTACGAGCCGCTGATCAGGCCGTTGGCTGCCGTGCTTCCCGCATTCTGGTTGATGTTCGAATCTTTCACGAAAATGTACGCCCACGCGAAATCCAGCGCGACGGCGGGCGAAAACTTGTACTGAGCACCAACTGCTACCCAGGTGCGGTCGTTGTCCGGAAGGCGCGGCGTCCGCTCGGCGTCTCGCACCGGAGACTGGTCGAAGGCAAGCCCGCCGCGCCATGTCCAGGCATCGGAGTAGCGATAGTTCGCGCCGACCGAAAACCGCCAGGTGTCGCGGAAATTCTCGGGTGTTGTCGACAGGATCGAGCCGGTGCTGCGGACGATCTGCAGCTGCTGGATGGTGCTCCAGCCGGTGTACTGGAGATCCGCCATCAGATCCCACTGGTTGTTGAACTGATGGAATATCGACACGTTGGCGGTGTCGGGCATCTCGATATCGAGCTTGACGTCTCCACTCGCCAGCACTGCGTTCACGCCGGCCATCACCGCGGCGCCTACCGGCGCGAGCGTCGGTGGCAGCGGACCGAGCGCCGACGGATTGTTGAAATTGACGCTACCGCGGACGTCGTATTTGATCTTCGATCGATAGGCGGCGCCGTACCGCGTCCGGTCGTCTGCCTGCCACAGCACGCCGATGTTCCAGCCCCATCCGGTGTCGTTGCCGGTGACTTTCGCCGCCGATTCGAGTGCAGCGGCCGAGCCGATCAGTGGCGGCGCAGCGGCGACGGGTATCTGCCCCGCCGCCACGCCGGCGCCGACGCCCTGAGCAAACGCGGCCGCATAATTGACTTGATTGCTGAGTTCGGCCTTCAGGCGCTGCCAGCTGAAGCCGCCGCCCACGGTCAGGTGCGGCGTCGGCTCCCAGGACAACACCGGATTGATGTTGACGGTTTCCAGCTTCGACTTGACCGCCTGGAAACGGCCGAGCCAGTCGGAGTCGTATTCGGTCGACAGTCCGAACGGCACGTTCACGCCCAGTCCGAACGACCATTTATCGGTGAACGGTATGCCGACGTACAAATTCGGCACCCCGGCGCACGAGCCGGCTTCGCCCCCGTTGCCGCCAAGCGGCTGGAACGCCGCAGGCTGCGACCCGCCGTCGTGAAACTTCACCGAGGGGCAGATGGCATTGACTGCGGCGACGACCTGGGTGCTCTGCAGCCGAACCAGTCCGGCCGGATTGAAAAATATCGTGCTGACGTCCTCGGCGGCGGCGGCGCCGCCAGCGTACGCGTGCCCGAGCCCGCTGGCATTCTGCTCGGACAGCGCGAAGCCAGCACCGAGCGCCTGGCCACCAGCCATCGCGCACCCGATCCCTGCAACTGCTGCAGCTACGCGCGTGCGGCTGAATCGATCGCGTTTCATATTCGTCTTCCTCCTTGGTGGATGTTCTGCTGCATCATCGTAGCTTTTCGATTTGCCGGCCCGCCGGAAACGAAAGATCACGCGCGGAAGTCGCGTTAAACTATACACCGCAAGGTCACCGTGGTCACTCCGTCGGAAGCACGCGCGGCCGGCCATCCAGGGCGACCGCGACATAGGTCAGACTCGCCTCGGTCACCTTGACGCAGATCACGTCGGTGGGGTTGCGCTGCGCATAGACTTCGACCGAGACGGTGATCGACGTGCGTCCTTCCCGCGTGATGCGGGCGTAGAAGCTCACGACGTCGCCGATCAGCACCGGCTCCCGAAACACGAACGAATTCACCGCGACCGTGGCGACACGACCGCGCGCGCGACGCGACGCGGGAATGCTCCCCGCGATGTCAACCTGCGACATCACCCAGCCGCCGAAGATGTCGCCATGCTGGTTGGCGTCGGCGGGCATCGGCACGACGCGCAGCGCCGGCTCCGCGTCGGGCAGCGTCATTGCCGCAGGTTCCATGGTCATGCCACTTTCCTCTTCATCTCCTCGCGAAGCTCGCGTCGCAATATCTTTCCGACGTTGGATTTCGGCAGCTCGTCGCGAAACTCGACTTCGCGCGGGCACTTGTATCCGGTCAGATGCGCGCGGCAATGCTCGAGCAGCGCAGCCTCGGTCAGCGAACTGTCCTTCTTGACGACGAACAGCTTCACGGCCTCGCCCGACTTTTCATCCGGCGCGCCGATCGCCGCGCACTCCAGTACGCCCGGATGCATCGCGACGACCGACTCGACCTCGTTCGGATAGACGTTGAACCCCGAGACCAGGATCATGTCCTTCTTGCGGTCGACAATGCGCACGAAGCCGCGCTCGTCCATCACTCCGATGTCGCCGGTGGCGAGCCATCCGCGGTCGTCGATGACCTTGGCCGTCTCGTCGGCGCGGTGCCAGTATCCGGCCATCACCTGCGGGCCCCTGACCCAGATTTCCCCGGGCTTGCCCAACGGCACCGCGTGGCCGTCGTCGTCGCGCAGCTCGATATCGGTCGACGGCACCGGCAGGCCGATCGACCCGTTGTATTGCTGCAGGTCGAGCGGATTGATCGTCACCGCCGGCGAGGTCTCGGTCAGTCCGTACGCCTCGATCAGCGGCTTGCCGGTCACTTCCTGCCACCGCTCCGCCACCGCCTTCTGCACCGCCATGCCGCCGCCCAGGGTCATTTGCAACGGAGAGAAATCGAGCTTGTGAAAATCGGCGTTGTTGAGCAGCGCGTTGAACAGCGTGTTGACGCCGGTGAACGCGGTGAAGCGGTGGCGGCCCAGCTCCTTGACGAAGCCCGGAATGTCGCGTGGATTGGTTATCAGAACGTTCTCGCCGCCCAGAGTCATGAAGGTGAGGCAGTTCGCCGTCAGCGAGAAGATATGGTAGAGCGGCAGCGGCGTGATGACGACATGGGCCTGGCCGCCGAGGAACGGCCGGACCCAGGCGCCGGCCTGGAGCAGGTTGGCGACAATATTCCGATGCTGCAGCATCGCGCCCTTGGCCACGCCCGTCGTGCCGCCGGTATATTGGAGGAACGCGATGTCGTCGTGCCTGATGGCAACGACGTCGAGCTTGCGCCGGCGACCCTCGGCCAGCGCCGTGCGTAGCGAGATCGCACCGTCTATCCGCCAGGGCGGCACCATCTTTTTCACGCGGCGGAGCACGAAGTCGACCAGCAGGCCTTTGAGCCCGAGCATTTCTCCGATCCTGGTCACGACGACGTGCTTGATCTTCGTTTTGCCAAGCACGTCGGCCAGCGTGTGAGCGAAATTCTCGACGACGACGATCACTTCGGCGCCGCTGTCGGTCAGCTGATGCTCGAGCTCGCGCGCGGTGTACAGGGGATTGGTATTGACGACCGTGCAGCCCGCGCGCAGCGTGCCGAACAGACAAATCGGGTACTGGAGGACGTTCGGCATCATCAGCGCGACGCGCGCTCCCTTGGCAAGGCCGCGCGCCTGCAGGAACGCGCCGAATGTCGCCGACAGGTTGTCGAGCTCCGTGAACGTGATCGCTTTGCCCATGCACGAATAGGCACGCCGCGATCCGTATTTGGCACAGCTCTCTTCGAGAACGTCGCGCACCGACGCGTACTGGTTCACGTCGATCTCGGCGGGAACTCCTGCCGGATAAGACTTCAGCCAGACCTTGTCCATGCGCTCCTCCCCAAGATCGCGTTCTTGTCCGATCGCCCCTAGTGTACTTAGTCAACCATCCCGCGCAGCAACATAATGCAGCGGGCCGCCGGTGAACGGCGCGAAGCCGGTGCCGAAGATCGCTCCGGCATCGACCAGGTCGGCGTCCGCGACTATCCCCTCGGCAAGCGCGGCCTCGGCCTCCGCAAGCATCGGATCGATCAACCGATCGGCGAGGCCGTGCGGCGTGACACCGGGCGGGCGCTTGGCCGCCTTGCCGCCCGTCCAGTCGTAGAAACCGCGCCCGGTCTTGCGCCCCAGCGCCCCGGCGGCGATCAGTTCAGTCAGCTTTTTCGGCGGCTCCGTGCCGCCGCCCAGCATCTTGCCCACCGCCAGGCAAATATCGAGGCCGACGCTGTCGGCGAGCTCGATCGGTCCCACCGGCATGCCGAAGGCGAGCGCTGCCTCATCGACGGTTTCGGGAGAGATGCCTTCGTCGACGCAGCGCATCGCCTCCATCAGGTACGGCGCCAGAATGCGGTTGACCAGGAATCCGGGCGCACTCTTGACCGGGAGCGGCAGCTTGTCGATCTTGCGCGCAAACGCGGCTGCCACCGGCACCAGGTCGGGACGCGTGCGGCGGCCGGCGACGATCTCGACCAGCATCATCTTCGCGACCGGATTGAAGAAATGCAGGCCGACCAGCCGGGCGGGATCCGCCAGCGGCGAGCTGATCTCTTCCAGCGGGATGCTCGACGTATTCGTCGCGAGCAGCGCCGTCGGCTTGGCCTTCGCTTCCAGCGCGACGAACAGCTGTTGCTTCGCCTCGAGGTTTTCGAAGATCGCCTCGATGATCACGTCGGCGCGAGCGACGCCGTCGCCGGCCACGTCGGGCACGAGCCGGTCGAAGGCATCGCGCGCGCGCAGCGGATCGCGCAGCCTGTCGGCGAAGAGCTTGGCCGCCCTGCCGATCGCCGGCGCGAGCCGCTCGGCGTTCTGATCCTGCAAGGTCACTGTCAGACCGCGAAGCGCGCACCAGGCGGCGATGTCGCCGCCCATCGTTCCGGCGCCGACGACGTGTACATGGTGAATCGTGGACTCGCCCTCCTTGCCGAACGCCTTCAGCCGTTCCTGAAGCTTGAAGACGCGGATCAGGTTGCGCGCGGTCGGCGATTGCAGCAGGTGCGCGATCGACGCCGGGTCGGACGGCGCGGCCGCCAACGGATCGCCATCGTGCTTGACCCAGATATCGAGAATCGCATACGGCGCCGGATAGTGCTCGCGGCGTGCGCGTGATGCGACCTGCTTGCGCGCCTGCCCCGCGATCAGCGGCCGGATCAGAGGGTTGAGCGTCAGCGACAGCGGAAACGGCACGCGGCGGCGCGGCGGCTGCTGCTGCAACATGCCGCGCGCGGTATTGTCCATGATGCGCGGCGGAACGCATTCGTCGGCGATGCCCAGCTTGCGCGCACGCCGCGCGTCGACGGTTCGTCCGGTCAGTAGCATGTCGAGCGCCGCGGGCGCGCCCGTCAGTCGCGGCAGACGCTTGATGCCGCCCCAGCCGGGCACGATACCCAGCATCACCTCGGGCAGGCCGAGTCGCGTCGAGGGCTCGTCGACGGCGACGCGATAACGGCAGGCCAGTGCCAGCTCCATCCCGCCGCCGAGGCAAAACCCGCGCACCAGCGCCAGGGTCGGATAGGGGGTAGCCGCCAGCTGCTCGAAAATGTCCCAGCCGCGGCGCACCAGCGCGACCGCATCTTCGACGCTCTTAAGGTCACCGAACTCGTCGACGTCGGCCCCGGCGATGAACCCGTTGGCTTTGCCCGACCGGATCACCAGGCCTCTCGGCGGATCGGCGGCGAGTCGGGCCAATACGGCGCGAAGCTCTTCCATGACCGCCGCGGACAACGTATTGGTCGATGCGCCGGCGCGGTCCAGCGTAAGCCATTCCAGGCCCTCGCTGTCGCGCGCGAGCCGCCAGTGTTGAAAGTCACTGTCGGCCGCTGCGCTCATGCGTTCGCGCGCTCGACCAGCATCGCGCCTCCCTGCCCGCCGCCGATGCAGATCGCCGCAATCCCTCGCTTGCCTTTGGTCCGCTCGAGCACGTTCAGCAAATGCAGCACGATGCGGGCGCCCGAGGCGCCGACCGGGTGGCCCAGTGCGATCGCGCCGCCGTCGACATTGAGTCTGGCCGGGTCGATGCGGCCGAGCGCGCCCGGCAGGCGGAGCGCGTTGCGGCAGTAGTCGTCGCTTTCCCAGGCTTCCAGGCAGGCGATCACCTGCGCGGCGAACGCCTCGTTGATTTCCCACGCGTCGACATCGCCGAGCGCCAGACGATGCCGCTGCAGTAACGGCGTCGCGGCATGAACCGGGCCCAGACCCATTTCCGCCGGATCGAGTCCCGCCCATTCGCTGTCGAGGATCGTCCCCAGCACCGGTAGCTTGTGCCTGGCCACCGCCGCTTCCGACGCGAGCACCATCCAGGCCGCGCCGTCGGTTATCTGCGAGCTGTTGCCCGCGGTGACGTTGCCGTACTTGCGATCGAAAAACGGCTTGAGCTTCGCCAGGTTTTCGGGCGTCGAGTCTTCGCGCACGCCGTCGTCCGCCGGATAGAGCTTGCCGCTACGGTCGTACAGCGGGGCGATCTCGCGATCGAAGTGTCCGGCCTTTTGCGCGGCGAGCACCCGGCGGTGGCTCTCCGCTGCAAACGCGTCCATCTCGCGGCGCGTGATGCCGAAGCGGAAGGCGAGATTTTCCGCGGTCTGGCCCATCATCAGTCCGACGACCGGATCGGTCAGTCCCTTCACGATCGCGATGACCGGCGTCAGCATCGCGGCCGGACTGAGCTTCAGGAAGGCGCCGGCCTTCTGTCCGAATGTTCGCGCCGCGCTGAACGCGGCAAACCACAACACCATTTTCTCCGAGTACAACAGCGGCGCACGCGACAGGGCGTCGACGCCCCCGGCGAGCACCAGGCTCGATCGCCCGGCACGTATGTTGGTCAGCGCGGAATCGAGCGCCTGCATGCCCGACGCGCAATTGCGCATCACCGTCCACCCGGGGACCGCGAGGCCGCATCCGATGCGCAGTGCAACGACGCGGCCGATATTGACTTCGTCGGGTGACGGGCTCGCGCAGCCGAGTATCACCTCGTCCAGCTCTTCCGGTGCGAACGGCATGCGCGTCAGCAGGGCTCTGCCTGCCTGGACCGCGAGGTCCGACGCCGCGAACGGTCCGGGCCGGTTGCGCGCCTTGAGGAAGGGCGTGCGCGCGCCGTCGACGACGTAAACCGGCACGGTCATCGCCGCCTCGTCGAACCGCCGGTTTCGGGCGCGAGCGGGTTCATGCCGCGGCGACCTTGCGACTCGCTGCGGGTGCCGACGCAGCCGGCGGCTTGAGCTCGGATGCGCCCAGGTCCTGTGCAAAATCGTCGACGCGGATCACGCGATCGGCAAGCTCGCTTGCCCGCTGCAGCAACGTGAGCTCGGCGGCCGTGATCACGCCTGCCGCGACGGCTGCAGCGCCCCGGTCGGCGCCCGGGGCGGCGGTAAAGCGTCCGGCCTTGAACGCCTCGCGGATACGGACCTCCACCGGCTCCGCGGCGAGTGTGGCCGCCAGCGCGAGCTCGATTGCACCGAGCGCATCGCCCTCGTCCGCCGGCAAATACATGCCGGCGGTCAGCCGGTCGCGGGTAGCCGACGGCTCGATCAAGAGCCGCGCCACGTCGTGGCCGAGCTTGTCCGAAGGCACGACGTACGGACGCCCGAGCGGGAATACCATCGTCCGCAGCAGCGCGGAAATCATCCGGCTCGGGAAATTCGAGATCACGCCCTCGATCGCGTTCTGCGCGCGGAACATCGCGTCCCAGATGGCCCAGTGCATCAGCGGCGCGTCGTCGGCCTGCCGGCCTTCGTTCTCGTACCGCTTGAGCGTGGCCGAGCACAGATAGAGCATCGACAGCACGTCGCCCAGCCGCGCCGATAATTTTTCCTTGCGCTTCAGCGCGCCGCCCAGCACGCCCATTGATATGTCGGCGAGAAAGGCAAGCGCGGCCGAGAACCGCGTCAACTGCTGATAGTAGCGCCGCGTTTCGGGTGCGACGTCGGAAGGCACGCGCGCACAATGCGAGCCGCACAGGCCCATGACGAACGTTCGTGCCATGTTCGACAGGACGAAGCCGATGTGGCCGAACAGCGCGAGGTCGAACCCGCTCGATGCGCGGGCGCGATCGGGCTCGTTGGCGGCGGAAATTTCACGCAGCACATACGGGTGGCAGCGGATGGCGCCCTGGCCGAAGATGATCAGACTTCGCGTCAGGATGTTCGCGCCCTCGACGGTGATCGACACCGGCAGCTGCATGTACGCGGAGCCGAGGAAGTTCGATGGGCCCATGCACACGCCCTTGCCCCCTGCGACGTCCATGCCGTCGATGACCACGTCTCGCGCGCGCTCGGTCAGATGGTATTTGGCGATGGCCGACAGCACGGCGGGCTTCTCTCCCAGGTCGACCGCCAGCGCGGTGAGCGTCCGTGTCGCATCCATCATGTACAGATTGCCGCCCATTCTGGTCAGCGCTTCCTCGACGCCCTCGAACTTGCCTATCGGCATCTTGAACTGGTTGCGCACACGCGCATACGCGCCGGTAGCGCGTACGGCCAGCTTTGCCATGCCGGTCGACGACGAGGGCAGCGAGATGCCGCGTCCCGCGGCCAGCGACTCCATCAGCATCCGCCAGCCGTTGCCGACCTGGGCGCGGCCGCCGATCACCCAGTCGATCGGAATGAACACATCCTTGCCCCAATTCGGTCCGTTCTGGAACACCGCGTTCAGCGGCATATGGCGGCGGCCGATGTTGACGCCCGGATGGCGGGTCGGGATCAGCGCGCAGGTGATGCCGAGATCCTCGGCGCCGCCCAGCAGGCGTTCAGGGTCGTACGCGCGAAAGGCGAGACCCAGCAAGGTCGCTACCGGTCCGAGCGTGATGTAGCGCTTGTCCCAGGTGACGCGCAGGCCGAGGGTCGCTTTGCCCTCGTGCTGTCCGATGCAGACGATTCCACGGTCGGGAATCGCCGCCGCGTCGGAGCCTGCCTGCGGATTGGTGAGCGCAAAGCACGGAATCTCGATCCCCTTGGCGAGTCTCGGCAGGTAGTGCTTCTTCTGCTCGTCGGTGCCGTAGTGCAACAAGAGCTCGCCCGGGCCGAGTGAATTGGGGACCATCACCGTCACCGCCACCGCGCTTGCATGGGTCGACAGCTTGGTGATTACCTGCGAGTGGGCATACGCCGAAAAGCCGAGTCCGCCGTACGCCTTCGGAATGATCATCCCGAGAAAGCCGCGCTCCTTGACGAAACCCCATGCCTCCGGCGACAGGTCGCGGTAGACATGCGCCGTCTCCCAGTCGCTGATCATCGCGCACAGCTGTTCGCAGTCGTTGTCCAGAAAATGCTGCTCTTCGTCGCTCAGGCGCGGCGGCGGCAGCGCCAGCAGCTTTTCCCACGACGGGCGACCGGAGAACAGCTCACCGTCCCACCAGACGGTGCCGGCCTCGATCGCATCGCGCTCGGTAGGGGACATCGGCGGCAGCGCCTTGCGAAACGCGGTCAGCACGCCGTCGCTGACGAGCATTCGGCGCAGCCACGGCCAGTTCAACGGGATCGCCAGGAGGAATAGCAGCACCGCCAGGATGCCGATCAGCAGCACGGGCAGCGCATGCAGCGCCAGCGCCGCGATCAGTGCCGCGCCGACGCCAAGAATCCACAGCCAGCCGGCAGCGTTGACGTACGCCAGCGCGACAAAACCGAACAGGGCCGCGACAGTCCACAGCAGAGTGATCATCGCGGACCTCCGGCGTCCCGAGCCGACGCCCCGTCGCCGTCCAACCCGGAAAGATCGGGCAGCGGCGCCTTCAATCCCGCAACCAGGAACGGCGCCAGCCTATGCAGCAGCATTTCGTCGTTGCCCGCCTCGCGCGGACTGAGCGCCGCGATCAGTTTCAGCGCGTCCGTTCCCGCGAGCGTGTACGACAAGGCGCCCATGACGAAGTGCAGGCGCCAGGAAAGCTCCTTTTTCGGAAGCTCCGGCAACGCACGCGCGAACGCCGCCTTGAAGCGGGAGATCATCACCGCGTACTGGTCGGATAGAAATCGCCGGATGAACGGCGCCGGATCGGCGTAGGCGCGACCGAGCAATCGCAGGAAATTCTGCCCACCGCGCTCTCGATCGCGGGCGAGCTCGAGCGCTGGGATGAACATCGCCGTCAGGACGCGCTCGCAAGACAGCACATCCGGCGCTGCCTCGCTTTCGAAACGCGTCAAAAGCGCGATGCGCTCGCGGTTCATTGGATCGAGGCGTCGCGTCAGCACGGATTCGAACAGTTCTTCCTTGCTGCCGAAGTGATAGCTGACGGCGGCGAGGTTCACCTCGGCCAGCGCCGTGATCTGGCGCAGCGACGTCGCCTCGAAGCCGTGTTCCATGAACAAGGCTTCGGCTGCATCGAGGATCCGGTTCTTGGTCGGCGCCGGCCCGCGTGGCTGCGCCGCGCCGATTGCGCGCGTTTCGGTCTGCGTTTGCTTCACTGGAACTCCGGAGCGCCCGGCGGCAATGGCGCCGCGGCGATTCAGTTAAACGTTTGTTTGAATACTACCGGCCGGTCGCGGACGCTGTCAATGGCAGCTGCGGTCCCGGGGCCCGAGCGCCGTTTGGCTATACTCGGGATTCAACATATCGGATCTTGTCGATGCCCAGGATCGCCATCAAGCGCCGCCATAAGCTCGGGCCGAAGAAGGCGAAGGCTGCCGCGCAAAAAGTCATCAAGGACTTGAGTGCGCGCTACCAGCTCGCCTGCTCATGGGACGGCGATCAGGTTGAATTCGAGCGCCCGGGCGTGTCGGGCCACATGCATCTGGGCAAAAACGAAGTCCTCCTCGATGTGCACCTCTCGTTCCTGATGACCCCGCTCAAGGCTCCGATCGAGCGCGCGATCAACGAGGAGCTCGACCGCCTGTTCGGCGATACGGCCTGAAGGCCGCGTCAGGCCGGTTCGGCGAACGGCGCATCGTCGCCGGCAAGGATCGCCTGCATCACCGCGGTCTCGCGCGTCTTGATCACTGCGAGAAATTCGTCCGCCCCGTTCATGCCGCGGAACGACAGCAGCCCGCGCTCGAGAAATTCCTGCAGGGCGCTGAAACCCGCGATCCGCGCCGGCCGCCGCATCGCGGCAAGCGCCGAGCGCAGCAGCGGCATGTGCACGTAGCGATCGAGCGCGGCGCCGACCTCGACGATCAGCGCGATCTGCCGCTCGCGTTCGCTGCGGTTGTCGCACGCACGGTATGCCGCGCAATACGAAGTTACCGACAGCGGAGCGTCCTCGCCTAGCCTGGCAACCAGGGCACGATCAAGCTCGTGCGACAGCGCCGAGAGCTCGATCGCCTTCGCAACGACGGCTATGACGCCGTCCGGCAGCACGCGCACCATCATCGGAACAACGCGGGCAAGATCGGAGTCGCGCCGGCTGTAGTCTCCCGGCCCGTACAGGTCCGATTGGAAGAATCGAATCGCCTCGGCATAGCGTGGATCTCGCACAAGGTCGTCGTAGGTCGCGTTGAGCCGCCGCGACTGCCACCCGGCAACGCGATCGAGCGCCGCCGCGAGCCCGGGCGACGCCTGGCGCGCCTGGTGCAGGCGCTGCGCACGCTCGAGCTCGCGGACCAGGTCGTTTTCGGCGGTGGAAGGCATCGACGCGGGTCGTGAAATTTCCGTCGTCATCATAACCGCCGTACCCCTCCAAGCTGACCACAAAAATTAGGTTGTCTTGTCTAGAGTCGACCGCTAGATTGCGTTGTTGTCCGCTACCTCGATCCACCGCATGCCCGATTCCACCACATCACCCCGCATCAGTCGCCGCACCTTGCTCAAGGCGGGCATCGCAGGCGGCGCGACGCTGCTTCTTGCGCGATGGCTGTATACATCGACGACGACGCAGCCGATGCCAGCGCCGTCCGGCGCGCTCGACGCGCGGGCGCGCGCGATCGTCGCGGCGATCGCCCCGGTCATGCTTGCCGGCGCGCTGCCGACCAACGACCAGGTGTTGCTGCAGGAGCTCGTCGCGGGCGTCGAGAAGGCGATCGCCGGCCTGCCGCCGGCGATGCGCAAAGAAGTCGATCAGCTGTTCTCGCTGCTGTCGTTCGCGCCGAGCCGTGCGCTGATCGCCGGTGTATGGTCGTCATGGCACGAGGCCTCGCCGGCATCGATCGGCGTCTTTCTCGATCGCTGGCGCGACAGCCGACTGGCGCTGCTGCGATCGGCCTACGGCGCGCTCCATCAGCTTCTGTTCGCCGCCTGGTACGGCAATTCGAACGCCTGGCCGGCGATCGGCTACGCCGGCCCTCCGTCGCTCGAGGCCGGCTGATGACTATGGCGATCCTGCGTCAGACCCCGTTGCCCGATCCGTTCCGCGCCGGTATAGCCGGCGGCTGGAAGGTCATCGACGCATCAGCATTGAGTGCCGATCTGGCGCTGGAGTCAGATGTCGCCATTGTCGGCACCGGCGCCGGCGGCGCCACGGCCGCCGAAATTCTGAGCGCGGCGGGTCTTTCCGTGGTGATGATCGAGGAAGGGCCGCTCGCGACTTCTTCCGACTTTCACATGCTCGAGCGCGAGGCCTATCCGCAGCTCTATCAGGAGTCGGCCGCGCGCAAGACCCGCGACAAGGCGATCAACATATTGCAGGGGCGCTGCGTCGGCGGCGGTACTACGGTCAACTGGACATCGAGCTTCCGCACGCCTCCGACGACGTTGACGCACTGGTCGCGCGCCTTCGGCATCGCCGGATTTACCGAGGTTGACCTGGCGCCATGGTTCGAGCGAGTCGAACGCCGGCTGAATATCACGCCGTGGGAAGTCGCCCCGAACGAGAACAACGATGTCCTGCGCCGCGGCGCGGAAGCGCTGGGTATCCCGGCGGCAACGATCCGGCGCAACGTCAAAGGCTGCTGGAATATCGGCTATTGCGGCGTCGGCTGTCCGACCAACGCCAAGCAATCGATGCTGGTCACGACGATTCCCGAGGCATTGTCGAGCGGCGCTACGCTGCTGACGCGCACGCGCGCCTGGACATTCGATCATTCAGGCGGACACGTCACTGCCCTCAATTGCGTCGGGCTGGACGCGCGCGGAACCGACCCGGGCGCCCGCCGCATTGTCGTGCGCGCCAGGACCTTCATCGCTGCCGGGGGCGCGATCGGCACGCCGGCGCTGCTGCTGCGAAGCCGCGCGCCGGACCCGGCGGCCATCGTCGGCAAGCGCACGTTTCTGCACCCGACCGTCGTCTCCGCCGCGCTGATGCCGCATCGAGTCGACGGCTACGCGGGCGCTCCGCAGACCGTCTACTCGGACCATTTCCTCGATTCGCTGCCGGTCGACGGCCCGATCGGCTACAAGCTCGAAGCGCCGCCGCTGCACCCGGTGCTGGTCGCCACTACACTATCCGGCGACGGCGCGGCGCATGCGCGCTGGATGCGCGAGCTTCCACGGATGCAGGTGCTGATCGCATTGATGCGCGACGGCTTTCATGCGCAAAGCGAAGGCGGCACCGTTTCACTGCAGGGCGACGGTACGCCGTCGCTCGACTATCCGCTCAACGATTATTTCTGGGATGGCGCACGACGCGCGCTCGCGACGATGGCCGAGATCCAGTTCGCCGCCGGCGCGACGACGGTCATGCCCGTTCACGTTTCGGGCGCGAGCTACGTGAATTGGAGCCAAGCACGGTCGGGTATCGCTGCCTTGCCGCTCAAACCGCTGGCCGCCACGGTCGTCAGCGCGCACGTGATGGGGGGCTGCCCGCTCGGACCCGATTCCAGTCGCGCGGTAGCGGACCCCGACGGCCGTCATCATCATCTGGACAACCTCTACGTATTCGACGGTTCGCTGTTCCCGACCAGCGTCGGCGCCAATCCCCAGCTTTCGATCTACGGTGCTGTGGCCAAGCTGGCGTCGGCGCTGGCGCAGCGTCTCGCCCCGACCCGGATGGCGCTTCACGATTAGGGTGATTGCTCTAACGCCAGCGGCTAAAGTCGAGGCTGTTCGGCAACGCCGTTCGAGCACTCAACCCAGATCAAGGAGCACATCATGTCCAAGCAAGCATCGTTCAATCGCAGTGTAATCAGCGCCAACGCGCTGGCCGAATCGGCCCTGTTCGCATCACGCCAGGCGTGGCTTGCCGGCCTGGGCGCGGCATCGATCTCGCGCGAATGGGCGCGTCACGAAGCCGGCAACACGTTCCGCGCGCTCGTTCGCAAGGGCTCGACAGTCGAGAAAAACGCGATTCAAGCCATCGGCGGTCGTGTCGAATCCTCGGTTGCGACCGCGGCCTCGCTTTGGCGCGTCGCACGCGCAACCGCGCTCGCCGCGGCCAACCGCGTGGCTGAAACCGCCGCCTCGGCGCTGCCCAACGTAAGGATCCCCGCGTTCGCCGTGAGCGCCGCCGTGCCGACCCCACGCAAACACGCGAAGAGCCGCACAGTCAAAGCGCGCGCCTCCCGGACCGTCCGCAGCAGCGTCAAGCGTACCGGCAGGAAGTCGAAGTAGCGTAGTAGAATCCGGCCGGGCCGCGCGACGGTTGCGCGAAAGAGCCCAACGGAGAGAGATCGATGTCCGGAGCTGCGGCGCCGCGGCGGCGGCACCGCGGCGGAAAAGACAGGGCTCGACGCCCGCGCGTCGGCCTGGCGCTTGCCGGCGGCGGCCCGCTCGGTGGCATCTACGAAATCGGGGCACTGCTCGCGCTGTCGGAATCGCTCGACGGCCTGGACTTCGACGATCTCGACGTTTATGTCGGCGTTTCGTCGGGTGGCTTTGTTGCAGCGGCGCTTGCGAACGGCATTTCACCGGCGCAGATGTACCGGCTGTTCATCGAGGATGGCGCCGACGCCGGACTTTCGCCGTCGCTTTTCCTGCGCCCCGCGCTGCGCGAATTCGCGCGCCGGGCGCTGTCGGTTCCTCGGCTTCTGGCCGAAGCCACCGCCGGCTACCTGCGCCATCCATGGCGCGGCAGCGCGCTTGAGGCGTACGCCGCGCTCGGCCGCGCGATCCCTACCGGCGTATTCGATCAGCGGGCGATCGACGCCTTCCTGAGGCGGCTGTTCACGACCGGCCGCCGCACGAACGATTTCCGGCAACTCCGCCGCCAGCTGTTTCTGGTGGCGACGGACTTGGATACCGGCAGCTCGGTAACTTTCGGCGGTCCCGCCGCCGATCACGTGCCGATCAGCAAGGCGCTCCAGGCGTCGGCGGCATTGCCCGGACTATTCCCTCCGGTTCGCATCGACGGGCGGCATTACGTCGACGGCGCCTTGAACAAGACGCTGCACGCCTCGGTTGCGCTGGACCGCGGCGTCCAACTGCTGCTGTGCGTCAACCCGCTGGTTCCGTTCGATGCAAGCGCAGCATCGCGCAACGGCCGGCTTTCGGTGGAAAAGCTCGATCAGGGCGGGCTGCCATTGGTGCTTGCCCAGACGTTTCGAGCGATCATCCATTCGCGGATGAAGGTCGGCATGGAAAAGTACCGGCGGCAGTATCCGGATGCCGACGTGCTGCTGTTCGAGCCCGACCGCGAAGACGCCGACATGTTTTTCGCCAACATCTTCAGCTACGCCCATCGCGAACAGCTATGCGAGGCGGCGTATCGGAGCACGCGACGCAACCTGCTCGCCCGCAAGGCGCTGCTGGCGCCTGTGTTGGCGAGGCACGGTGTCCGCTTGAATCTCGAGCGGCTCGCCGATGCGCGGCGGTCGATCGCCGGCGCGCTCAACGATCCGCGACCACTGCTGGCACGCCCGCGCGGCGTACGGCAGGCGACACGCGATCTCGCGCATACGCTCGATCATCTGGAGACCTGGCTCGCCGCGGCGTCCGCGACTTGACGCCTGGCGGCCGGAACGAAAACGATGGCGGAACGCAAACGTCCGCGCCGAACGCGCGAGCGTATCGTCGAGACCAGCCAGCTGCTGTTCAACCGCGACGGCGCGCCGAACGTCACGACGGCGGACATCGCCGACGAGATGGGCATCAGTCCCGGCAACCTGTACTATCATTTCCGCAATAAGGATCAGATCATCGCCGAGATCTTCGCCGCGTTCGAGCAGCGGCTCGACGGCCTGTTCGCGGCGCCCGCCGGACGGCTGGCCGACGTCGAGGACCTGTGGCTGGTCCTGCACTTGCTGTTCGAGGCGATGTGGGATTATCGATTTGTCTATCGCGACCTGGACGAAATGCTGTCGCGCGATCCGAAGCTCGAGTCGCGTTTCGCCCGCCTTGTCGGGCGCGGCAGACAAACCGTACGGAAGTTGTGCGCCGACATGGTCGCGGCGGGCGCGATGGAGGCATCCGAATCGGATATTGCGGCGCTTGCCGACAACGTGGCGCTGGTCGCGACCTACTGGATGTCGTATCAGAAGATCGCGTCCCCGGAACAGCGTCGACAGCCGCCCAGCCTCGATCGCGCCGCGTACCAGGTGCTGTCGCTGATCGCGCCATTCCTGCGCGGCCCGTCGCGTGCGCTGCTGGGGCGATTGAGCCAGGGGTACTTGTGATCGGCCGGTCGTGAGCGATACAGCACGCGCCCGGCGCGCGACCGATTATTTGGCGCGCTCGTCGCGCTGAAATGCCGAGCAGGAGGGTCGAGTGGCGAAAAAATGGACACGCTTTCCGCACCCGGACAAAGCCTTCGCCTACGATGGCGCCGCGCTGAAAAAAAACTGGGATCGATTGCACCGGGGCGATGCCGAGCCCTATCCGCAGGCTGAGGCCGCGCAGCGCGCGTGGCGGCATTATCACGCCGGTGAATTCCAACAGGCGGTCGAAACCGGACAGGCGGCCGGCGGCACCGGCATCAATGCAGCGATCAAGGCGCAAGCGATTTACGCCAACTACCTGGAAACCGACAAGTCGCGGCTGGCATTGTTCGAAGAAGCGGCAGCCTGGGCCGACGCCCGCCGCGCCGAGGCGCCCAAGGATGCCAACGCCCACTATCTGTATGCCTATGCGCTCGGGCGCTACGGCCAAGGCATCTCGGTCGCGAAGGCGCTGGCCCAGGGCATGGGCGGCAAGATCAAGGATGCGCTCGGCAAGGCGATGAAGCTCGCGCCTCGCCACGCCGACGCGCATACCGCGTTCGGTGCGTATCAGGCCGAAGTCATCGCCAAGGTCGGAGCGCTGGTGGCCGGCATGACTTACGGCGCAAAAAAAGACTCGGCGCTCGAGCATTTCCAGAAGGCGCTGAAACTCAACCCCGATTCGGCGATTGCGAGAATCGAGCACGCGAACGGACTGATACTGCTCTTCGGCAACGAGCGTCTCGCCGATGCGACCAGGCTTTACGAACAGGCGGCGGCGTGCAAACCCGCCGATGCGATGGAGCGACTGGACGTCGAGCTCGCGCGCTCCGAGCTGGAATGACCGAAGCCTGATGACCGGCCGGCGCATCGGCCGTCTGTGCTGCATCGTGCTAGCCGGGTACGCGGTCGTTGCCGCGGCCCAGAGCGCAGCGCCGGCGGCGGCCCCGGTGACGACACGCGCGATCGACACGCTGCAGCGTATTCGCGATACCGGCACGATGCCGGTCGGCGTTCGCGACGCCGCTTTCCCGTTCTCGTTTGTCGACCAGCGCAAGCGCCCTCAGGGCTATACGATCGACATCTGCCTCGAGATCGCCGAAGCGATAAAGAATGAGCTGGGCCTGCCGCGGCTCGAGGTCAGATACGTTCCCGTGTCGCCCGCCAACCGGATCCGGGCGCTGCAGGACGGCAAGATCGACCTGGAATGCGGCTCGACCAGCAACACGCGCGAGCTGCAGAAAGAGGTGGCCTTCGCTTATACGACCTTCGTCGCCGGAATCAAGCTCTTGGCCAGGAAGTCCTCGCAGATTTCCGGCATCGACGACCTCCGCGGCAAGACCATCGTCGTGGCGCGGGACACCGCCGCCGAAAGGATGATGAAAGACATCAACGCCGAACGGCTGCTGAAGATGAACATCGTCATCGCTGCCGATCCCGACGAGTCGTTCAGGGCGGTCGATCAAGGCGTCGCTGTCGCCTTCCCGATGGACGATGTGCTGTTGTACACCCTGATCGCGAAGGCGAAGCGGCCGGACGATTTCGCCGTCGTCGGCCGGTATCTGTCGGTCGAGCCCTACGCGATCATGATGCGCAAGGGGGAAGTGCAGCTCGAGGAGATCGCAGACAGGACGTTATCGCAGTTGTTTGCCAGCGGCGAGATCCGGCGCCTGTACGACAAGTGGTTCGCCACCCGCGAGCTTACGGTGCCGCTGAATCCCCTGCTCAAGGAAGCTTTCGCCATGCCCAACTCCTACCCCGCATGGCCGTAGCGGCGCGATCCAAGCCGCCCGCATTCCGGCGCACACCGATCCGCGGCCGCGCTACCCGGCAGCGAAAAGCACGCTCTCCATCGTCGCTGCGTCTGGTGGTGCAGTCCAAGGCCACGGCGCGAGCAGCGTCGCCAGGACCAGCTGTTCGAGCTCGGGAGCAAAACGCTCGATCAGCAGATCGGGATCCGGGCAAAGATGCCGATCGCTGATTACGCCGAACTGCACCGCGCCATCATACGAGAGAATCGACACGCCAATCCCTATGTCGCCCGATTGCGGCACCCAGAACATCATGCTGGCGATGCTTGCGCCGGCAAGAAACAGCGGTTGCTGCGGGCCCGGAACATTGGTCATCACCGCGGTCGCGTTGCGCGCCAGCAGCGCCAACAACTGCTCCTGCAGCACCCTCGGCCCGGCTCCCATTGCCGCGAGTATGCCGAGCGAAAGGACCGGTTGATACGATCCCTTGAGCGTCTGCATATTGGCCCGCACTGCGTACAAACGCTCGACCGGGTTGGCTATGCCCAGCGGAAGATCGAGAAAAACCAGGCCGAAGCGATTGCCCAGCTTGTACGCTTTCTCCGGCGGACGCAGATTGACCGGCACCAGCGCACGCAAGCTCAGCCCGTCAACGGCGTCGCCGTGCCGCTGAAGGTATGAGCGCAAGGCGCCGGCAACCGACGACAGCAGGACGTCGTTGATCGAGCAGTCGTAAGCGCGACCGATGGCCTTGACCTCGGCGAGCGGCACCGGGTCGGCCCAGGCAACGCGCTTGGCGGTGCCCGGCTTGCCCTTGAAGCGCGTCGCGGAGTCCTCGCCCATCGTCGCGAGCCTGACGATCTCCGCGGTCAGCGCCGCGCCCTGATCGGCCAGCGCGACCGCGCGCGCCGGATCGTGCCAGAGACCGACGCCTTTTTCGATAAGCGTCGAGGCGGCTTGCCGCGCGAATTGCATGGCGCCCTCAAGCGGTCCGATCGGCTCGGCAAGCGGATCTTCGGACGCGCCTGCGCTCGGTGGCGGCGGCACCGGTCCCGCGGCATTGCCGGCGCGATCGGCGTCGGTAAGCGAAAGCATTACCTGGATCAGCGCGATGCCGTCGGCGTAGCAATGGTGGATCCGCACGACCACGGCGCTGCCGCCGTCGAAGCGCTCGATCAGGTGGAACTGCCACAACGGCCGGGCGGGATCGAGCGGCGTGCCGGCCAGCGTGCTGACGAAGGCCTCGAGCTCCGCCTTTCCGGCGCGACCCGGCAGGACGACGCGCTCGAGGTGATTCGCGATGTCGAATTCCCCGTCGGTTTTCCAGAGGCTGCCGCCCTCGGTCTGCAGCGGACGCTGGCGAAATCGCTCGAAGCGCAGGAAGCGGTCGGACAGCGTCTTCTTCAGGCGCGCAAAGGAGACGCGCTCGCGAAAGATCAGCACGCCGCTGATCATCATCAGATTGTTCGGCCGATCCATCCGCAACCAAGCGGTGTCGACACTGGACATGCGTTCGCGCTTGTTGCCGCTCATCGCCGCGCCTTTTTTGCCCACGCTCGTCAAGTCGCGCTAAAGTAGCACAATCGTCGACCCGATTCCGACGATTCCATCTTGCCGTGAGGAGGAAGCATGGCCGCCGCACCGAAAGATCTCAAAGCCGCGTTTCAGGCCGCCACGACCGCGGCCAAGCAGACGAAGAAGAAGCCCGATAACGCGACTCTGCTCAAGCTCTATTCGTACTACAAGCAGGCGAGCGAAGGTGACATCAGCGGCGATCGCCCTGGCGGATTCGACTTCGTCGGCGGCGCGAAATACGACGCGTGGAGCAAGCTCAAGGGCATGAGCAAGGACGAGGCGATGCAGAACTACATCAAGCAGGTCGAAAAGCTCAACCGCGAATAGCGCGGCCGCGGCGCACGAACGTACCCACGTCGATAGCCGGGCGGGCGTGCAGCGACGCAAGACGCTGCGCGCGGCTAGATAGTCAGCTTGCGCAACAGCTCCGGATCCTTCACCACCGTCCGCTGCCTGCCCGGCGGCGCGCCGTAGAGGCCGGCGGGCGGATTGGTCTCCAGGCGCGACAGCACTCCCGCGTCGGCGCAGCGCGGGTCGAACCCGATAGAGACCTGATCGCCTGCGATGCCGCGCACGCTGAAGCATGCCTGGCCGAGCTTGGCGTTGAGCGGCTTCAACACAGTGGCCGCGATCAGATCGCCGATCGGACCTTCGCCGGCCAGCTGCAAATCATAGCCGCGCGGCTTCGACGGCGGCCGCGGCGTCGCCGCGATCACGCCGGGTAAGCCAATCAACTCGCGCGCCAGCAGTTCCTCGGTCGCGGTGCTGGGCATGCCGTCCACGTTCAGCGTGACTTTCTGTCCGCTCAAGCTGACATGCTGCAGAAAAAAGTCGCGCGAGAATTCGTCGGCGATCTTGCTGCCGATCGCCCGCAGCGCCTCTTCTTCGCTCGCCCAGCTGCCGACTCCTCTGGGCAGCGTCGTGTTGTAGTAGATCTCCTCGCCGGTTTCGCGATCGATGCATTTCACGGTCCACGACGTCAGCGCATATTTGCTCACGGTGAGGCCCGACGCCGGCAGCTGCATCGAGAGCTTTTTTACCCGCGCCTCGCCCTGCACGAGGAAGTCGGCGTTGCTCCCGCCTGGACCCGCGGCACCGCCTTCCGACCAGGTGCGGAATCCAAACGATTTGATGCGCTCCTTCAGCATGTTCTCCGCCACCGGCGAGGGCTGTGGCGGGGCGTCCGGCGCATCGGCGTCGCGAACGCTGACCTGGAGCGCGACCTTGGGGTTGCCGCTGGCCCGGATCAAGTCTATGCGCTCGTCGCGCGACATCTGGTTGAGCGATTTCTGCACTGCTTTGACGTCGACCACGCCTTGCGTGGTGATCGACATCAAGCCGTCCTTGCCCAGCTGCGGCTCGCCTTCCTTGATGACTGCGGGTACGAAGCTGGCACTTTGCGACAGCAGTCTCGTCTTCAGCACGTCGTAGTTCCGCGCGAGCGAGTTGGAGTCGAGCAGCAGGCCCAGCGCCTTTTCCACCAACTGGCTCTTGGAGTCGGCGCGCAGATCGGCTTGCAGCAGCGCCTTGTCCGCGCGATAGCGCGGATCGCTGGGATCGATCAGCCCGACGGCGGAAATCAGCATCGTCCCGGGCGCGGTCGCAAGGGCGGGTGCCGCGGCGACCGGCGCAGGCGCGAGTGTTGGCTGCGAGGGCGCCGGCGCGGATTGCGCGTGGGTCGCCGGCGTCGGGCCGGTCGACGGCCGTTGGGCGATGTACCACGCGACTGCACCGACAGCCACGACGGCTACGCCGATCGCGACGGCGACCGCAGCCGTCTGCGATTTCTTCTCAGTCGGAACCGCTACGGCAGCCGGCGTTGGCGCAGCGCGTGTCGCCGTTGCCTCAGGCATCGGCGCAGTGAGCACCGTCGCGTCCGCCGCGCCGACCAGCGTGCGATCGGTGGCCGCCACCGACACGCCGGGAGCAGCCGCGCGCAAGGCGTCGGCGAATTCGCGAGCAGTCTGAAAGCGGTCCTCCGGGCGCTTGGCCAGCGCCTTGCTCACGACGGCATCCATGCCGCTGGGCGCCTGCACGTTCAGGCTCGACGGCGGCAGCGGGTCTTCCTTCAGCACCTTTTGCATCGTCGTCGTCGCCGAGCCGGAAAACGGCCGCTCGCCGGTCAGGAACTGGTAGAGAACGACGCCGGCGGAAAACAGGTCGGAACGCCCGTCGACCGGCAGTCCCATGATTTGCTCGGGCGACATGTAGCTGGGCGTTCCCATCACAGCGCCGACCTGCGTCAGGTTGGACGTCTCGATGTGAGCGATGCCGAAATCGCCTACCTTCGCCACACCGCCCGGCAGCAGAAAGATGTTCGCCGGCTTGATGTCGCGATGGATGACGCCCTGGCGGTGCGAGTAGTCGAGGGCGTCGAGTACCTGCGACATGATGCGCACGATGTCGGTCGTCGTGAAACGCTCGTTCGTCTCGAAGCATTGCTTGAGCTCGCGACCGTCGATCTTTTCCATCGCGATGAACCATGTGCCGGCGTCTTCGCCAAATTCATATATCTGCACGATGTTCGGGTGGTTGAGTCTGCCGGCGGCTTGCGCCTCGCGGCGGAACCGCGCGATTACATTCGGGCCATCCGCGCCGACGAGCTGATCGGCACGTATCGTCTTCAGCGCGACGATGCGCTTGATCATCGGGTCGTAGCCCTCGTACACGACGCCCATCGCCCCGCGGCCGATCTCGTGCCGGATCTCGTACTTGCCCAGCGTGCTGATGTCCGCCATCCTGGCCCCCGTTGCCTGAAAACGGCGACGCCGGCAGCGCGCCGGCGTCGCTTTCCGTTTGTGCTAGCCGTCTACTTGTACTTGGCGTCGATCTCCCAGACCGACTTCTGCACCAGGCGCTGCACCATCGTGTCCAGCGACACGCCGCCCTGCTGGGATTGCGAGACGCCGAGAACCGAGGTCGATTTCGCACCGACCTCCATTTTTTCCTCGGTGTAGCCGGTCGCTACCTGCTCGGTCGTCTCGGCATTGATGATCTTGTACCGCATGCCGATAATCCATACGCCGCTCGCCTCGCTGGTTTGCACCGAGCCGACACCGACGCCCGCCGCCGACGCGCCGCGCCCGAAGCCTCCGAGAATGCCGGCCATCTGGCCGAGTGCGCGGCCGTCGAAGCCCTGCTGGGCCGACGCGACCTGCTCGGTCTTGAGGATGTCGAATTTCACTATGTACTTGGTGCTCTTCAGCTTGCCCATGCGCAGAAACTTGCGCGCCTGGTCCTGATCGCCGAGGTTGTAGGCAAGCTCGAACTCGCGCTGGATCGGTCCCAGATTGGAGCGCTCGAGCACCTGGAAATTGGCGCTGGTGAGCTCGATCTCGCCGAAGTCGGCAATGTTGTTCGCCGTGAACTTCTGCAGGAAGGTCGCATTATTGCTTTTCATTTCGCCGGGGATGACGATCACCGCGGGGCCTTTTTTCTTCGCGTTCGTGTACTCGACCGGCGCGTACAGCGCCTGGTCCGCCGAGGCATTGGCTCGCTGCGACGTATCGCTTCCTGCGGTCGGAGAAGGGTTGCCGAATTTGGGCTGGGCGAGCGCCAGCGATGCGACCGCCAGCAGCGTCGCACCGAGCGCGGCAATAAAATAGCGGACCGACTTGCGATTACTCATGGCGATTACTCCTGTCAAATTCCTGTCGATGATCAGTTACAGCATCCTCATTTCGACGCGGGTTTCCTGGCAGCGCCCAGTCCGGCCTTGGTGCAGTAATCCGCGTACAGCTTGGCCACGACTTCGTCGGCATTCTCGCTGACGAGGGTCAGTGCCATGCGCCCGACGTCGGCCCCGGCGTAGGAGCTCGAATGCGCCTGCGCGGTGGAAATCTGCCTGCCGTCGCTGCCGGTCAGGCTGAAATCCATGTTCACCGAAACCTGGTTGACGTTCATCATCAGGTTGGGCTGGGATTGCGACGAGATCAGCCCGCGCAGAATGAAGCTCGCCCCGAGCCTTTTCGACGCCGCAAGCGCCGCGTCGGGATCGTTGCGAAAGTACGCATCGATCTCGGCCTGCGCGATCTGGCGGCGAATCTCCTCCGGCGTATAGCTGCGCAGCCCGAGCCCGCGCAACCGCGTGTTGATCGCCTGGAAATGCGGGCTGTAATTCTGCTGCTGCGCGTAGATCACGCCGTTGGAGTGCATCTCGCCGATGACGACCATGATCTTCTTGCCCTTGAGATCGGCGCGGCACGGCGTCGACAGCTGCTCCGCGATTCGGCTCTGCCTCGCTTCGCTTTCGGCGCGGTCGGCTTCGTCCTGCTCCGAAAACTTGAAGCCCTCGGCGGCGGCGGCCGGCCCGGCCGTCAGCGCGGCAAGTATGAAGAAGATCGCGAAGATGGGCTTCGGTCGCATCGGGGCTCGCGAGAATGCGCGGGAAACGCCGCGCGGACGATCGCATACGGCAATCGTCGAAGGCTAGCGCAACCGTGCCGGGAAATCCACAGCGAATATTCGGCGTCCGCCGCCGCGCCGTCACCCTGTGGGCGACAGCAAGCCGCCTGCTTTCGCGCGGCGTTGTCCTACTTCTTGGCCGACTTTCCCGTTTTTTTCGCCATGCCGGTCGCCGCGGACGCAGCGCCCGCCTTGTCCGGCGCGGTCTTCGCAGCTGAGCGCCCACCCTTGCCCGGCGCCTTCCGCTGGACACCTTGTGCTTTCAGCAGCGCGTTGACCGCTTCGGACAATTCGTTGACGCGGGCGCTCAGACGTTCGACGTCGGCTGACGTATGGACACCCAGCTTGCCCAGCGCTCGCGACACCCGATCCTCGAAGACCTGCTCGAGCTTGTCCCACGTTCCGCCGGCCATCGCCTGCATTTCCTTGGCCTTCGACATGGCGGCGCCGCGCGCGGCGTCTGCCGTCTCCGCTGCGGCCTTGCGCGTCCTGGCCTCGAGCACTTCGCCCTGTTTCACCAGCGTGTCGAACACCCTGGCGCCACCTTCCTGCGCTTTGGAAAAAGCGCCCAAACCTGCGAGCCAGATCTGATGCGAAGAGGCGAGCACGGACTTCGAAAGGCCTTGCGCCTGTTCCGCCGTTTTCGCGCCCATTGCGGCCTTGGCTTTTTTCAACATGGTGATGCTCCTCGAGGATGCGGTCGATCGGTCATTGTATTCGACCGACTTAGAGAAATCACACTAATGCCGCCACCCCGCCGGGTCCAACACGGCGCCGTATAATGCCCGCGACATGCGCAATCGTCCGGTCGCGCGTGTCGCCGGATTGGCAGATCCGGTTCATGGCGGCCGCACTGGTGCGCCAGTCTCAAGGGAGGACGCGATGGCTTATTTCGTTACGGGCGGAACCGGGTTCATCGGCCGTTTTCTCGTCCAGAATCTGCTCAAGCACGGCGAGCCGGTCTATCTGCTGGTGCGCAAGAGTGCCCTCAAAAAGCTTCCGGCGCTGCGCGAGACCTGGGGTGTCGACGACAAGCGGGTGATCGCGATCGTCGGCGATCTGGCCAAGCCCAACCTCGGCGTCCCGGCCGAAGACCTGAAACGCCTCAAGGGCAAGATCGACCACCTGTTCCATCTGGCTGCGATATACGATCTCGCCGCCAGCGCGGAGGATCAGCAGCGGGCCAACATCGACGGAACGCGCCACGCGGTCGAATTCGCGCACGCCGTCCAGGCAGACCACTTCCATCACGTGAGCTCGATCGCGGCGGCCGGACTCTACGACGGCGTCTTTCGCGAAGACATGTTCGAGGAAGCCGAAGACCTCGACCATCCGTACTTCCGCACCAAGCACCTGGCCGAAGGCATCGTCCGCAGCGAATGCAAGCGGCCCTGGCGGATCTACCGGCCCGGTTTCGTCGTCGGCCATTCGAAGACCGGCTACATCGACAAGATCGACGGGCCGTATTACTTCTTCAAGCTGATCCAGAAGATGCGCAACATGCTTCCGCCGTGGATGCCGACGATAGGCATCGAAGGCGGGCGCATCAACATCGTTCCAGTCGACTTCGTCGCCGACGCGCTCGATTATCTTGCGCACAAGAAGGGCCTCGATGGCAAATGCTTTCATCTGACCGATCCCGAGCCGTACCGGATCGGCGAGGTGATGAACATCTTCGCGCGTGCGGCGCATGCGCCGCAGATGGCGATGCGCGTCAACGCCCGCATGTTCGGTTTCATCCCGGCACCGATTCTCTACGGCATCGGGGCGCTCTCGCCGGTCAAGCGCATGGTCCGGGCGGTGCTCAAGGATCTCGGCATTCCGAAGGACGCGTTCGATTTCATCAACTGGCCGACCCGCTACGACAACCGGGAGGCCGCCAAGGCAATGAAGGGTTCAGGAATCGAGGTGCCGCCGCTGGACAGCTATGCGGCCAAGCTGTGGGATTACTGGGAGCGCAATCTCGACCCGGACCTGTTCATCGATCACAGCCTGTCGGGCCGCATCAAAGACAAGGTCGTCGTCGTGACCGGAGCGTCATCCGGCATCGGCAAGGCGACCGCGCTCAAGCTCTCTTCTGCGGGCGCCAAGGTGATCCTGGTCGCGCGCGGCGAGGAAAAGCTCCTCGACACCAAAAAGGAAATCGAGGCGGCCGGCGGCAGGAGCTGGATCTACACGTGCGACGTTTCCGACATGGCCTCGTGCGACGCGCTGGTCGCCAAGGTGCTCAAGGATCACGCCGGCTGCGACTACCTGATCAACAATGCGGGCCGGTCGATTCGACGGGGCGTGCTCAATTCACTCGACCGCTTTCACGATTTCGAGCGGACGATGCAGCTCAACTATTTCGGCGCGCTGCGCCTGATCATGGGATTCCTCCCCGGAATGGTCGCCAACAAGCGCGGTCACATCATCAATATCTCGTCGATCGGCGTCTTGTCCAACGCCCCGCGGTTCTCCGCGTACGTGGCATCGAAATCCGCGCTAGACTCGTTTGCCGCGTGCGCGGCCTCCGAGTTCATCGACAAGGGCGTCGACTTCACGACGATCAATATGCCGCTGGTGCGCACCCCGATGATCGCGCCGACCAAAATGTACGAAAACGTGCCGACGCTCTCGCCGGAGCAGGCCGCCGACCTCGTCGTCGAGGCGATCGTCTATAAGCCGGTGCGCATCGCAACGCGTCTGGGCATTTTCGGCGCGGTCTCGCACGCAATCGCGCCGAAGCTGACGCAGATACTGCTCAACAGCGCGTTCAACATGTTTCCGGACTCGGCGGCCGCCGCGGGCAAGAAGGAAGGCGAGACCAAGCTATCGCCCGAGCAGATGGCATTTGCGCAGCTGACACAGGGCATACACTGGTAGCGTTCAAGCCGGCGCGGCACGCCGCTCGCACGATCGGCGGCGACCTGTCGTCTTCCGTCGCGCCGGCTGTCAGGGCCAGCGCTTCCAGCGTTCCCTGTTTTGCGGCAGCAGCTCGATCCGCCCAGCCCCCCCGCGTCGCGGCGGCAACGGAGGTGGCGGTGGCGGCGGATCCACGGCCATCGCGATCGCCTGCACCGCAGCGCGGTCGCTCGCCAGGCCTGCGGTCATCAAACCCCCGATCAAGCGGGTGATCTGGGGCGCCGCGACGCTGGTTCCATCCATCGCGACTACCGAGCCGGTGCGCGTCCCGGCGGCGAGCA
>DATBBM010000054.1:0-1835 GCA_036270955.1 Casimicrobiaceae bacterium | reverse complement strand
GCGTCCCGGGTCGAAATGCACCTGGTTACGGTTGGCCGCCAACGCGTCAGGATTCGCCGGGCCGCTCTCGACATTACATTTGAAGACGGCGAGACCATCTGGACCGAAAGCTCCTACAAGTACCGGCCATCGGGCATCATTTACTCGCTCGAAGCGACCGGTTTCCGCCGCATCGAGCAATGGACCGACACCGCCGACGGTTTTGCCCTGACGCTCGTCGAGGCGATGTAGTAACTTTTCTCTCACACCTATGACCCCTGCGCAGGCGCCTTTGGGCGTTTCCGGATATACGTTTGCGGATTTGCACGATCCCGAGCGTCTCGCTTCCCTCTACGAACGCTTCTGTGAAGAGGTCCAGGCCGCCGATCCCGTCTTCTGGCGGGATTGGGACGCCTATCGAAAGGCGCCGGATGCGCCCCGGCCTCCGCTGGCGCTTTCCAACCTCCTGATCGGGATGGCGCCACACGTCAGCCGCTTTGTCGCGCGGCTGTTCGACGTGGACACGCCGGCCGCCGCGATTGCGGAATCGACCCGCGCCCAGGACGCGCTGTTTCGCTTCAAGGTCGACTTCGTACGCAAGCGCGCCCTGCCGCTGCTGAAAGGCGGCGCGCACCCTGCCCGTTCCGCCGAAGACGATGGGATCGTCGAGGCGATGATGGGCGCGTTTCCCGATGTCGATCGCGAGCTGGCGCTGGCGCGCGCCGGTTGCGCGCTGCTGGACGCTGAACGAGGTCAGTCTGCGGCCAGGAGCGGCGAGGTTGATGCCTTGAAGCGCTGGTGCGCCGCACGCATCCACGACCAGCAGTTTCGTGACTGGGTGGTGTTCCGGTTTCCCGAAACACTCGATTACTTCCACCTGGTGGAGGTGACGCGCTCGCAGCCTGATTTGCCCGAGGCGATGATTGGACCGGCATCGCGTCTGCGCCGCCGGGACGGGTTTCGCCTGACCGACGCGCGCATGCAGCCGCGCGAGACGCTCAGCGAGATTCACTATTGCGTCCTCTGTCACGACCGCAACAAGGACTCGTGCTCGAAGGGACTTCACGACAAGGACGGAAAGGTCGTTGCCAATCCGCTCGGGATCGATCTCGACGGCTGTCCGCTCGACGAGAAAATCTCGGAAATGCACACGCTGCGCAAGGCCGGCGACGCGCTCGGCGCGCTGGCGCTGGTGATTGTCGACAACCCGATGTGCCCGGGCACCGGCCATCGCATCTGCAACGACTGCATGAAATCGTGCATTTATCAGAAGCAGGAGCCGGTCAACATCCCGCAGATCGAAACCGGCGTGCTGACCGATGTCCTGGACATGCCGTGGGGCGTCGAGATCTACGGGTTGCTGACGCGCTGGAATCCGCTCAACGTGAGGCGCCCGTTCGCGCTTCCGTACAACGGCAGGAACGTCCTGGTCGTCGGTCTCGGGCCGGCCGGCTACACACTGGCGCACTACCTGGTGAACGAAGGGTTCGGCGTGGTTGGCATCGACGGCCTGAAAATCGAGCCGCTGCCCGACGACATCCTCGGACTCGGCGCCGCTGGTCCCCGGCCGATTCGCGATTGGACGGAAATTTATCGCGAGCTCGACCAACGCGTGCTCGAGGGGTTCGGCGGCGTTTCGGAATACGGCATCACCGTCAGATGGGACAAGAACTTTCTGACGTTGCTGCACCTGACGCTGGCGCGCCGGCGCGGCCTGCGGATGTACGGAGGAGTCCGTTTTGGCGGCACGCTGCCGATTGAAGACGCCTGGAGCTACGGATTCGATCACGTCGCCATCGCTGCGGGCGCGGGACGGCCAACCGTCATCGACATGAAGAACAACCTGATCCGCGGGA
>DATBBM010000053.1:0-6071 GCA_036270955.1 Casimicrobiaceae bacterium | reverse complement strand
CCCGAATGATTGCAGTCCGGCGAAGACTGGCGTCACGATGGTCGATCGGTTAACTTACAGATCGCGTGGTGATCGCACGTTTCCGAGACGGGCGAGGTTGTTGCCTTTCACCCGATGGTGCTGGAAGTGACGACCCTTTTTTTCGGTACGCAAAATCGTGTCGATGACGATGGGAAGGTCCATGCGAACCGAAGCAATCGTTACGCCAACCTTGCCATGAGCGCTCCCGGTACGAAGCGGCATGCGGCGTCGACGATAGCGGCGACACTGCGCTGCGCGATCCTTGCGGTAGTCATCGCCTGCCCGGCGGTAACCGGTGCGCAAGGAGTCGCTGAGCCCCCAAGCACCGTCGATGGCGTCTCTCCAGCAGCAGCGACGCCGGAGACCAAGCGCGAAGGTCTTGCGCAGTTCTTCGATCCCAAGGATGGACAGCTCGATCTCAGCTATTTTCTCGAGAACCCCCGCGGCTTCCTTCCCATCCCGCTCGTGGTTACCGAACCCGCCGTCGGCTATGGCGGTGGTGCCGTCGGTATGTTCGTTCGCCCTCGCAAGGAGGCAGGTGAGGAAGGTTGGGCGCGGCCGGATATTTCCGCCGTCGGCGGAATGGCCACCCAGAATGGGACGTGGGCGGCGTTCGGGGCGGATGCGAGCCGCTGGATGGACGGCCGCCTGCGCACGCTGGCGGGCGGCGGCACCGGCCAGGTCAATCTCGACTTTTACGGTCTCGGCCTCGATCGTCCCTCGTTCGACCAGAAGGTCCGCTATTCGCTTCAGTTCAGCGGCGCCGTCGTCCAGGCCAACTGGACGCTGGGGCCCAAGTCGCCGTGGGCGATCGGCTTGCGCTATGTTTTTGCCGACGTCGATCCGAAGCTGCGAGACCAGCCGGCATTTCCTGGATTGGCCGACCGGATTCGAGTGAAGGTCTCCGCCCCGACCGCCATCGTCGAATACGATTCACGGGATAACGTCTTTACGCCGACGCGGGGCATCTACGCGGAGACGTCGTACATGGCTTCCCGCGAGTCTCTCGGGGCAAGCGACGATTTCGAGCGTTTTCAGCAGGTCGTGCTCGCATGGCGATCGTTCCCGCATCAGGTCACGATCGGGGCGAGAGCGGACTATGCGTGGTCGTCCGATGGCACGCCGTTCTTCTTGCGGCCCTACATTCAATTGCGAGGCGTGCCCGCCGTGCGTTACCAGGGCGACCGGATGGCGTCATTGGAGCTGGAGGCGCGCTGGCAATTTTTCGGCCGGTGGAGCCTCGTTGGCTTCGGCGGAGCGGGCACGGTCCGTACCAGCCGCGATGCCTTCTCGGTCACTCAGAACGTTGGCAGCGGGGGGATCGGATTTCGCTACGAGCTGGCGAGCAAATTCGGAATGCACGCCGGCCTCGACGTCGCGCACAGCCCGGGAACCACCGCCGTCTATTTCACGGTGGGCAACGCGTGGTTCCGTCCGTGAACCGCTTCGATCTCCGTCGTGCCCATCCGAGCCTTGCCTGACAACGCCAGCGGGTCGTCGTGGTACCCGTGACGGCTACGAGCGGTCTTCCTCCCGTACCCATTCGTTGAACAAGGTGTAGCTGACCGCGAGCACGACGGGGCCCACGAACAGGCCGATGATTCCGAAAGCGAGGAGCCCTCCGATCACACCCGCGAAAATAAGCAGCAGCGGCAGGTCAGCGCCCCTTCGGATCAGCAGCGGCCGCAGAATGTTGTCGAGGGCGCCGACGATGACGGTCCAGATCGCAAGTGCAGTACCCCATCCCTGCGCGTCATTCCAGAAGAGCCAGATCACGGCCGGCACGAGCACGATAATCGGTCCGATCTGGGCGATGCAGAGCAGGAGGATGACGCCGGTCAGGAGTCCCGCGAACGGCACCCCGGCAACGGCGAGACCGATACCCGCCAGGACCGTCTGAACCAATGCCGTGACAACCACGCCTAGCGCCACGGCTCGGATCGCCTGACCGGCAAGGAGCACGACGCTCTTGCCGCGGTCGCCGGCGAGACGCCCGCCGAAACGGATCATGGCCTCTCTTGCCGCTTCGCCCCGTGTATACAGGATCACCGCAACCACGACAGTCAACAGGAACTGAATACCCAGCAAGCCAAAGCTCCCCAGCGCGCCGGCCAGCCACGCGGCAGCGGTGGCTGTATACGGGGCAAGGCGCGAGGCGAGCTCGCCCTTCTCCGCCCCCGCAATGCTCGACCAATAGTCGGCGATTCTCGTGCCGAGCAATGGAATGCGGGACAGCCAGTCCGGGGGCGGCGGCAGCGGCGAAGTCGCGAGCCCGCGTATCCACCGCGTTATGGTATCGGTGTTGTCGACAAGCGTCTGGATCGCCAGCAGTAACGGAGCGACGAACACGAGCACCATGGCCGTGGACATGATCGCTACCGCCAGACCCCGCCGTCCCAGTCTGGCCTGGAGCCTGAGCATCAGTGGCCACGTCGCCACGACGATCATCGCCGCCCAGATGGTGGAAAGCAGGAAAGGACGCAGTATCCAGAACGAGCCGCTGATCAGAATTCCCATCAGCAGCACGGCGAGGACGATGCGCGTCAGATCGGGGCGACGGACCATCGTTGGCACCCTCTTTGTCGGTGCATAACGGATCCGCGATTCCTAGCCAGTCGGCAAAGATCCGCGGCTCTTGAAGGCACTTGCGTGCGGCTCGATCCTGGTGCTTGTTCTGGTCGGGGTGGAGAGATTTGAACTCCCGACATCTTGCTCCCAAAGCAAGCGCGCTACCGGACTGCGCTACACCCCGAAGGGATTGGATTATCGCCGCTACGGGCACCGCGGGTCAATTCGCATCGCGAGTCGTTGTCGCGATCCGTCATTTCGCGAATCGTCGAATCACGCCTATCGCCTCCGCGATCGCATGATCACCCTGCCCCGATTTGACCGCGTGCTGCACGCAGCCGTGCAGATGATGCTCGAGCAGCTGCAGCCCCAGCGAGTCCAATGCGGATTGCACCGCGCTGAGCTGGGTCAGAATGTCGATGCAATAGCGGTCCTCGTCGATCATCTTGCCGATGCCGCGCACCTGGCCGTCGATGCGGTTGACCCGCTTGGTCAGCGCGGATTTGGTCGGCCGAGCGACCGTCGGATGCGCGGCTGTGGGTGCCGCCGTTTGGCCGGCCGGCTTACGCGACTTCATAGCCGGCGTTCTCGATCGCGGCGCGCATGGCCGCCGGATTCGTGCGCGCTCCGTCGAAGCTCACCTGCGCCGTTCCGCCCTGCAGGCTGACCGTCGCATCGGACACACCCGGAAGCGCGGTCAGCACGCGCGTGACGCTGGCGACGCAACCGCCGCAGCTCATGCCTTCTACCTTGAGCGTAACCGTAGTCATCGATTGCTCCTCGTTGGATTCATTGCTTCGGCCGCCAGCGGCGCAACAACAGCGCGTTGCCGACCACCGACAGCGAGCTCGCCGCCATCGCCGCACCGGCGAACACGGGGTTCAACATGCCGAGCGCGGCGAGCGGAATGCCCAGCACGTTGTAGACGAACGCAAAGAAGAGGTTCTGCCGGATCTTGGCCAGGGTCGCGCGGGAAAGCAGTATGGCGTCGACGACGGCGTTCAGATCATTGCGGACCACCGTGATGTCGGCGGCCTCGACCGCGACGTCGGATCCGGTGCCGATGGCGAAGCTGACGTCGGCGGCGGCGAGCGCAGGCGCATCGTTGACGCCGTCGCCGACCATACCGGTTACCTCGCCTCGCGCCGCCAGCGAACGGACCGTTGCGGCCTTGTCCGCCGGCAGCACATCGGCGTGAAAGTCATCGATGCCGACCTCGGCCGCGACGGCCGCGGCGACCTGGTGGTTGTCGCCGGTCAGCATCAGCACATCGATGCCGGCCGCCTTCGCGCGCGCGATGGCCTGCGCCGAGCTCGGCCGAACACGATCGGCCAAGGCGATCGTTCCGACGACCCGGCCGTCGGCCGCGACGCCGACCAGCGTGTTGCCAATGCTGTGCAGCGCGCCGGCATCCGGTGCGGCGATTCCCTGTTCGACCAGAAAGGCGAGCGTGCCCGCGATCACGACGACCTCCCGCCCGTCGACATCGACCTTGCCGCGCGCTCCCTTGCCGGGAACCGACTCGAACGCGTGCAGCGGCCGCAGCACAATCCCGTCGCGCGTCGCCGCGTCGCGTATCGCCCTGGCCAGCGGATGCGTCGATCCCTGCTCGACGCTCGCCGCAAGCTCCAGCACTTGCGAACGCAACGCTCCGTCGAGCGCGATGACGCCGGCGACCACGGGCTTGCCTTCGGTCAAGGTACCGGTCTTGTCGACGACCAGCGCCGATAGCCGCCCCGCCTGCTCGAGCGCCGCGGCGTTGCGGATCAGCACGCCGAGCTGCGCGCCGCGGCCGGTGCCCACGACGATCGCCGTCGGCGTGGCCAGACCCAGTGCGCACGGGCAGGCGATGACCAGCACTGTCACCGCATTGATCAGCGCCGCGCTCGCGTCGCCGCCCATCCAATAGCCGAATCCCCATGTCGCGACCGCAATGACGACCACCACCGGTACGAACACGCCGGCGACCCGGTCGGCGAGACGCTGAATCGGCGCCTTCGAACCCTGCGCTTCGGCGACCAGGCGCATGATGCCCGCGAGCAAGGTCGCGCTGCCGACGCCGGTCGCCTCGCATTCGATCAGGCCCTCCTGATTCAGCGTGCCGGCGAATACCGTCGATCCCGGAGTCTTGGCCACCGCACGGCTTTCGCCGGTCACCATGCTCTCGTCGATACTCGATGTTCCCTCGCGCACGATGCCGTCGACCGGCACGCGTTCGCCCGCGCGCACGATCAGGCGATCGCCGACGGCGACATCGGCAAGCGGCATCTCGGACGTGACGCCGCCGCGTCGAACGCGCGCGGTCGCGGGCTGCAGGCGCGAAAGTCCTTCGAGCGCCGCCGACATGCCGGACCGGGCACGCGCTTCCAGCAGCCGGCCCAACAGCACCAACGTGATTACCGCCGCGCCGGCTTCGAAGTACACGTGGCGATGCTCGAGCCCAAGCAGCGTGACGACGGCGCTCAAGCCCCACGCCATCGTCGTGCCGAGCGCGATAAGGACGTCCATGTTGGCCCCGCCGCCGCGCAGCGCATGCCAGGCGCCAAGGTAAAAGCGGCGGCCGATCCAGAATTGCACCGGTGTCGCCAACGCCAGCTGCAGCCAGCGCGGCAGCCACTCGGCATAAGCGCCCGCGCCCAGCCAGTCGCCGGCCGCGAGCATCGGAATCATTTGCGCGAGCAGCGGCAGGGTCAGTGCCGCGGCTATCCAGGTTTCGCGTCGCAGCTCGGCGTACGCGACGGCCTTGCGCGCCCGATCGGTCGCGCGCTCGGCGGCAGCGTCGCGCCGCATGACGGCGTGATAGCCGGCGCGCTCGATCGCGGCAATCAGCTCTCGGGGCTCGACTGCGGCAGCGAGCGTGGCGGACGCGCTCTCGGTGGCGAAGTTGACGCTGGCTTCGACGCCCGGAATGCGGCGCAGCGCCTTTTCAATGCGCGCCGCGCACGCGGCGCACGTCATTCCCTCGAGCCCGAGCTCGATCCTGCGTTTCGATTCGGAAGGCGCGGCGGCAAGCGTGGCGTCCATCGCCTGATGATATACCCTAGGTGGGTATATGTCAACACCACCGTCCTGCGAGACGCGTCCCGAGCCTAGAAGCGAATCCTGCCGATCAGTACGTCGCGGAACATCGCCCAGTCCCCGATCAGGCTGTAGATCGGGTAAGTGAAAGTCGCGGGCCGGTTATGCTCGAAAAAGAAGTGTCCGACCCAGGCGAACCCGTAACCGGCGAGCACCGCGCCGAGAAGCCACCACGCGCTGAGCGTGAAAAGTGCCAGCGCAAGACAAGCCAGCACGACCCCGGATCCGACGACATGCAGGCGGCGGCAGGTCCGATCGCGGTGCTCGGACAGGTAGAACGGATAGAACTCGCGAAACGAGCGGTAGCGTTCGGCCATCGGGTGCCTCCGTCACAGGCGTCGATCAAGGCGCAGCTCGAGCTCGCCCGACCTTCACTTGCGCGATTTCCTCCATCGGCAAGATGA
>DATBBM010000052.1:0-1539 GCA_036270955.1 Casimicrobiaceae bacterium | reverse complement strand
GCTGGGTCGCGCTCAGTCGCCGGCAGGCTGGTTCTTGGGTGCCGCATTTCAACGGCTACAGCATCTCCGATACGTCATTGCCGCCGCCCGGCACCATCTTGTCGGCGAAAATGATGCTGCCGGTCTGGTCGGAACCGCAGGGGGGAGCGAACGATCCGACCAAGCTGCAGAGCAGGCTGCCGACGGGCGCCTGCGTGCGCGTGCTCGCAACTCGCGGCGGGGGCGGGCGGCTGTGGGCCGAAGTCGCCCCGGCATCATGCTCGTGAGCAAGGACTTTGGCCGCGTCCGTATGCTGCATCCGAGCTAATGGGCGACCGTCAATATGACGCCTGAACAGGTCGACCTCGTCAGACGATCGTTCGACGCGATATGGCCGATCCGTCGCAAGCTCGCTGCGCTATTTTACAGCCGGTTTTTCGAACTCGCTCCCGATGCAATGCCGCTATTTCCGAACGACATGGAAAGGCAGCATCTGAAGCTGATGGATACGATCGCTGCAATAGTGGGCGCACTCGACAAACGTGAGATGTTCCAATCGATCATCAGCCATGCAGGTCGTCAACATGCGCAATTTGGCGCGAAGCCCCCGCATTTCGCCGCGTTCGGCGATGCATTGCTATGGGGCTTGGAACATCAGCTCGGCGACACGTTTACTCCGGAACTGAAAGAAGCTTGGAGCACGCTTTACGGCGTCGTGCAAAGCGAAATGATGCGGGCGGGAAGATTACAAGCGTGAACCGGGCGCGGCAGACGCTCAAGTCGAGCGGCGACTCGCAAGACGCGCGGTTTATGGAGCCCGTTGCCTAGAGCAATTTGAGCTGCCGGTCCTGCGGCCTGCTGCGCGCGCCCGGCATGGGCTGATGCCTCACCAACTCCTTCTCGATGTCGCGCAGAAACGGTGAGGGCTCGAGCATCTGCAGGCGGCCGCGCCAATGGCGCTGACGGGCGTGGCTGAGGATCAGCCGATCCTTGGCCCGCGTCATGCCGACGTAGAACAGACGGCGCTCTTCCGCCATCGCGGCCTCGTCGGCCTCGTCCCAATGGAGCGGCAGCAGGCCATCCTCGAGCCCGACGATGAACACGACCGGAAACTCGAGCCCCTTGGCGGCATGCAGGGTCAGGAGCGAAACGCGGTCGGCACGCGCATCTCGGAACATCGCGTCCGTCGTGAGCGCCGCCGCATCCTGCAGGCGCACGCGATCATTGCCGCACGATTCCGCGAGTACGCTGAGGCGCTGGAGTGCGACCGTCGCGCCGTCCATGGCATCGCCGTGCTCTGCCAGCCGTTCGGCGGCGGCGCGTAGTTCATCGAGAAGCGTCGTCGCCTCGCCGCCGTCGCCGAGTTCCCGCAACAGCGCCCGGATCGCCGGTTCGTCCGTGAGCGGTCGATGGGAATTCTTCTTGTAAGGTATGCCGGAGCGGTCGAGGGCCTCGCATAACGGCGCCGATTGGGCGTCGGTACGGTACAGCACGGCGAAATCCGCGAACGAGCGCTGGGTCTCCGACGCACCCATCGCTCGACCGCTGTCGATCGAGAAG
>DATBBM010000051.1:0-13943 GCA_036270955.1 Casimicrobiaceae bacterium | reverse complement strand
GCGGACTATAGACTGAACCGCAAGAGCCTACAAAGACCGCTCCTGTAAGCTGGCCTACGCACTTGGCCTCATCGGCATCTGACGTTCATTGTCATAGCGTCCGACGTGGTTCATCGCTCCAAACTATGCGATGCGACAAGTTGTTCATGCCTTGAGGTTCTCGACGCTTGATCGGTCAGTTGCCGCGTAGCCGGTCTCGAGCACGGAACCACCCTGTCATCAGCGGCCGGAACCAGGCGGTGCCGTTGTAGAAGGGCACCGCGGCAAAGGATATGTCATCAAATGCCGTCTTTCCATCCTGCCGGCCAAGCACTTTCAGCGCGACCTTGTGGCCGAGATAGGGCATCAGCGCCACGCCCGACCCATTGCAGCCGAGCGCGAACCAGATGCCGTCGCGCTGACCGATCCCGGGCAAATCGCTGCGCGTCATCGCGACATTGCCGCTCCAGACATGGCTGACTCGAGTGCCGGCCAGCGTGGGGAAAATTGCGCGCAATTCCTTCATCAGCCATTCGGCGGCCTCGTCAAGCTGAATCGGGTGCAGCGCGGCGCGGCCGCCGAGCACGATGCGCGTGCCGTCGGGCGACGGACGATAGTACAGGTGCTTATCACGGGTCTCGACGATCATCCGGCCATGGGGGATGAGGCTCTTAACGCGATCCTTTCCCAACGATTCGGTGGCAATCATGAAGCTCGGTATCGCGACGAGACGGCGGGCGAGCGCCGCCGTGGTCCGGCCCGTATAACCGTTGGTGGTGGCGATGACCGCAGTCGCGTCGATGTTTCCGCTTGCCGTCTCGACGATGAATCGGGTCGCTTCGCGTGTGATCGCGGTTACCGGCGTGCGTCCGGCCACGACCGCGCCGGCGCTCAGCGCCCGTTGCAGCAAGCCCTGGTGGAACAATGCCGGATGGAGGCCGCCGTGCGCGTGAAACAGCAGGCCGCCTTGATAGCAATCCGCTGCAATCTCGCGGCGGACATCGGCCTTGCTCAAGACGTCGACCGCCATGCCGAGATCGCGCTGGAGGGTTTCCGCCTCGCGCGTCATCGTCGCGTAATCGTCTTTCGTCCAGGCGCCGCGCATCCGCCCGGTAACCTGCAGCCGGGCGTCGATCTTCTCGTCGACGATCAGCGCTTTCGCAAATTCGAGGGACGCCATGCCTTCACGAGTCAGGTCCCTGGCCTTTTGCGGACCGAATCGCTCGATGAGTCTGGTGTATGGCACCCGGTGCCCATGACCGATCATGCCCCCCGATCGGCTCGAAGCGCCCTCACCCGGCGCGAGAGCGTCGAGCACGACAACCGACCGGCCGGCCCGGGCAAGCGTCAATGCAGCCGACAATCCTGCATACCCGGAGCCGATTATCGCGACGTTACAGCGTTTCGGGAGCGAGCCCTTTGTCGGCGATTCCCGCGGCGCGGCGTCCCACCAGTACGGGTTGTGGGAAAGCGACCCCGATTCGGTTCGCATGTTTCTCCCTTCTCGGTCCGGCAATTGTATGATGACAGGGGAGCGATCGCTTCAGCTCTATCCAAGGACGCAACGCCCAAGCACCCAAAGACACTCAACCACGTATGGCGCCCATGCTTCGCATCGTCATCGTCGGCGGCGGAATTACCGGCGCCGCTGCGGCCGCTGAACTGGCCCGTGAAGGCAAGGCCGTCATGCTGATCGAGCAGCATGGCATTGCCGCGATGGCGTCGGGCTGGACGCTTGGCGGCGTGCGCCAGTCGGGACGCGACCCCGCCGAGCTGCCTCTGGCGCGCGCCGCGGTCGAGATCTGGGGTGGACTGGCCGAAACCTTGGGCGCCGATGTCGAGTATCGCCGGACGGGCAATCTGCGCCTCGCCCGCACGCCGGCCGAGATCGACGTCATCCGTGCGCTCGTCTCGACCCAGCAAGCGCTCGGGCTGGAACTCCACTTCCTGTCCGACAATGCTGCGGTCCGGGCCGTTGCGCCGGATATATCGCGCAATGTTCTCGCCGCCTCATACTGCCCCACCGATGGACACGCCAATCCGGTCAAGGCGACCCAGGCGTTCGCACGGTTTGCGAAGGAGCACGGCGCCGTCATCCGCGAAGGTGTCGCCGCGCTCGCGATAACGATCGAGGGCGATCGCGTGACGGGCGTCGCCACGTCCGAAGGGCACATTCCCGCCGATCGCGTAATCGTCGCTGCGGGCATCAATACGCCGTCGCTGCTTTCGCCGGTCGGGGCGGACCTGCCGTTATCGATCAGGATCACACACGTCGTTCAGTCCGAGCCGTTGCCGAGTCGTCTTCTGCCTGTGTTCGGCGTGGCCAATGCCGATTGCGCGGGACGGCAGGAGGCCGACGGTCGATTGCGCTTCAGCAGCGGCGCGGGCGCCTGGCCTGGCGATCCTTCCGAATGGACAGAGAGATCGCTTGCGCCGTCGGCATCCCAAATTCGCAGCGTCGTGGATCGCGTAGCCCGCGTGCTTCCGATCGCGGCCGAGGTCCCGATTGCACGCGCCTGGGGCGGCCTCATCGATATGACGCCCGACGCGCTGCCGGTGATCGATGCGCCCGAATATCCGTCCGGCCTGGTGATAGCCGCCGGCTTTTCGGGTCATGGCTTTTGCCTCGGCCCGGTCAGCGGATTGCTGTGCGCCGATCTCGCGCTGGGACGTGTTCCGAGGCATGACCTTTCGCCGTTCAGGCTGGCTCGTTTCGCGCAACCGGTGACGACGCCATCCCAACTCACCTTGCACGGATAATGGATTATTGCGCGTTACCGTCTACAATCGCGTTACCTGGAGGAGGGCCGATCAATGAAAAGGATCGTATTCGGCATCGTATGCGCGGCGCTGATGTTCGCGTCGCCGGTTTTTGCGCAGAAAAAGAGTCTGGTCGTCGGCATGGGCTCCGCCGATGCCGGGAAGCTCGATCCGCACATCGCTTCGACGACGCCGGACAAGGGCGTGCTGAGCTGGATGTTCAACGGCCTTGTCCGCGTGCGCCCCGGCAGGATCAGCCCGGAATTCATCGAACCGGATCTGGCCGAGAGCTGGACGTCGAACCCGGCCGGCACCGAATGGACCTTCAAGATCCGCGCCGGTGTGCAATGCCACCATGGCTACGGCGAATTCACTGCCGACGACGCCGCGTATTCGATCAAGCGCGCCAGCAACAAGGCGACGTCCTCGTATTCCAATGACTACTCGGCCGTCGACAAAGTCGAAGCGCTCGACAAGTCGACGCTGAAGATCACGCTAAAGAATCCGGTCGCCGGATTCCTGGGATATGTCGCCAACGTCAATGGCGGCAACATGATCTGCAAGAAGGCCGCGGAGGAGATGGGCGAGAATTTCGCTAAGAAACCCATCGGCACCGGGCCGTTCATGTTCGCCGAGTACCAGCCGCAGCAGTTCGTCAAGCTGGTGGCCAATAAGCAATATTTCCGCGGGGCGCCGCTCCTCGACGACATCACGTATCGGTATATTCCGGCGGATTCGAGCCGCGACCTAGCGTTCCAATCGGGCGAGCTCGACATGGTCTACGGCAAGCAGGACCAGACCTGGGTCGACCGGATGTCCAAGCTGCCCGGCGTGAAAGTCGTGGCGATGGACCCGGCCGAATTGTCGGAGCTGCATCTCAACGTCACCGTCAAGCCGCTCGACGACATCCGCGTGCGCCAGGCCATCGCCTATGCGATCGACCGCAAGGCGATCGTCGCCTTCAAAGGCGCCGGCAGTTCGCGCGAAGCGGTCTCAGTGGTCCCGTCGGGCTATCTCGGCACCGACCAGAAGGCACCGCTGTTCCCCTACGACCTGGCCAAGGCGAAGGCGTTGCTGGCCGAAGCCGGATATCCGAACGGCATCACGATCAAGACCATCCATACGACGCTGACCGGCATGCAGACTCTGATCGAGGCGACCCAGGCGCAATTGAAGAAGGCCGGCATCAATCTCGACATCGAGCTCGTCGAGCACGCGACCTTTCATGCGCAGATACGCAAGGATCTGTCGCCGATCGTCCATTACCAGGCGGGGCGCTTTCCCGTGGCGGACGTGTATCTGACCCAGTTTTTCGATTCGCGATCGATCGTTGGCACGCCGACGGCAGTGACCAATTTCAGCCACTGCAACGTCGCGGATGACGAGATACGCGCGGCGCGCGTCGCAACCGATCCGGCGAAGCAGTTAGCGCTCTGGAAGACCGCGCAGGAAAAGATCATCAAGGCCGTTTGCGCAGTGCCGATCTACGAGCAGCTCCAGCTATGGGCGTGGAAGGATACGCTCGACATGGGCTACGAGGTGCAGGGCTCGCTCAACCTGTCGCCGCCGGTCACCGAGAAGACGCGCTTCACCAAGTGAGCGGACGATCACGAATGTGATCGGACGCGCGGGCCGCAGCACGGAGCCCGCTCCTTAGCAGATCGGGATGTGGCCACCTTCCTGATTCGCCGGCTCGCGTTTGCGTGGGTCACGCTGTTCGCGGTGCTGACGCTGGTCTTTGTGCTGGTCCGGATCGTCCCTGGCGATCCGGCGCAGCTCATCCTTGGCGACCAGGCGAGCCGCGAGGCGATCGATGCGCTTCGGCAGCGGCTTGGTCTCGATCTGCCACTCTCCAAGCAGTACACGGTATTCCTGCTGGGCGCGTTGCGCGGCGACTGGGGCGTCTCGATGGTTTCCGGGCAGCCCGTCATCGGCGAGGTGCTGCGGGTGCTGCCGTGGACGATCGAGCTGACGCTGGTCTCGCTGGTCATCGGCATTCTCCTGGGCGTTCCGGCGGGCGTCTATGCGGCGATCCATCGCAACCGCTTTGTCGACTATGCAGTCCGTATTTCCTCGCTACTCGGGTTGTCGTTCCCGCCGTTTGTCTCGGCCATCATCCTGCTGCTCGTCTTCGCGATCGCCCTGCCCTGGTTTCCGGTGATCAGCGCGCGCTCCGGCAGCGTCATGGCCTGGTACCAGTCGATCACGCTGCCCGCGATCAGCCTCGGCCTGATCTCGGCTGCGTATGTGACCCGCGTCACGCGTTCGGCGATGCTCGAGGTTCTGTCCGAAGACTACGTGCGGACGGCACGCGCCAAGGGCGTGCCGTGGAAGGTGGTGATCTGGCGGCACGCGCTGCGCAACGCATTGATCCCGATCATCACCGTGGTCGGACTCTATCTCGGCATCCTGATCGGCAATTCGGTGCTGACCGAAATCGTGTTCAGCCGCCCCGGCCTGGGCAAGCTGCTGATCGGAGCTCTCAACCAGCGCGACTATCCGATGCTGCAGGGAATGATGGTGATTTACACGCTGATCGTGGTACTCGTGAATCTCCTGACCGACCTCGCGTACGGGTTTGTCGATCCGCGGGTCAAACTGAAATGAGGCTGAAATGAGCACGGCCGGGCCGTCCCGAGGCGCCCTGCGAATAGCAGCGCCGTCGCCATTCGCCTATTTCGCTTCGGCGACGCTGAAGGCGTTCAATACCAACAAGACCTCATGGATCGGGCTGGTGGTCTTTCTGATCGTAGTCGTGGCGGCGATCCTCGCGCCGGTGCTCGCGCCGTTCGATCCGAACGATCAGAACATCCTCGAAAAGCTGCGAGCGCCGACTTTCGAGCATTGGCTCGGGACCGACAGTTTCGGCCGCGACACGCTATCGCGCTTGATCTATGGCGCGCGCATTTCGCTTATCATCGGCGTCGTCTCGACGCTCGCCGCAATGGTCATCGGAACGGCGATCGGCATGCTGGCAGGGTGGCACGGCGGTCGCATCGATACCGTCACGATGCAGGCGATGGACGTTCTGCTGGCGTTTCCGTCGCTGATCCTGGGCCTGATCCTGGTGGCAATGCTCGGTCCCTCGATGGTGAACATCATCATTGCCATCGCGCTGACTTCGATCCCGCCCTTTGCCCGTATCGCCCGCGCGCCGACGATCGCGGTCAAGGAGCGCGAGTTCGTCGACGCCGGCCGCGCGCTCGGCTACTCCGACACCCGGCTTCTTGTCGTCCATATTCTGCCGAACATCCTGCCCGAAATCCTGGTGATGGGGTCGCTCTGGCTCGCCAACGCAATTCGAACCGAAGCCTCGCTTGCGTTCGTCGGCCTCGGCGTCAAACCACCGACGGCGACTTGGGGCGGCATGATCCGCGAGGGCTTCGAGAACATCCTCGACAGCTACTGGCTGGCGCTGGTCCCCGGTGTTGCGATTCTGATCGTCATCTTCGCGCTCAACTTGCTTGGCGATGGGTTGCGCGACGCGATCGATCCGAAACTGAAGGGCGAAGCATAGTGTCAGCGCCGGCTCAATTGCCAACTCAGTTGCCGATCCTGGCCGTGCGCAACTTGACGACCGCATTCCGGGTCGACGATGAGTGGACGACTGTCGTGAAGGGGATTTCGTTCGAGATCGGCCAGCGCGAGACGGTAGCGATCGTCGGCGAATCGGGTTCAGGCAAGAGCGTTACCGCGCTATCGATCATGGGTTTGTTGCCGGCCGCAAACAGCCGCGTTTCCGGCGAAATTCTCCTTGACGGTCGCGACTTGCTCAAACTTTCGGAAAACCGGATGCGGCATGTGCGCGGCAACCTGATTTCGATGATCTTCCAGGAGCCGATGACCAGCCTCAACCCGGTATTGACCCTCGGCTTCCAGATCGCCGAAGCCCTGATCTACCATCGCGGCCTCGATCGCGCGCAGGCGGAGGCCGAAACGTTGCGCATCCTGGAGCGCGTGCGCATTCCGTCCGCGGCGTCGCGCTTGCATGAGTATCCGCACCGGCTTTCCGGCGGTATGCGCCAGCGCGTGATGATCGCGATGGCGCTCGCCTGCAAGCCGAAGCTGCTGATCGCGGACGAACCGACGACCGCGCTCGACGTCACGATCCAGTCCGAAATCCTCGAGCTCATCAAGCTGCTGCAGGACGAGGAAGGCATGTCGGTCGCCTTCATCACCCACGACATGGGCGTGGTGGCCGAGATCGCGGATCGCATTGTCGTCATGTTGAACGGCAACGCCGTCGAGCAGGCACCGACAGCGGAGCTTTTCGCATCGCCGCGCGAGCCCTATACCCGCGCATTGCTCGCCGCCGTTCCGCGCCTGGGCTCGATGAAGGGCCGTCCCGCACCTCAACGCTTCGCGATCGTTGATCCGGTCACCGGCGTGACCGCACCCGCTCCCGATACCGCATCGACCGCGACGCTGACCGAACGCCCGATACTCGAAGTCGCCCACCTCGTGACCCGGTTCGACATTCGCACCGGGGTGCTAAGTCGCGTCAGCGCTCGGGTTCACGCCGTCGAGGATATTTCATTTTCGCTGCACGCCGGCGAAACGCTGGCGTTGGTTGGCGAGAGCGGCTGCGGCAAGTCAACCACTGGCCGCTCGATTTTGCGCCTGGTCGAGCCCCATTCCGGAACGGTCCTGTTCGAGGGACAGGATGTCCGCGCGCTCGACCGCGCAGGGCTTCGCGCAGCGCGCCGACGAATGCAGATGATCTTCCAGGATCCGTTCGCGAGCCTCAATCCGCGCAAGACCGTTGGCGGCGCGATCGCTGAACCAATGTTCGTGCATGGCCTTCTCAGTAGTGCGGATGCGCACCATCGGGTAAGCGAACTTCTCCGGAGAGTCGGCCTCTCGCCGGACATGGCTAGCCGCTTTCCACATGAATTCTCCGGCGGCCAGCGGCAGCGGCTGTGCATTGCGCGGGCGCTCGCGCTGGCGCCTAAACTGCTCGTTGCAGATGAAGCCGTTTCGGCGCTCGACGTCTCGATCAAGGCGCAGGTCATCAATCTTATGATGGACCTGCAGGCGGACATGGGCCTGGCTTATCTGTTCATCTCGCACGACATTGCGGTCGTCGAGCGGGTTAGTCATCGCGTCGCGGTGATGTATCTCGGCGAAATCGTCGAGATCGGACCGCGCGCCGCGATCATGGAAAATCCGCAGCATCCGTACACGAAGCGGCTGATGGCGGCAGTGCCGGTGCCTGAAGCGGGTCGCCGCAGGCTCCGGCGTGGACTTTCGACGACCGAGATTCCCAGCCCGGTGCATGAAGCGGACTACGTGCCTGCGCCACGGCTCTATCGGGAGGTAGCTCCCGGACACGTCGTGCAGGCGTTCGACGCGTAATGCCTGAGGCCACGCGCAACTCGGCGGTGAATCCCAGGGTGTTCGCCGATGCTCCGGCATTTGTTCGAGGATTGACGTTTGCGGACCTGCCCCCGGATGTCGTCGCACTGGCGCAGCGTTGCCTGCTCGACCTGATCGGCGTCGCTGTCGCGGGCAGCCGCACCAGCGCGGCGCAAATCGTCAACAACTACGCGGCAACGGAGCTCCGCAGCAGCGAAACGGAAGCGCGGCTGTTGTTCGGCGGCCGGCGCGCAAGCCCAGCTGGCGCCGCGTTCGCCGGCGCGACGACGATCGATTCATTCGATGCGCACGACGGGCATGTGCTGGTCAAGGGACACGCGGGCGTCGTCGTGCTGCCCACTCTGCTGGCGATGGTCGATTCGGGCGCTGCCTGCGACTGCCGCGAATTCATCACCGCGCTGGTGCTCGGCTACGAGGTCGCGACGCGAGCTGGCATTTCGCTGCACGCCAGCGCCGCCGAAGCCCACTGTTCCGGCAGCTGGAACGCCATCGCCTGCGCGGCGATCGCCGCGAGGCTTCTGGGCCTGGGCGACGGGCATATCCGGCACGCGCTGGGCATTGCCGAATATTTCGGCCCGCGCGGTCAACTGGCACGGGTCTGCGATTCGCCGTCGATGGTCAAGGACGGTTCCGGCTGGGGCGCCCACGCAGGCGTGACCGCTGCGCTGCTCGCGCGCGCCGGATTCACGGGCGCGCCGGCGTTGACGGTCGAAGGCGACGATGCAACGCCTTATTGGAATGACCTGGGCTCGCGCTGGCGGATTCGCGAGCAATACTTCAAGGCGTACCCGGTATGCCGCTGGGCGCAACCGGCAATTGAAGCGGCGTTGACTTTGCAGGGCGCGGGAAACTTTTCGGCCGATGACATCGAGGAGATCGCGATCGAAACGTTCGCCGAAGCGGTCGCGCTCGGCGCCGGCTGCGCCCTCCCGAACTCGACGGACGAGGCACAGTACAGCCTGCCGCATCCGGTCGCGGCTGCACTGGTGTTCAGTCAAGTCGGCGCCGAAGAAATCGAGTTGCCGAGGCTCGCCGATCCACGCATCCGTCGTCTGCTCGCTGCGATGAAGGTGATCGAAGATGCCGAATTCTCGCGCCGCTTTCCGGCGGAGCGCTGGGCGCGCGTGCGGATCAAGCTAAAGAACGGACGTATCCTCGCTTCAGAACCCGCGATCGCGCGCGGCAATCCGGAGAATCCTCTCACCGACAATGAACTGCGCGGCAAATATCGTTCGCTCGCCCAGCCGGTGCTCGGTGTTGCGCGGGCCGCGCGGATCGAACGACTGGTCGATGCGCTGCCTGCTGATCCTGCTGCATTGCGCCCGTTGATCGACGATTTGATGCAGGCGACTTCCTGAGCCGCGAAGGACAGGCGCCGAGTCCCCTTCGTCACGCCGCAGCAAGGGCTCAACATGTCGTCCGTCTACTTTCCGAAGCGCTCAAAGCGATACGCGATCCGAGGTCCTTCGTCCCCCTCGTAGGCAAGCTGTCCCATCGCCAGGGAGAAGGGCTCCAGGTATCTGGCGATGCGGAGTGGTCCCGCGTCGACCGGCTCAAAGCCGACATCGCGAATCAGACTCGCCGCGACATCGTTCGCGTCGCGGTCCTCCCCGCAGTACACGAGGCTCGCCCGCCGGCGAGTCCGTCGCTTTGCGATCCTCGATCGGCACGTTCGGGTCGACGCGGTGCTGGTAGAACAGGCCGGCCAAGGCCAGGCCCCGCCCGTCGCTCACCTGACGGTGATCTTGCCGCGCATCCCGGCTTCGAAATGACCGGGTTGCAGGCAAGCGAAGTCGAATGTTCCGGCACTGGTGAATTGCCATATCAGAGCTCCGGTCTTTCCGGGATCGACGCTCACTCGATTCGGATCGGCATGCTCCATTTCCGGAAACTTCCGCATCATCGCCGCGTGCTCCTTCAGCTCCTTGCTCGAGCCGAGGACCATCTCATGTTTGACCCGGCCGGAGTTGGTGAGGACAAACCGGACAGTTTCGCCCTTCCTCGCCGCGATCACGGCCGGTGTGAAACGCATCGAGTCCGACATGTCGATCGCGATGGTTAGGGAGACTTTCGCCGCGTCACCGGGTCTTCCGTAAGCCGCCTCGGAGTGCTCTTCGCCATGCGCGATGGCGCCCGAAGCCACGTGCGCGAGCGCAACGGCGAGCAATATCGGCGCGTGTGCGGAAATCGTGTCAATTGCCGCCATCAGATGGTCCTTTCGTCGTGCTTCGGACGACTCAATCGGTGCAGATTGCGGCCGATTTGCATAAACCGTATATATAGTATATTATCGCCTTCTGAATTTTCGACTCCCTCTTTTGAAGCGCGTTCGATGGACCACAGGCCTTCCAAGTTCGACGGTGAGCGGATCGGCGCCGCCCCCATGAGAGCTGCGAAGCGGAAGCCGGAGTCGTCGTCGAAGAGCAAGAGGAAGGCTGCGAAGAGCGTCAAGCTGGTGAGGGTAGTCCGCGACAGTTTTACCATGCCGGCGGCCGAGCACCAGTTGATCGGGGCGCTGAAAAAAAGATGTATCGGCCTGGGCGTGGCCATCAAGAAAAGCGAGTTGCTGCGGGCAGGACTTGCGTCACTGGTACGACTCCCCGATGAGGGATTGGCCAAGGTGGTTGCGGCGGTCGAGAGCGTAAAGACGGGGCGGCCGCCGGGCAAGAAGAAGAAAAAGAGAAAAACGGACCGGGCAAAGCGCAAGAAGCAATAATTCGAATCGATCGGAGGTCGGCGTGGAGAGAACTCAAATGACGCGGAAGATTGCCGCTTCCGCGGTGGTAAATGAATTCGCGCTGCGCGCCAGGCTTGGGACGCAAGTCGTGCTCGACTTGTATGAGTGCGAGACGGATCACCTTGACGACATGGCGTGGGTAAAAAAGACCCTTGTCGAAGCGGCCCGCGCCGCCGGCGCGACGGTCGTTGAGACAGTGTTCCACAAATTCGCGCCGTGCGGCATTTCCGGCGTCGTCGTCATCGCGGAATCGCATCTTGCAATCCACATTTGGCCCGAGCACCGCTATGCGGCAGTCGACGTGTTCACCTGCGGCGAGAGCGTTCAGATGGATGTCGCGACCGCTTTGCTGGCTCGCGAGTTCGGGTCGAAACGGCCGGTGCAGCGCCGTTTCACCAGGGGCGATGACGTAGTGGCGGGACGAAGCGAGGGTTCGGCGGCCGGATCGCCCGCCCGAGGCGCAACGCGCCGGGGCGCCTCGCCGATCTAGTGCGATCGCAGCGGCCGTGCGCGCTGCCCGGCGTTACTCCGCGCGGCGGTGCTAGCCGATGTTGCCTGCCGGCTGCGGCGTGCGTCCGGTCGAGCGAGCGCGTTGACTCATTACTTTCGCTACCCGAGCGAGGCTGCCAGATCGCGCAGGGTCTGGCGCGGGTTCTCCTCGATCGGCGAGCCGTGCGATACGAGGATGCGCTTCAGCGACTCGATCTCGGCCCATTGCACCAGCTGAGCGCGCAGCGCGCTCGCATCCTTAATCATCACCATCTTCACCACCCGGGGGATCTGCGCTTCCTTGCCGGCGAAGCCGGCCAGTTGCAGCAGCCAGCCGCGTGACCCGGGCTCGCTGCGGATATTGCCGACCAGGTCGTTCAGCACCAGGGTCGTGCCGTTCGGCGTCCGAACGACGAGCGCCGCCTCGTGCCCTCGCGTTCCGGGAACCGCGACGAACTGGACGTTCGGGTCGTCGAACTGAGGCGCGACCGTGTCGACCGGCACTACGTCCTCGATCTTTGCGCGGGCGCCTTCCGGCGCGACAACCTGCATCGCCGGATAGCGGTTTTTCCACGGCTTCGCGTCGAGCCGATGCTTGTCGCTCGGCACGATCAGGAACGCCGGACGGCCATACGCTTCGAGCTTGGTCATCTCGTCCTCATTCAGCGCGATCGCGCTGAACACAATCAGCCGGGACCCGTTCAGGCGGACCACGGTCATGCGCCGCGGCAGGCTCATCATCGGCATGCGGATGTCGCCGGTCACCGTCAGGATATTGACGTCGACCTCCGAGAGCTTGCCGTGCGGGAGGACCTTCCACTGCTGCAATGGCCGAGTCATCGTGGGCTCCTTGGTGTCGGTGGCACGTGCCTTGAATTGACGGCGACAGCTCGTTATGATGAAGTGTACGTGCAGTGCGGGGATTGTAGGCAGACTCCCCGCTTCAAGACGCCGATCGGCGTCCAAGTTCTGCTCCAATCGTCGGGCGACCAGCCCGCGGGAGCGTACATTGGGCGCATCAATCGATTCTGCAGCAACTCAGACATTCAATTTCGACGCCGACGCGGTCGGCGCGGTTCCTCCGGGCTGGCTCGCCGGCGTCACCGGCAAGGGCTCTCATCGGTGGACCGTCGAGACGGACGCAAGCGCGCCGTCGACGCCGAACGTACTGAAACAGAGCGGACGCGGTGATTTTCCCTGGTGCGTCAGACCGGGCACGTCGATTGCCGATGGCCATGTCGAAGTGCGATTCAAGCCGCTTTCGGGCGCCGAGGACCAGGCGGGAGGAATCGTCTGGCGCTGGAAGGATGGCGGCAACTACTACGTCGCGCGCGCCAATGCGCTGGAAGACAATGTCTCGCTCTACTACACGCAGGCGGGCCGGCGCATCACCATCAAGTACGTCGATGCTCCTGTCGCGGGCAACGAGTGGCATGCACTGCAAGTCGAGTTTTCCGGCACCCACATCCGCGTCGCGCTCGACGGCAAGACCTATATCGAGACCGACGACGATCACATTGCCGGGGCCGGCGCCGTCGGCGTATGGACCAAGGCCGACAGCGTCACCGCGTTCGACGATTTCAGCTGCGGGGCCAAAGGCGCGAGATGAGCGGGCGGGGTTCTGATGTGCGCGCGCCGCATCGGCTGACATCGCCGCAACGCCGGTTTTGCCGCGCGATCGGCATCCGATGATGGCGGCGGATGTTCGCCGGCTGTTGTGGGTACGCGCGCTGCGCGCGTTCGGCGACGGCTATGTCAGCCTTCTGCTTCCCGTCTATCTGCTCGCGCTCGGCCTGTCGCCGTTCGAAGTCGGCGTGATCACGACCGGAACATTGCTCGGCTCCGGAGCGCTGACGCTGGTCGTCGGCCTGCATGCCCATCGCTACCGCTACCGTACGCTGCTGCTCGCGGCCACCGCGCTGATGACCGCGACCGGCATCGGCTTCGCGGCGATCACGCAATTCTGGCCGCTGCTGGTCGTGGCTTTTATCGGCACACTCAATCCGTCGAGCGGCGACGTCAGCGTTTTCCTGCCGCTGGAACAGGCGGTGCTCGCCCGCATCGTGTCCGACAGGCAGCGAACGGCAGTGTTCGCGCGCTACAGCCTCGCCGGCGCACTGGTCGGAGCCGCCGGCGCGCTGTTTGCGGGACTGCCGGAATGGCTGGCGGGCGCTTTCGGCGTGTCGACGCAATCGGCGATCCAGGGAATGTTCGTGCTCTATGCGCTGATCGGCGTCGCGTCCGCTCTGGTTTACCGCAGGCTTCCCGCGGCGCTCGCCACCGAATCCGAGGCGCCGGCGGCGCCGCTGCACCGGTCCAAGCGCATCGTCTATATTCTCGCCGCCTTGTTCAGCCTCGACGCTTTCGGCGGCGGATTCATCGTGCAGTCGATGCTTGCGCTGTGGCTGTTCGAGAAGTTTCAGCTCTCGACCGCCGTCGCCGGGACGATCTTTTTCTGGACCGGCGTGTTCTCGGCCTTTTCTTACCTGGTCGCGGTGCGCATCGCCAATCGCATCGGCCTGGTCAACACGATGGTGTTCACCCATCTGCCGTCCAGCCTGTTGCTGGTGGCGACGCCGTTCGTGCCCGATCTGGGCTGGGT
>DATBBM010000050.1:0-15898 GCA_036270955.1 Casimicrobiaceae bacterium | reverse complement strand
CTGGTCGTCGGCGGCCGGTGTGACCTGGATCGGCTCGCCCAGGCCCAGCTCGCTCCAAAGCGCCTTGTCGAACAGCTTGGTGTTGTGGCCGATCAGCGCGTTGGCCGAGCGCAATATCCGGATCGACGAGCGATAGTTCTGCTCGAGCTTGATCACCTTCAACGACGGATAGTCCCGCGGCAGCTGCTCGAGATTAGCCAGCGTTGCGCCGCGCCAGCCGTAGATCGCCTGGTCGTCGTCCCCGACCGCGGTGAACGCCGCACGCTCTCCGGTCAACAGCCGCAGCAACCGGTACTGCGCCGGGTTGGTGTCCTGGTATTCGTCGATCAGCAGATACTGGAGCCGCTTCTGCCAGTGCCCGGCGGCGCCGGCATTGCTTTCAAGCGCGGCGACCGGCAATGCAATGAGATCGTCGAAGTCGACCGCCTGATATGCCGACAGCGCCGCGCGATAGCCTGCATAGGCTCGTGCTGCTGCGGTTTCCGCGTCGGTCGAGGCTCGCGCCAGCGCCTCGGCAGGCGCGACAAGAGCATTCTTCCACGCGCTGATCTGCCACTGCGCAGCGCGCACACGCGCCCGATCGCTCGTCGCCAGCAGCTCGGCAACGATCGGTTCGACGTCGGCAGGATCGAGAATCGAGAAACGCGGCGTCAGCTGCATCGCCGCGGCTTCGCGCCGCAGTATCTTGAGCCCCAGAGCGTGAAACGTGCATATCGTCGGTGTGGCGTCAGCGCTTTCGCGCCGGCGCGTCGCGCCGGTTCGCTCGCGCATCTCGCGCGCGGCCTTGTTGGTGAACGTGATCGCGGCGATGCCGGCCGGATCGAGGCCCTGCTCGATCAGATGCGCAATCTTGGCAGTGATCACCCGCGTCTTGCCGCTGCCGGCGCCAGCCAGGACCAACAGAGGTCCGTCGATGTAGCGCACCGCAGTGCGCTGCGGATCATTCAGCGGAAATTTCATCGTGACGCGGATGTTAGAATGCGCGGGATTCTAGCATCGACGAACTTGTCGCGCGGCTTGAGCCGCGCGCGAGGACTCTCACCGTGCGACCCGACATCGAATTGGTACGCGCCCGTGTCTCCGTGCGGCCTCGACGCCACCCGGGCCGGCTATGAGTGTCTACGCCATCGGCGACATCCAGGGCTGCTACGCCGAATTCCAACAGCTGCTCGAGCTCATTGCATTCGACCAGGAACAGGACCGGCTGTGGCTGGTCGGCGATCTGGTCAACCGCGGACCGGAATCGCTCTCGGTATTGCGCACAGTTCGCGATCTCGGGGCCAGCGCCGTGACTGTGCTGGGCAACCACGACTTCCATCTGCTCACGGTCGCCGCCGGCCACCGCCGCGCGCATGACGACGACACGCTGGGCGGGATTCTCGACGCACCGGACCGCGACGAACTGCTCGCGTGGCTGCGCACGCGGCCGCTCGTTATGCTCGAGGACGAATGGCTGCTGGTACACGCCGGCCTGCTGCCGTCGTGGACCCCGGCGACCGCACTGATGCTCTCGCGCGAGGTCGAGGCGATGCTGGCCTCCGACCGGCATGACGACTTCCTGCGCCACCTTTATGGCGATAAGCCGGCGCGCTGGGATGAAGCGCTGCACGGCTACGACCGTCTGCGCGTCGTCGTCAACGCCTGCACGCGCCTGCGCTTTTGCGCGGCCGACGACACGATCGAGCTCCGCGAAAAGCGCGGGCCCGAGCACACGCCCGCAGGGTTCGCGCCGTGGTTCATGCATCCGGAGCGAAAATCCGCCGGCGTCACCGTGCTGTGCGGCCATTGGTCGACGCTCGACCTGATGTTGGCGCCGAACGTGCTGATGCTCGATTCGGGCTGCCTGTGGGGCGGCTGCCTGACCGCGCTCAGGCTGAGCGACCGAAGGCTGTTCCAGGTGCCGGGCCGCTCGCCGATGACGCCAAGACCTGACGGATAGCTTCCTCGGCGTCGCGCGCCAGATGGCGCCTGTGGCGGCCATTCGCGGGGATCGGCGGCACAAGGTCGAGCAGCACGATCATCCGGCGCTCGCCGAGCACTCGCCACAGCGACGTCAGGAACTTCATGTCTCCGACGTATGCGGCCGAGTCGTTGTACTCGTCGTTGCTGCCGCGGTAGCGTATCGCCATCGGCTGTACATGACCGCGCGCATCGATCACCGGCTGCAGAAGCGAACCGTGGAAGGGCAACAGCTCGCTTCCGTCGCTGGTCATACCTTCCGGAAAGATCGCGATGACGTCACCCGATGCGAGCACCGCGCAGGCGCGATGATTGATCCGATGGGCGTCGCGGCCCCGGCCGCGCTCGATGAACAGCGTACCGACGCCGGCGATCAGCCGACCGACCAGCGGCCACTGAGCAAGATCCGCTTTGGCGACGAAGCGCGCCGGCTGCGCGGCGTTGATCACGAATATGTCGAGCCAGGAAATATGGTTGGCGACGATCAGCACGTTGCCGGGAAGCCCACCCGCCGGCCATCCATTGATCCGCAGCTCGGCGCAGAGGATCGCCAGCAACGCGGCACTCCAGCGGCGTATGAGCGCCTGACGGCGTCGCGTTCCGACCAACGGAAAGACCAGCGCGGTCGTAGCGACGCCCTGAAGCAGGTGGACGCTGAGGCGCAACAGTCGAAAACAGCGGCGCGGCAGCGGCGTCGATGCGCGCGCGGCCGTCGCAGGGCGTCGCACTACCAGAGCGAACCGCCGAAATGCGAGTCGTACAGCTCTGCCAGCCGCTCGCGGTCGAGCGCATGATTCTGCGCGCCGCGCGAGGCGATCTTGACCGACCCCAGGAGCGCCGCGAGCCGCCCGGTGCGCAGCCACTCCCAGTCGTGCGCGATGCCATAGAGCAATCCGGCGCGGTAGGCATCGCCGCAACCGGTCGGATCGAGGACCGCCGTCGGACGGACCGCGGGCACATCGATCACATCGCCGCCGCTGTAGATGCGAGACCCGTCAGCGCCCAGCGTCACTATCAACGCTAGCACACGCGTCGCGATGTCCTGCAACGAGAGCCCTGTGCGCTCGCAAAGCAGGCGCGCCTCGTAATCATTGACGGCGACATAGTCGGCGGCTGCAATCATCGAAACCAGCTCGTCGCCGGTGAACAACGGCAGTCCCTGACCGGGGTCGAAGATGAAAGGAATCCCCGCCGCGGCAAAGCCGCGGACATGTGCGTGCATGCCTTCCTTGCCGTCGGGAGCGACAATGCCCAGCGCGATTCCCTCGACGTCCTCGACGTCATTGACCTCCGAGCGGTTCATCGCACCGGGATGAAAGGCCGTGATCTGATTGTCATCGAGATCGGTGATGATGAACGCCTGCGCGGTGAAGGTGCCGGGCACGGCGCGGACGCCGTCCCGCGCAATGTCCAGCGAGTCCAGCCGCTCTTCGTACGCGCGGCCATCATCGCCGACGGTCGCCATCACCACCGGCTCACCGCCGATCGCCTTCAGGTTATAGGCGATGTTGCCCGCGCAGCCGCCCCATTCCTGGCGCATTTCGCCGATCTGAAACGACACCGACAGCACGCGCGTCTGGTCGGGGAGGATGTGCCGCGAAAAGCGGTCGGGGAACACCATGATGGTGTCGCGGGCGAGCGATCCGCAAATCAGCGTGCGTGGGGCCATTTTGAGAGTCGGGGAAATGGGTTGCGGCCCGGCAGTCTAAACCACGACAGGCCGAGCTCCGGACAGACCGCGGTTTCGATCGCGAGGTCGCCGGATCAAGCCGACGACTCGCGGCCGATTTCGCGCACGATGAATTGCTGCCGGCGCGACACCGGAAGCGCCTCCGTGACGCCGCGCAGCAGGACTTCCCAGTGCGCATCGCCGTCTGCACTGACGCGGCGCTCGAATCCCCGGATCGCTTCACGCGCGACCAGGCAATTGCGATGGACGCGAACGAAGCGCTGCCCGAATTCTTCCTCGAGGCGGGTCAGCGATTCCTCGAGCAGGAACTCGCGATCCGCCGTCCGAATCGTGATGTATTTGAGCTCGGCCTTCAGATAGATGACTTCCTCTATCGCCACCAGCACGACCCGCGATCGCTCGGTCACCGACAGGAAGCGGCGCGCCGCGGCAGGCAGCCGATCGAGCTTTCCCTCCGACAGCGGCCGCAGCCGGGGCACCTGCTGCAACGCGGCGAGCAGGCGTTGCACGCGGACCGGCTTGACCAGGTAGTCGACGGCGTGCACCTCGAACGCCGCGATCGCATGCTCGTGATATGCCGTGGTGAAAATCAGTACCGGCGGCGTCGGCAGCTTGAGCAGGTGCCGCGCCAGTTCGATGCCGTCCATGTCGGGCATGTGGATGTCGGAGAGGACCAGGTCGGTCGGCGTGCTGCCGAGCAACGCCAGGGCCTCGCGCCCGCTGGCCGCTTCGCCGACGACGACCAGCGGCAGCGCTGTCGTGCAATCGTCCAGCAGCTCGCGCAGCCGACGGCGCGCCGGCGCCTCGTCGTCGACGACCAGCACTTTCAGCGGAGCATCAGCCACGCGGCTTTTCCATTCTCTGTTGCGTGCGATAGGGCATGCGTATGTGCACCTCGTAGCTGTCCCTGGTCAGGCGGTTCTCGAGACTTGCCTCGGCGTCGAAATGCAGCGCCAGCCGCTCGCGGATATTGGCAAGCGCCATCTTGTTGCCGCCGCCGCGCCCGGGACCGGCTGGGTACGGATTGCGCAGAATCGCGTGCACTTCGCCGCGGCTCAAGAAGATATTAATCGCGATTACCCCCGGTGCGCTACTCGGCTCGATGCCGTGATAGACGGCGTTCTCGAGCAGCGGCTGGAGCACCAGCGGCGGCACCATGGCATCCTTCGGCATGTTGTCGATGTGCCAGTCGACCGTCAACCGGTCGCCCAACCGGAGCTTCTCCAGGTCGAGGTAATGACGGCACAGCTCGATTTCGTTCTGCAACGGAGCCAGCTGGCGGTTGTCGCGCATCAGCACGCGGAAGAGATCTGCCAGGTCCTCGAGCGCGGTTTCGGCGCGGCGCGGGTCGGTTCGCATCTGCGAGAGCACGGCGTTGATGCTGTTGAACAGGAAGTGCGGGCGGATGCGGGCCTGAAGCGCCTGCAGCCGAGCCTCGGTGATCGCCGGCGAGAGCGCCTTGGCGCGAAGCTGAAAGTATATGAGCAGCGCAGTGGCGATCAGCATTGAAAATACGACGTCGCGCAACATCGCGCTGGCGGTGACGTCCTCGACGAGCGCCGCGACCGCCGTGTTGAACGCCAGCGCAACGGCGAGCGTGAGCAGCAGCACGACGGTCGCGCCGGTGCGATACGGCAGGCGGGAGAGCTGCGGAGCGACGACGTACAGCACCAGCAGCTGCAGCAGCAATTGCGGCTCGACGACCGACATCATCTCGAGCCAGGTCGCCCACAACGCCCCCCAGTGGGTTTCGCGCACCAGCGCCGCGACGAGCACCATCGCGTTGACCGCGAGCAGTATCCGCAGGATGGTGCCGAGATTGCGCAGTTCCGGCAGCGAGAGTCGGACCGTGTTTTGATTTATACTAGGTCGCATTGTTCGTTGCTTCCGGCCCGGCGCGAGCGGAAATCGACCGGCCTCGGTCGCGGGACCGAGGTGCAGAATGTCGGCGCCCGGCTATTGTGCGGAAGACGTCCGGGTGAGGCAAGCCATGTCCACGCGCAAATCCGATCCGGCCATCGCGGCGGCTACCGGCTGGTCCGGCCGATTCAGCGAGCCGGTCGCCGAGCTCGTCAAGCGTTACACCGCGTCGGTCGACTTCGATAAGAGACTCGCCGACGCCGACATAGCGGGCTCGCTTGCGCATGCGCGCATGCTGGCCGCGGTCGGCGTTCTCTCCGCCGCCGACCTTGCCGCGATCGAGCGCGGCCTGACGGCGATTGCCGGCGAGATCGGGCGCGGCGCATTTCCCTGGTCGCCAGACTTCGAGGACGTGCACCTCAATATCGAAAAGCGTCTGACCGCGCTGATCGGCGACGCGGGCAAGCGGCTGCACACCGGTCGCTCACGCAACGATCAGGTCGCGACAGACCTGCGACTTTACGTTCGTGCGGCGATCGACGACATCGGCACGGCGGTCGTCGCGCTGCGCAGCGCGCTGCTCGATCTGGCCGAGCCGCACGCCGCGACGATCATGCCGGGCTTCACGCATCTGCAGGTCGCGCAGCCGGTCACCTTCGGCCACCACCTGCTCGCTTACGAGGCAATGCTCGCACGCGACTCCGAGCGTCTGATCGACTGCCGGCGGCGCGTCAACCGGCTTCCTCTCGGCAGCGCGGCCCTCGCCGGCACCAGCTTCCCGATCAATCGCGACCAGGTGGCGCGGGAGCTCGGCTTCGAAGGCTTGTGCACCAATTCGCTAGATGCCGTGTCGGACCGCGACTTCGCGATCGAATTCGCCGCCGCCGGCGCGCTGCTGATGATGCACCTCTCGCGCTTCGCAGAGGAGCTCGTTTTGTGGTCGAGCCCGCGCTTCGGGTTCGTGCGTCTCGCCGATCGCTTCTGCACCGGCAGCTCGATCATGCCGCAAAAGAAGAATCCCGATGTTCCGGAGCTGGTCCGCGGCAAGACCGGACGAGTCTACGGCGACCTGGTCGCGCTGCTGACCTTGATGAAGGCGCAGCCGCTCGCTTACAACAAGGATAACCAGGAGGACAAGGCGCCGGTATTCGACGTGGTCGACACGCTGCTGCCGACGCTGGCGATCCTCACCGCGCTGGTTTCCGATGGCGTCGAAGTCGATGCCGAGCGTATGCGCGCCGCGGCCAGCGAGGGCAACGCGACCGCGACTGATCTTGCCGATTACCTGGTCAAGAAGGGAGTGCCGTTCCGCGACGCGCACGAGGCCGTCGCGCAAGCCGTGCGGCATGCCGAATCAGAGCAGTGCGACCTGGCGACGCTGTCGCTCGCCTCGCTGCAGCGGTATTCGCCGCTGATCGAGGACGACGTCTATGCGGTGCTCACGCTCGAAGGTTCGATCGCGAGCCGCGGTCACCCCGGCGGCACTGCGCCGGCACAGGTGCGCGCGGCGATTCGAGCCGCGCGCGCTTCGCTCGACCCCGGCAGGGCGCGCTAGCGACAAGCCATCGGGCCGCACCGGCCCCGTCTCAACCAGCAAGGAGCAGCGATGGAAAGCGGGAAACTGGCGTTTCTGGGCCTGGGCGTAATGGGCTTTCCGATGGCCGGACATCTGGCGCGCGCCGGACACTCCGTGATCGTTTACAACCGCACGCCGGCCAAGGCTGCGCAGTGGGTCGAAAAGTACGGCGGCAGCTCGGCGGCGACTCCCGCCGCTGCAGCGGCGGATGCGACGCTGGTGATGATGTGCGTCGGCAATGACGACGACGTTCGCGCGGTCGCGCTGGGGCCCAAGGGGGCGATCGCGGCGATGCACTCTGGCAGCGTGCTGGTCGATCACACGACCGCGTCTGCGACCGTTGCGCGCGAGCTGCACGCGGCGGCGAAGGCTCGCGCCGTCGGTTTCCTCGACGCCCCGGTCTCCGGCGGCCAGGCGGGCGCCGAGAACGGCAAGCTGACGATCATGGTCGGCGGCGAGGCCGAGATGTTCGCGCGCGCCGAAAGCGTTCTCGCGCATTACGCGCGCGCGGTGACCTTGATGGGCGGCCCGGGCTCGGGTCAGCTGACCAAGATGGTCAACCAGATCTGCATCGCCGGCTTGGTTCAGGCGCTGTCGGAGGGAATCAACTTCGCTCAGAAGGCCGGGCTAGACGCCGAGCGCGTGCTCGATGTCATCGGCAAAGGGGCGGCGCAATCCTGGCAGATGGACAATCGCGGCAAGACGATGGTCGCCGACAAGTTCGACTTCGGCTTTGCCGTCGACTGGATGCGCAAGGACCTCGCGATCTGCACGGCCGAAGCGCGCAGCAACGGCGCGGCGCTGCCGGTGACTGCGCTGGTCGATCAGTTCTACGCGCGCATCCAGGCGCAGGGCGGCGGTCGCTGGGATACGTCGAGCCTGATCCGGCTGTTGCGGGGCTAAAGGGACGGCTCGAGCGGCTCGCCGTTGAGGTTGATCTCGTAGCTGATCGGTACGGTCGCGGCCAGCATCAGGGTCGCCGAGCAGTATTTTTCCTTCGACAGCTTGACCGCGCGCTCGACCTGCGCCGGGTTCAAGCCTTCGCCGCGAATGCGGTAGACGAAGTGCATGCGCGTGAATACCTTGGGCTCGGTGGGCGCGCGTTCGACTTCGGCATCGACGGTGCAGGCGCTGATCGGCTGACGCGCCTTTTTCAGGATCCAGACGACGTCGAATGCCGTGCATGCTGCAGTTCCGGCCAGCACGAGCTCCATCGGCCGCGGCCCGACGTTCCGCCCGCCAGCTTCCGGCGCACCGTCCACGACAACGGCGTGACCGCTGCCCGTTTCGGCAACGAAACTGACCTGGTCGATCCATTTGATCGTGGCTTTCAATCGAGACCTTCCATCGATTTGCGAAAATCCGGCTCCGCCCCGCCGTCATGGACAACCGGGGCGGTTCAGACCATTATGCCACTTGCATTGTGCGGCGCAATATGACAAAGTGCCTGCGTCTGCGATTCGGGATCTCCTCCTTCCCGGTGCGTAGATCGTTCCTCCATTCTCCTCCTATGGCGGAATACTTGGCGCGGCCATCGGCCGCGCTTTTTTTATCGGATTGCCCTGATTTCAGAGGCGCGCCGAAAGCGGGGCATGGGACGAGCTGGTTTGACAGTGTATTAGCCAACGTATTATCATGTAAGGCTTAATTGAGTTGAACCGGACGCGATTTCGCCATGAAAACCTATTCCGCCAGGCCCGAGGACGTTAAGCGGGATTGGTACGTCGTCGATGCCAGCGACAAGGTGCTGGGCAGGCTGGCCAGCGCGATCGCCCACCGGCTGCGCGGCAAGCACAAGCCGATCTATACGCCGCACGTCGATACCGGCGACTTTATCGTCGTCACCAACGTCGAAAAGATCAAGGTCACCGGCAGCAAGGCCGAGGACAAGCTCTACCACCGCCATAGCGGCTATCCGGGCGGCATCCGCACGACATCGTTCAGCAAGATGCAGCAGCGTTTCCCCGGACGGGTGCTGGAAAAGGCGGTCAAGGGCATGCTGCCGAAGGGCCCGTTGGGCTACGCAATGCTCAAGAAGCTCAAGTGCTACGCCGGCGCCGCCCATCCGCACGTGGCCCAACAACCGAAGACGCTGGACCTTTAAAGGCTCGCTCACATGATCGGCAGCTACTACTACGGCACGGGCCGGCGCAAGAGCGCCGTGGCCCGGGTATTCATCAAGCAGGGCTCAGGCAAGTTCATCGTCAACGACAAGCCGGTCGACGAGTTTTTCACGCGCGAAACGGGTCGCATGGTGGTCCGGCAGCCGCTGAAGCTGGTCAATCACGAGGCGACGTTCGACATCATGGTCAACGTCATCGGCGGTGGCGAATCGGGCCAGGCGGGTGCGGTCCGCCACGGCATTACCCGCGCGCTGATCGACTACGACGCCCAGTTGAAGCCGCCGTTGTCCAAGGCGGGCCTCGTCACCCGCGACGCCCGCGAGGTCGAGCGGAAGAAGGTCGGCCTGCACAAGGCGCGACGTCGCAAGCAGTTTTCCAAACGCTAGCGCGGCTCACTGCCCGACGACAAGCCCAAGGCCGCCGCAAGGCGGCCTTTGCATTTGGGCCTTCGGAAGGCGATTATTCCAATGTCATACAACGGGGCCGGGATGGTAGAATCATCGCCGGTTCGATGAGGCGGGGCATGATCAAGGTAGGCATTGTCGGCGGGACCGGTTATACCGGTGTCGAATTGCTGCGGCTCTTGGCCGTGCATCCACAGGCGCGCGTCGAGGCCATCACTTCCCGTTCCGAGGCTGGAGTGCCGGTCGGGACGATGTTCCCGAGCCTGCGCGATCAGGGACTATTGTCGAAGCTGCAATTCAGCGATCCGGCCGGCGCCGGGCTTTCACGTTGCGACGTCGTTTTTTTCGCCACGCCGCATGGGGCGGCGATGGGACAGGCGCGCGAGCTCGTTGGCGCCGGCGTCAAGATCATCGATCTGGCGGCGGACTTCCGGCTCAAGGATACGGCGGAATTCGAGCGCTGGTACAAGATGCCGCACGCCTGCCCCGATCTGCTGGCCGAATCGGTGTATGGCCTGCCCGAGATGTACCGCGATGCGATCCGCAAGGCCCGCATCGTCGGCAACCCCGGTTGTTATCCGACGGCGATCCAGCTGGGGTTCCTGCCGTTGGTCGAGGCCGGCATCGTCGACGTCGACCACCTGATCGCCGACGCCAAGTCGGGCGTCTCCGGCGCCGGCCGCAAGGCGGAGCTCGGCCTCTTGTACAGCGAGTCTTCTGACAACTTCAAGGCCTACAACCTCGGCGGCCACCGCCACCATCCCGAAGTCGTGCAAGGCTTGAACGGCCGCAGCAAGTCGCCCGTGACGGTCGTGTTCACGCCGCATCTGGTGCCGATGGTGCGAGGCATCCTGGCCACGCTCTACACGCGTCTGACCGATCGCGGCGCCGACTTGCAGGCGCTGTTCGAAAAGCGCTATGCCGACGAGCCCTTCGTCGACGTGATGCCGGCGGGAAGCCACCCGGAAACACGATCGGTGCGAGCATCCAACGTCTGCCGCATCGCCGTGCATAGACCGCAGGGCGGCGACGTCGCCGTCGTCGTAGCGGTCATAGACAATCTGGTCAAGGGCGCCGCCGGCCAGGCGATTCAGAACATGAACCTGATGTTCGGCCTGGCCGAGACGACCGGCCTGACCGCTCCTCCGGTGATGCCTTAGGGCCGATGGTGACCAAGCGCGCCGTCGGGCGCAAGCTCCGCCAGACCTTCGGCATCAGTGCGGCCAGGATGGCCGTACGCATCGAGCACAGCTGGCGCCTGAAGATCCCGCTGGTCCTGATCGTTCTCGCGCTGATCGGCGGCATGTGGTGGTGGGGCTTCGACTTCGGACAATTCCTCGGCGGGTTCAACCGGAGCGAAGTCGCGCAGGAGCGCGCGAGGCTCGTGGCCGAACGGGACCAGCTGAAGGAAGACAACGCTCGGCTGCGCGCCCGGACGAGCGAGCTCGAAAGCGATCTGGGGGTGGCACGCGGCGCGCAAAGCACGCTTTCGCGACAGACGCTCGACCTGCAGAGCGAGAACACGCAGATCAAGGAGGAGCTCGCCTTTCTCCAGCAGTTGTTCAGCGACAGCGGCAAGCAAGGCGCGATTTCGATACAGCGGCTCTCGGCCGAGCGCGCCAGCGACGAAAGCTATCGCTTCAGCCTGCTAATCGTCCGCGGCGGCAAGCCGACCGACGAATTTTCCGGCCGTCTGAGCATGCAGGCGAATCTGGTCGACAAAAACGGTCCGATGACCATAGAGCTGCCGGAAGGCCAGCCGGAGAACGCGGCGGCACTGCAGTTGAAATTCAAGTATTATCAGAGAGTTGAAGGAACAATCAGCGTGCCGCCGGGCAGCCAGCTAAAGAGCCTGGAGGCGAAAGTGCTCGAACCGGGCCAGGCGAGCCCGAAAGCGACGCGCAACTTGATTCTTTCGTAGGAGGCCTCCATGTTCGAACATAGGAAGACCCGTCCGACACAAAAGCGGCTGGACAGCCTGATCGGCGCCGGTACGACGGTCGATGGCGACCTTGTTTTTTCCGGCGGCCTTCGCATCGATGGCACGGTGCACGGGAAGGTGTCGACGGTCGACAATCAGCCCGGCACGCTGGTCATCAGCGAGCGTGCGAAGATCGAAGGTGAAGTCCGCGTCTCACACGTGGTCATCAACGGCGCGGTCGCCGGTCCGGTTTCGGCCAGCGATCACCTGGAACTGCAGGCCAAGGCGCAGGTCCATGGAGACGTGGTCTACAGGACGCTCGAAATGCACGTCGGCGCCATCGTCCAAGGCAAGCTGATGCATGTCGGCCAGGAGACCGCCGAAGTGGTGGAACTGAAGCGCGCGACCGGCGAATGAGCCGAGTCGACGCGAATTGACCGCATCCGCGGCGCGGCCGATAATGAGCCGGCGCCATAGCGATGCAATGAACCGGAGTAGATGATGAATGCAATGACCGAGATGCCCGCCCCGTTTGTATTCACCGACGCCGCGGCGGCGAAGGTCAAGACGCTGATCGACGAGGAAGGCAATCCCGACCTCAAGCTGCGGGTGTTCGTCACCGGCGGCGGGTGCTCGGGCTTCCAGTACGGCTTCACTTTCGACGAAACCGTCAACGAAGACGATACGTCGATGGAAAAGAATGGCGTGATGCTGCTGATCGACCCGATGAGCTACCAGTATCTGGTCGGCGCCGAGATCGACTATACCGAAGGGCTCGAAGGCGCGCAGTTCGTGATCAAGAACCCGAACGCCACGACGACCTGCGGCTGCGGCTCATCGTTCTCGACGACTTAGACTTTCGGTCCGTCCGCACATCGACGGGCGCCACTGCCTCGAGCAGGGCGCCCGTTTTTAATCCCCCGTTCGACGGCCGGCGCTAGGCCGGATATACGGCGCCGAGCACGCGCGGGCCGCGCGCGCCGGTCACGGCCGGCAGATTGCCCGGCCTTCCGGCGAGCGATTCGCGAGCGAGCCATGCGAACGCCAGCGCCTCGACATCGCCCACCGGTAGGCCATACGCCGCGGTCGTTGCGAGCGCGCGACCGTCGAGATCGCGCGCGAGCTCTCGCATCAGCGCGCCGTTGTGCGCGCCGCCGCCGCATACGACTATCTCGGACGCTCCCCCGCAGTGGGCCCTTATCGCTTCGGCGATCGTCGCCGAGGTAAGCGCCAGCAAGCTTCGTTGTACGTCGGCCGGCGCGTACCACGATTGCAGCCGCGACTCCATCCAGCCCAGGTTGAAGTGATCGCGACCGGTGCTCTTCGGCGGTGCCAGGGCGAAATACGGGTCGGCCGCGAGCACCTCGAGCAATGCGGCGATCGGCCGGCCGGTCGCCGCCCATGCACCGTCGCGGTCGAACGCCTCGCCGCGGTGCCGCATGCACCAGGCATCGAGCAGCGTGTTTCCCGGTCCGGTGTCGAAGCCTCGCACCGGCCCATCCGGCGGCAGGTCGGTGACGTTTGCGATGCCGCCGATATTGAGCACGACGCGATGCCGCGCGGCGTCGCGGAAAAGCGCGGCATGCAACGCCGGCGCCAGCGGCGCACCCTGCCCGCCCGCGGCGACATCGCGGCTGCGAAAATCGGCGACGACGGCAATGCCGCAAGCCTCGGCGAGCCGCGCCGGATTGGCCAGCTGGGTGGTGAACTGGAGCTCCGGCCGATGACGCACCGTCTGCCCGTGCAGGCCGATTGCGACGATGTCGGGGGATTTGAGGCCGGCGTCACTGAGGACGCCCGACACGGCAACCGCGCAGCAATCCATCAGCGCGTTGGCGGCGAGCGCAGAGCGGTGCAATTCATCGGCGCCGCTTTTTTGCAGAGCATCGAGCTCGGCCCGAAGGGCGGCGTCGAACGCCACGTGGCGGCGCGCGCGTACTCGCCAGGGCATGGTGCCGAAATCGGCCAGCACCGCGTCGACGCCGTCGACGCTGGTGCCCGACATCAGGCCGATGTAGATCTCGCTGGGCAACCGCTGCTTGACGGCTACTCGCGGGCGGCGATAGTGGCGACCTGGCCGAGCGCGAGCGCTTCGGCAAGTGGCGCGATGCGCGCGCCATACGCCGCCTTGTCGCCGGCGGCCAGCGGCGGCGCATCGGGCAGCGCGATCGTCATCGGGTTGCGCTGGACGTTGTCGACGCGGAACTCGTAGTGCAGATGCGGTCCGGTCGCCCATCCTGTCTGGCCGACGTAGCCGATGACCGTGCCCTGCGCGACGCGCGCGCCGGGCTTCGTCCCCGCGGCAAAGCGCGACAAATGCGCGTACACGGTCGAATTGGCACCGCCATGCTGCAGCATGACGACGTTTCCGTAGCCATTCTGCCGGCCCGCGAAGCTGACCTTGCCGTCGCCGGCAGCACGCACGGGGGTACCGATCGGCGCGGCGAAATCGACACCCTTGTGCGCGCGCCAGGTTTGCAGGAACGGATGAAACCGCGCCAGCGAAAAACCCGAGGTGATGCGCGTGAATTCCACCGGCGAGCGCAGGAAGGCCTTGCGCAGATTCTTGCCATCCTGCGTGTAGTACGCTTCGCTGCCGTCGGCGCCGCGCCAGAGAAAGGCGCGATAGACGACGCCCCTGTTGACGAACTCGGCGGCGACCAGCTTGCCCGCACCGGCCGGCGCGCCGTCGACGTCGCGCATTTCGTAGACGACGGCAAAGCGATCGCCGCGCCGCAGGTCGTGATAAAAGTCGATGTCGCCGGAAAAGACTTCGGCCAGTTGCATGGTCACCGCATCGGGCAACCCGACGGCATCGGCGGCGCCGAATAGCGACGAGCGGATTTCGCCGGCGCGAACTTCAGTATGCAGGCCGTAACCGGGCGCCGCGCTCGCGGCGACGAAGCCGTCGGCGCGACGGTCGACACTGAGCAGCGCTGCACCTTGCGCGAGATAGCGCAGCGAGATCAGCCGTCCGTCGTCGCCGGTCTGGACCCGGACCGACTTGCCCGGCATCAATTGATAAAGGGGACGGGCACCCGCATCGGTGCGCAGGAACTGCTGCGCAGCGGTGTCGGTCACCGCCAGGCGGGCAAGCACGCTGCCCAGCGTGTCACCCCGCTCGATTCTCTCTTCGCGCCAGTAGCCGTCGCCGATCGGGACCGGCGTCAGCGCCGGAAGCGCGAGATCGCGAACGACTCGTCGGGCGGCCATGTCCGGGTCCGACATCCCCGGGACGAACCCGAAGGCAGCGACACCGCCGACGACCATCATGACGAACACCGCCGAGACGCGGCCTGCACCCGCCCTTTGCGCTAGAATCGCGAGCTTGCTCACGCTCGAATCGCCTCCCAAGCCTGTGCGCGGACCGGCGGATTGTAGCAGACCCCCCTCCATGCCGATCGACATCCCCCAGCAACTGGCCATTTTCAAGCGCGGCGCCGACGAGCTGATCGTCGAGGCCGAGCTGGTCGAAAAGCTCAAACGCGGCAAGCCGCTGCGCATCAAGGAAGGGTTCGATCCGACCCGCCCCGATCTGCATCTGGGCCATACGGTTCAGTTCAACAAGCTCAGGCAACTGCAGGATCTCGGCCACCACATCATTTTTCTGATCGGCGACTTCACCGGCATGATCGGCGACCCGACCGGTCGCAACGTCACGCGCCCGCCGTTGTCGCGCGAAGAGCTGGAGGCCAACGCCAAGACCTACACCGACCAGGCGTTCCTGATCCTCGACCGCGACCGAACCGAGATCGCTTTTAATTCGAAGTGGCTGACGGCGCTCGGCGCCGACGGAATGATCCGGCTCGCTGCCAAGTACACGGTGGCGCGGATGCTCGAGCGCGACGACTTCGCCAAACGCTATGCCGGCGGCCAGCCGATCGCCGTGCACGAATTCCTCTATCCGCTGGCGCAAGGCTACGACTCGGTCGCGCTGCAAGCCGACGTCGAGCTCGGCGGCACCGACCAGAAATTCAACCTGCTGGTCGGCCGCGAATTGCAGCGCCACTATGGGCAGGAGCCGCAGTGCATCCTGACCTTGCCGCTGCTCGAAGGCCTCGACGGCGTCAACAAGATGTCGAAGTCGCTCGACAATTACGTCGGCATCACCGAAGCCCCCGCGGAGATGTTCGGCAAGCTGATGTCGATCTCCGACGAGCTGATGTGGCGGTACTACGAGCTCTTGTCATTCAGGCCGCTGGACGAAATCGCGCGGCTCAAGCGCGAATGCGCCGCGGGGCGCAATCCGCGCGATGCCAAGGTCCAGCTCGCGCAGGAAATCGTCGCGCGATTCCACTCGCGCCAGGCGGCGGAAACGGCGCTCGCCGAATTCGAATCGAGGTTCCGCGACCACGCGATGCCGGA
>DATBBM010000049.1:0-13310 GCA_036270955.1 Casimicrobiaceae bacterium | reverse complement strand
CGACAAGCTCGCCGCGCTACCGGCCGATACGCTCGTCTACTGCGGACACGAATACACGCTTTCGAACCTTCGCTTCGCCCTGGCGGTCGAACCGGGGAATGCTGAACTGCGCGAACGCGAAATCAGGGCCAAGGAACAGCGCGCGCGGGGCGAGCCGACGCTGCCGTCAACGATCGGCGACGAACGCGCGACCAACCCGTTCTTGCGGACCGGAGAGACGACGATCCGGGCCGCGTCCTCGGCGCACGCCGATCGCGAGCTCGGCGACCGCATCGGTGTATTTGCCGAGATACGCGCGTGGAAGAATACGTTTCGCTAGCCGTTCCGCAATGTTAGACGGTCCGTTCGTAGCGGCGCGAGCTTGACGGGGGCTCGTCCCGCCCCCTACCATCGCGGCACATTGCGCGCTATCGAACTGCCTACGCCAGCCGTCGCCAGAGCAGCCGCCATCGCCGCGGTGGCATTCGCATTGGCGTCCTGTGCCACGCTTCCCGGCACGACGACAGGCGCCGAGACGACCGCTGCACCCGCCGCCGCGCCCGCGCCGATCGACGTCGAACCGACGATCGATCTGGGAGCCGAGCCAGCCGCAACGTGGCGACCAACGCCGGAGATGGAGGACGCGATGATGCTTGCGCACGCTGTCGTCGCGCCGAGCGTCGACGAGCCGGCGGTCAGCATCGAGGATCCGAACGCCATCACCGTGCCGCTGCCGCCGGCCAACGGCAACCTCTGGGAACGCATCCGCGCCGGCTTTGCAATGCCCGACCTCGACACCCCGGAGGTCAGAAAGGCGGCCGACTGGTATGCGGCCAATCCCGAATACGTCGGGCGGATGGTCGAGCGCAGCCGCCGCTACCTGTACTACATCGTCGGACAGGTGGAAAAGCGCGGGATGCCGATGGAGATCGCGCTGCTGCCGATGATCGAAAGCGCATTCAATCCGATGGCGTATTCGAGAAGCCGCGCCTCGGGTATCTGGCAGTTCATGCCGTCGACCGGCAAGATCTACGGCATGCAGCAGAACTGGTGGTTCGACGAGCGGCGCAACATCGTTGCTGCGACCGACGGCGCGCTCGACTATCTGGAAAAGCTCTACCAGGAATTCGGGGATTGGCGCCTGGCTCTCGCGGCGTATAACTGGGGCGAGGGATCGGTGCGGCGGGCGGTCGCCGCCAACGCGAAGCGCAGGTTGCCGACCGATTATCTGAGCCTCAAGATGCCCGCGGAGACGCGCGGCTATGTGCCCAAGCTGCAGGCGATAGAAAACATCGTCCGGGACCCGAAGGCCTATGGACTCAAGTTCGCCGACATCCCCGACGCGCCGTACTTCAGCGTCGTGCGCACCAGCCGCAAGATGGACGTCAAGATCGCGGCCGAGCTTGCCGATATGCCGCTGGACGAATTCCTCTCGCTCAATCCGCAGCACAATCGTCCGGTGATCGCGGGCGCCGACGAGGCGTCTATCCTGCTGCCCTACGACAAGGCCGGGTTGTTCGCCGCGAAGCTGGAGCTGTCGGACCAGCCGATGGTCACCTGGCAGGCGTACAAGCTCAAGTCGGGGGAAACGCTGCAACAGGTGGCCACACGGTTCGGCCTGCCGCTGGAGACGCTGCGCGCCGTCAATGGCATCGGTACGCGTGCGAAGGTGCCGGTCAATCACACGCTGCTCGTGCCCTCGCAGGTGCCCTCCAGGGCGACCGCGGAAACGCTGCAGAGCGCAGTCTTCACGACGGTCCCGGAAGGGCGGACTTTCTATCATCACGTCCGAAATGGCGAGACGCTGTACGGCATCGCCGCACGCTATCACGTCAGTGCAGAGGACCTGAAAACCTGGAATCCCGACGTCAAGGGGAAGCTGATGCGTGGCCAGCGATTGCGCGTGATCAGCGATGCCGCACCCGCCGGCGGCAAGTCCAAGCACGGCAGCAAAAGCCGCAAGCGCGCGACTGCCACGGCGCTTGGCGCCGGAAAGCCGTCCGGCAGCGGCGGCGGGAAGACCTTGACGGCCCCCCGCTAACGCCGCTATCGGGCGATTGGCCGCCCCCAAACAAAACAGGCGACACTTGCGCGTCGCCTGTTTTGGGGTCCATCGCAGCTGCGACGGACGGATTGCCGCGTAAGCCTATTTCTTCTTGGCGGCCTTTCTCTTGGCCGGTTTGCGCTTGGCGGCCTTCTTCTTCGGGGCTGCCTTCTTTTTCGCAACCTTGCGCTTCGCTGCCTTTTTCTTGGCGGGCTTGCGCTTGGCGGCCTTCTTCTTCGGGGCAGCCTTCTTCTTTGAAGCCTTGCGCTTCGCTGCCTTTTTCTTGGCGGGCTTGCGCTTGGCGGCCTTCTTCTTCGGGGCAGCCTTCTTCTTCTTTGCAGCCTTCTTCTTCGGGGCAGCCTTCTTCGCCGCCTTCTTCCTCGGCGCCGCTTTTCGCTTCGCCTTCTTCTTCGGCGCCGTGGCCGGAGCCGACGGTGTCGACATCGTCATCATGTCAGCCATCATTTGCATTTCTCCTGTCTGAGTTGCTAAAACTGTTATGAGTGCTTCTCTTCATCGCAGGTTTCGCCGGAATCGGTCGTCGAGATTTACTGCGCCTCTTGACAAACCCATTGACACCTGCTGCCTGAATTCTAGCCAATTTTTTTCGAAATACAAGATTTAATTGCGTTTTTAGGTGACGCTGTACGTCAGTGTTGCGCTTTTGCAAAGGCGATTTGCGAGCTCGCGCGAGTGATCAAGGAAGCAAACTTTCGCGCGCGAATAGTTCCTCCGACACCTCGCGCGGCCGGACGAGATGCGCCGTTTTCCCGTCGACGACCACCTCTGCGGCACGCGGCCGCGAGTTGTAATTCGAGCTCATCGCCATCGCGTAGGCGCCGGCGGAAAGGACGGCGAGCAGGTCGCCTTCCGCAAGGTCGAGCACACGGTCGTGCGCCAGGAAATCCGCGCTCTCGCATACCGGGCCGACGATCTGCCAGACCGTGGGCGGCCCGGTACGCGGCGCGACCGCGCGCACCTCGTGCCAGGCGTCGTACAGTGCGGGGCGGAGCAGGTCGTTCATCGCCGCGTCAACGATGGCGAAATTGCGATCCGTGCCGGGCTTCAGGTACAGCACGCGCGTCAGCAGTGCACCGGCATTGCCGACCAGCATGCGGCCGGGCTCGAACAGCAGTTTGAGCGGGCGCTTTCCCAATAGAGCGCGGATCGCTGCGGCGTAGTCGGACGGTGCTATCGTCTCCTCGTCGCGGTAGCGGATGCCGATTCCGCCGCCCAGGTCGATGTGCTCGAGCGCGATGCCATCGGCGGCCAGACGGTCGACCAGGCCGAGTGCCTTGGCGGCCGCCTCGCAATGCGGTTCGAGCGTCGTGATCTGCGAGCCGATGTGCATGTCGATGCCGCGCACCGCGACGTGGGGCAGGCCGGCGGCGCGCAGATACAGCGGCAGCGCGTCGTCAAACGCGATGCCGAACTTGTCCCCCTTGAGGCCCGTCGAGATGTACCGATGGGTCTTCGGATCGACGTCCGGATTGACCCGGAAGCTTATCGGCGCCCGCTTGCCGAGGGAGCCGGCGATCCGGTTCAAATGCTCGAGCTCGCTCGCCGATTCAAGGTTAAAGCAGAGTATCCCGAGCTGCAGCGCGCTTGCCATTTCGGCGTCGGTCTTGCCCACACCGGAGAATACGATCCGCGCCGGATCAGCGCCGGCGGCGATCGCGCGCGCGAGCTCGCCGCCCGAAACGATGTCGAAGCCGCTGCCCATGCGCGCCAGCAGGTTGACGATCGCCAGATTCGAATTGGCTTTCATCGCGTAGCAGACCAGATGGGGCACGCCGGCGAATGCGCGATCGAACTCCGCAAAGGCGTCTTCGATCGCGGCGCGGGAATAGACGAAGCAGGGAGTGCCGTGCCTCGCGGCGATTTCAGCGAGCGCAACGCCCTCCGCGGCGAGCTCGCCGTCGCGATAGTCGAACGCGGTCACTGCGTGCCGGCGCCGGCTGGTCCGCGCGCGGTCGGAGGCTCGGCCGGCGGCGGGGAAGGCGGAGTGGAGGACGGCGGCGGCGTGGTCAACGGAGCGCCCGGTCCCGTCGTCGGAGGCGCGGCGGGGCTTGCGGCAGGGCTTGCAGCGGGCTTGGCCGGCGGCAGTTTCAGCGGCCCCTTGATGCCGCACGATGTCAGCGCAAGCGCCGCGACGCAGGCAATGGCGACGGCGTAACGGCGTAACATTCCCGGCTCCAGGTGCAAGAAAGTAATCGCTATGCGGCCTTCATTGACGGAAAGTCTAGCACGCAGCCGCGGGTCGATCCGATGAGCAGCGAGAGCGTATTCAGCGCTCGCGCCGACGCCGTCCTTGCTGCCGTCGGCGCGGCGCTCGATGCCGCCGCCAATGCCAGCGACGCCGATCTCGACTGGTCGCTGAACGACGGGGTGCTGACGATCGATTGCGGGCGCGATGGCAAGCTGATCGTCAATCGGCATGTGCCGAACCGCGAGATATGGGTGGCGGCGAAATCCGGCGGCTTTCACTTTCGTGCGGCCGGCGGTGCCTGGCGCGATTCGCGCGGCGGCGAGGAGCTCGGCGCCGCAATCACGCGGCTGTTGCGGGACCAGGCCGGCATGACCGTCGACCTGCCCGCGCTGCCGCCACCGCCGGCAGCCTAGCCCAGCAGCGGAGTCAGCGCGTCGAGCTCGCGCCGCGCATCGTCGTGGCCCGGCAGCAAGGTCTCGAGGAGTGCCCAGAAGCGCGGCGAATGGTTGAGCTCGACCAGGTGCGCGACTTCGTGCGCGACAACATAGTCGGCGATGCGCGGCGGTAGCTGCACCAGACGCCAATGCAGCCGGATCTCGCCCTTCTGATTGCAGCTGCCCCACTGCGTGCGCGCGCTGGACAGCCGTACCGTCGGCGAGCTCGTAGCGACCAGGCTGGCGAAATGCGCGACCCGCGGCGCAAGCAGCGCCAACGCCTGGTCCTTGAGCCAGCGTCCGACGAATGCCGCGATCTCGGTTTCGTCTGCCGGGTCCGGATGCAGCACCGTCAGATGCAGGAGATCGGCGGCGATCGCCTTGCGGCGCGCCGGGAACAGCGCCAGCGTTAGCGGGCGGCCCTGGTAGAGCAGCGCGGCCCCGGCGCGCCATTCCCTGGGCAGCGAGTCGCGGTTCTTGCCCCGCCATTCGGCCAGCGTCTTGATCACCCAGTCGGCGCGCTCGATCAGCGCCAGGTCGATCTCGCGCAACGGAACCCAGCGTGGCGCGCGCACGACGAGGCCGCTGTGGTCGATCACCATGCCGATCGAACTGCGGCGGGCGCGGAACAGGCGATAGTCGACGTCCTGGCCGCCGATCATGACGCGGCGCAGGCTGCCTTCGCCCGCATCGCGACGGCCACCGGTCAACGGCGCGCGTCTTCGCGCTCGTTCAGCGGATTGCCCAGTCGCGCGACTTCGTTCTCTATCCAGGACTCGACCTCCCCGATCAGCCGCTGCATGTCGTCGCCTACCGGATGGATCGGCGGACCGATCGATACGGTCACCGTACCCGCCCGCTTGCCAAGCACGCCCTTGGGCCACAAATAGCCGGCATTATGCGCCACAGGAACGATAGGGATGCCAAGCGCCAGCGCCAGACGCGCGCCGCCGCTCTTGTAGTGCGCGCGCGTGCCGGCCCTGATCCGCGTGCCTTCGGGATAGACGACGATCCAGAATCCCTGCCGCAAGCGCTCGCGGCCCTGCGTGACGAGCTGCGTCATCGCATCGTGCCCTGCCTGGCGATCGATCGTTATCGGGGACGCCAGGGTAAACGCCCAGCCGAAGAATGGAATCGACAACAGCTCCTTCTTGGCGACGAATGCCAGCGGCGGGAACAGGAAATTCAGCGCCAGCGTTTCCCACGTTGACGAGTGCTTGGACATCACCAGGTGCGGATCGGCCCGGGCGGGAATGTTCTCGGCGCCGATGACGCGGTGCCGGATGCCGCAGATCAGCCTGGCGCCGATCAGATTGAGCAGACACCACCCGGTGATGAAGCGGAAGCGCGGCAGGGGCGGCAGCCAGAACAAAAGCAGGACCAGCACCGCATAGATCGGGGTCAGGATCATCTGATACAGCGCGAACAGCAGCGAGCGCAGCGCCGACATCGTGGACGCCTCGAGGCCGCTTCAATCGCCCGCGAGGAGCGCGGTCACGAAAAAGGCGAGGTCGGGAAAGATCGCCGTGTCCTGCGGGAAATTGCCGCTGCGCAGCGTTTTCTCGCCCTTGCCGGTGAGGACCAGGATCGGCTGCGCGCCGACGGCCGCCGCGGCCTGCAGGTCGCGCTCCCCGTCGCCGACGCAAGGCACGCCGGTCAGGTCGACCGCGAAGCGCTGTCCGATCTCGATCAACATGCCCGGCTTGGGCTTGCGGCAATCGCAATTCGAGTCCGCTGTATGCGGGCAGTAGAACAGCGCGTCGATTCTGCCGCCGAGCAGGGCGAGAGCCTTGTACATCTTGTCGTGGATCGAGATCAGCGTGGCCATGTCGAACAGGCGCCGGCCCAGCCCCGACTGGTTGGTGGCGACGATCACGCGGAATCCGGCATGGTTGAGCCTCGAGATCGCCTCGAGGCTGCCCGGGATCGGCCGCCATTCATCGGGCGACTTGATGAACTGGTCGCTGTCGTAGTTGATGACCCCGTCGCGATCCAGAACGATCAGTTTCGCCTGGCGGGTCGGAGTGAAGCGGTCGTTCGCAAGCTGGACCATGCGCGTTCAGACCGCGAGCTTGGAAATATCGGCAACGTGGTTCATCGTCGCGGCGACTTCGCGCAGCAGCGCTAGGCGATTGCCGCGAATCTTCGGGTCATCGGCCATGACCATCACGTCGTCGAAGAAGCGGTCGACCGTTGGCTTGGTCGAGGCCAGCGCCTGGAGCGCGGCTGAGAAGTCGCCGTCGGCAACGCGGCTGGCGACGATCGGTCGCAGCTGGTCGAATGCCGCATGCAGGGCGCGCTCGGCGCCGTCGACGAGCACCGAAAGATCGACGGCGCCGCCGCCTTCCCCTTGCGCCTTGCGCAGTATGTTGACGATGCGCTTGTTGGCGGCGGAAAGCGAAAGCGCCTCGGGCAGCGCCTCGAACGCCCGCACCGCCTCCAACCGCTCGGGCAGATCGTCGATGCAATCGGGCCTGGAATCGACGACGGCTGCGACCTGGTTCGCCGTGTAGCCGCGGTCGCGCAGGTACCCGCGCAGGCGCTCGTAGAGAAAATCGAGCACCGCCTCGCTTGGTCGCGACACCGCGCGCTGCTCGGCCAGGGCGTCGAACGCGATAGCGACGAGCCCGGAAAGCGGCAGCCTGAGCTTTCTCTCGATCAGCGTCCGGATGATGCCCAGCGCAGCCCGGCGCAGCCCGAACGGGTCGCGGTCGCCGGTCGGCAGCTGGCCGATCTCGAACATGCCCGCGAGCGCCTCGAGCTTGTCGGCGAGAGCGACCGCCTGTGCGACGCCGCCTTCGGGCAGCGCGTCTCCCGCGTAGCGCGGCAGGTAATGCTCGGCGATCGCGTCGGACACCTCGGCCGCTTCGCCGTCGTGCTTCGCATAGTAGCGGCCCATCGTGCCCTGCAGCTCGGGAAATTCCCCGACCATGTCGGTGACCAGATCCGCCTTCGCCAACAGCGCCGCGCGGTCGGCGAGCGCCGGGTCCGCGCCCAGCATCGGCGCGATGCGCGAGGCGGCCAGGCGCAGCCGCGCGGTCCGGTCGGCCTGCGTCCCCAGCTTGTTGTGATAGACGATGCCGCGCAGCTTTTCGACGCGTGCAGCCAGCGGCGTCTTGCGGTCCTGGTCGTAGAAGAACTTGGCGTCGGCGAGTCGTGCCCGCAGCACGCGTTCGTTGCCCTGGATGATCGCAGCGGGTTCCGGAGTCTCGATATTGCTGACCAGCAAAAAACGATGCTTGAGCTTCCCCGCGTCGTCGGCCAGCGCGAAATACTTCTGGTTCTGCTGCATCGTCAGGACCAGGCATTCCTGCGGCACATCGAGGAAGGCGCGATCGAAAGTGCCGGCGTAGACAACCGGCCACTCGACCAGCGCGGTGACCTCGTCGAGCAGCGCGTCGGGCATGATGACGCGGGCGTGCTCGGCCGCTCGCTTCAGTCCGACCACGATCTTCTCGCGGCGGTCGGCAAAGGAGGGCAAGACCTTTCCGGTCCCCTCGAGCGTCGGCGCGTAGGCCTCTGCGTTCTTGATTTCAACGCTCGTGTGGCTCAGGAAGCGGTGCCCGTCGGTAGCGCTTCCGGCCACCAAACCCAGGGCCTCGATGGGAACGATGTCCTCACCGTGCATCGCGAGGAGCTTGTGCACCGGCCGCGCGAACTTGACTGTCGACCCGTCGGGACGTTGATAACTCATCAGCTTCGGTATCGGAAGCTTTTCGATTGCTTCGTCGAGGGCCCACTGGAGGGCGCTTCGCAGGTGGACAGCGACTGGAGGCTCGATGTAGTAGAGCCGCTCCAGCTTTCCGTCGCTCCGTCGCTCCAGGCGTTCTGCGGGAACGGCGCCAGCACTGTCGAAGCCGGTCTTGGCCTTGATCGCCTTGTCCAGTGCGAGGGTGGGCTTCCCGCCGCCGTCGAACGCAACGTTGACGGGCACCAGCGCGATTGCGCGCGGCGGTTCCGTAATGGAGTCGGCTACCTTGGTAATCGCGACCGCCAGGCGGCGCGGCGTCGCATAGGACGTCATGCGGCTTGCCGCTTCGAGAAAGCCGCGCTCGCGCAGGCCCGCCTCGATGCCCGCAGCAAACGCCTCGCCGAGCCGCGGCAACGCCTTCGGCGGCAGCTCTTCGGTGAGAAGCTCGACGACCAGGATGTCCGACACTACGCGACCTTTTCGGCGGCCAGCATCGGAAAGCCCAGCGCCTCGCGCGAGTCGTAATACGCCTGTGCGACCAGCCGCGACAGCGTGCGGATGCGTCCGATGTAGGCGGCGCGCTCGGTGACGGAGATCGCGCCGCGCGCGTCGAGCAGATTGAACGTGTGCGCGGCCTTCAGGATCATCTCGTAACCTGGCAGCGGCAGCTTCGCTTCCAGCAGCCGCTTCGCCTCCGATTCGAACAACGCGAACAGCTTGAACAACTCGCCGGCGTTCGACTGCTCGAAGTTGTAGGTCGATTGCTCGATCTCATTCTGAAGGTAGACGTCGCCGTAGGTGAGCTCGCGCTCGACGCCGTCACGCTTCGACGAAGTCCAGACGAGGTCGAAGACGTTCTCCTTGCCCTGCAGATACATCGCGAGACGCTCGAGGCCGTAGGTGATTTCGCCGGTGATCGGATTGCAGTCCAGGCCGCCGACCTGCTGGAAATAGGTGAACTGCGTGACCTCCATGCCGTTCAGCCAAACTTCCCAGCCCAGGCCCCATGCGCCCAGCGTCGGGTTCTCCCAATCGTCCTCGACGAAACGCACGTCGTTTTTGTGCAGGTCCAGGCCCAGCGCCTCGAGCGACTTGAGGTAGACGTCGAGTATGTCGGCGGGCGAAGGCTTCAGCACCACCTGGTACTGGTAGTAGTGCTGCATGCGGTTCGGGTTCTTTCCGTAGCGGCCGTCCTTCGGCCGGCGCGAAGGCTGGACGTAGGCCGCGCGCCACGGCTCCGGGCCGAGCGCACGCAGAAATGTCGCCGTATGCGAGGTTCCTGCTCCAACCTCCATGTCGTACGGCTGCAACAGCGCGCATCCCTGCGCGTCCCAGTACTTCTGCAGCGTCATTATCAGTTGCTGGAACGTCAGCATGGCGACCGCGGTCGGCGCAAAGGTCTGATTTTACTGGATGCGCGCCGTCGCGACCAAACACAGACGCGAATAAAGCGCAGGCACGCGCGCCCGCGCACCGATCCGATGGCTTCGAATCAGCCCGCGGAGGCGCGTCGCCGCAGGCGCACCGCGGCAACTGCGATGGCGATCACGAGCAGCGCGGCGCCGAGCGCGATGGCGTCGCCAAAACGGACGTAGGGCGTCGCGCCGACGCGGCCGGCAATGCTGCCCTCGAGCACGCCTCGCGTGAACCAGGGCAGGCGTGCGCGTTCGACGCCGTGATGATCGATGATCGAGGTGATGCCGGTGTTGGTTGCGCGCAGCATCGGCCGCCCGGCTTCGGTCGCTCGCATCGCGCTCATCTGCGCGTGCTGCTCGGCGGCGAGTGACCGGCCGTACCATGCATCGTTGGTAAAGTTGACCAGCAAGGTAGCGGACGGCAATTGCCGGATCAGCTCGCCGCCGAAGGCGTCTTCGTAGCAGATATTGACCGCCAGGCGCTGGCCCGCGACTTCCATCGGTTGCGGATAGGCGGGCCCCGGCGTCTGGTCGGCCAGGGGAATCGCAAGCACGCGCCGGATCAGCCAGCCGACGACGGGCTTTGCCGGAATCGATTCGCCGAACGGCACCAGGTGATGCTTGCGATAGATCTGCGTCGGCGCGGTGCCGATGCTGACGACACTGTTGTAGTAGCGATCCTCGTCCTCTTCACCTTCGCGCGGCTCGACGAAGAACAAGCCGGTCAGCAGATCGCCGCCGTTGCGCACCGCGGCCGTGCGCAGGCGTTCGATCAGCTCGTCGGGGACTTCGTCGGCGAACATCGGCAGCGCGCTTTCGGGCAGGACGATCAGCCGGCCCTTGGCGCGCCCGGCGAGCTCGGCGTAAATGGCGAGCGAATTTTCGCGATACGCGGGATCGAACTTGACGTCCTGATCGATGTTGCCCTGCACGAGGCTGACGGTGATGGGCTCGCCGCTGGGTTGCGTCCATTCGATTTCGGCCAGGGCGATTCCCCCGCCCGCGATCGACGCGATCGCGGCCGCAGCGATCACCGAGGACAGATACCTGCGGCGCTCCAGCGAGGCTGTCGTGTACACCAGCAGCGCAGCGGATGCCGCGACCGCGAGGCCGACGAGGAACGTGCCGCCGATCGGTGCGAATCCTGCGAGCGGGCCACCGACCTGCGCGTATCCGGTCGCGAGCCAGGGAAAGCCCGGGTACCCATTGCTGTGCAGCCATTCGGCGACCGTCCAGGCGGCCGCGGCGATCGCCAGACGCGCCGGTGAGCCAGCCGGCGCGAGCCGTGCGGTAACCCAGCCCGCCAGCGCCGGAAACAGCGCGAGATATGCGCAGAAGCTTGCGGTGCCGATCGCCGCCAGAATGGGAATCATGCCGCCGAAGGTGCTCAAGGCGACGTAGGTCCATGACGTCCCGGCGACGAACAGGCCGATGCCGTACGCGTAACCGATCCAGGCTGCCGCCTGCGGGGTGGCGGCGCGCTGCCACAGCGCGAACAGTCCGGCAAGCGCCAGCAGTGAGACGGCCCACGCGCCGAACGGCGCAAAGCCGAAAACGCTGGCGATGCCGAGCAGCAGGGCGGCGCCCGCCGCCATCACGCTCCGCCCGGTGCGGGTTCCTCTTCAGGCGGCGGCGCGAGCTTTTCCACCTGCAGCGTGTAAATGCGGCGGCTATCGGCGCGGACCACGCGAAAGCGGAATTTGTCGATCGTCGTCGTCTCGCCCCGCTTCGGCAGGCGGCCGAAGGCCTTCAGCACCAGTCCGCCGATGGTGTCGAATTCCTCGTCGCTGAAATCGCTGCCGAACTTTTCGTTGAAGGCGGCGATCTCGGTCTGAGCCTTGACCCGATAGCGTCCGTTCGCCTCGGCAATGATGTTGTCCTCGGCCTCGTCGAAGTCGTACTCGTCCTCGATATCGCCGACGATCTGCTCGAGCACGTCCTCGATGGTCACCAGGCCCGAGACGCCGCCGTATTCGTCGACGACGATCGCGATGTGGTTGCGATTGGCGCGAAAGTCGCGCAGCAGCACGTTGAGCCGCTTCGACTCGGGCACGAACACCACCGGCCGCAGCGTGTCGTGCAGCTCGAAGCTCTCCGGATTCGCGTAGTAGTTGAGCAGCTCCTTCGCCAGCAGAATGCCGACGACGTCGTCTTTGTTCTCGCCGATCACTGGAAAGCGCGAGTGCCGCGTTTCCAGCACGAACGGTATGAACTGGGCCGGCTCGTCCTCGACCGATACGACGTCCATCTGGGCGCGGGGGATCATGATGTCGCGCACGGTCATCTCGGACACCTGCAGCGCGCCCTCGATGATCGACAGCGCATCGGCGTCGAGCAGCTTGTGCTCGAATGCGCCATGCAGCAGCCGCAGCAGCTCCTCTCGGTCGTCGGGCTCGCGTGACAGGAAAGCCGACAGACGCTCGAGCAGCGTCGGCTTCGTCGACCGGCCGTTGGAGTCGTCGCTCATCGGGCGCTGCGGGACGGCGATCCGGCGGCGTAAGGGTCGGCATAGCCCAACCGCGCGAGGATGGCGGCCTCGTGCGCCTCCATCCGCGACGCTTCGGCGTCCTCGGCGTGGTCGTAGCCCTGCAGATGCAGCGTGCCATGGACGACCAGATGCGCGCAGTGCGCAGCCAGTGCCTTGCCCTGCTGTTGCGCCTCGCGCCTTAATACCGGAGTGCAGAGCACGATATCGCCGCGCAATACGTCACGGTCGTCATCGTACACGAACGAGAGCACGTTCGTCGGGCGGTCCTGGCGCCGGTAACGGCGGTTCAGCCGGCGTGCTTCATCACGGTCGACGAAACGCAGCGTGATGTCGGCATCGCGCTCGAGCGCGGCCGCGACGCACCGCCGAAGCAATCCTCGTGCCGGCAGATCGGCATCGTCGGAAGCGCGCTGCACGGTCAGGGTCAGGCGCGGCGCGGTCATTGCGCCGCCGCCGTCGCGCTTGCGCGCGCCAGCTCCAGCATCCTGGCGTACAGCGGCGCGAGCAGCCGGCGGTCATCGGCGCGCGGGACCGCCAGCAAGCTGTCGCCGACGTAGATTTCGGCGCTGGCATGACCGGGACCGCGCTCTGGGGAGAAACGCGGCGCGAGCCACGCCCCGTCCTCACCGGCGATACGATCGCGCGCCGCGGTCAACGCTTCCGCCGGCGCCTGGAAATGGAGATGAAACAGATTGACCTGCGGGGGCGTCGGGTTGACCGACAGGCCATCGATCCCGGCAAGCGACTCGGCAAAAGCGGCGGCACGCGCGCGATACGCGGCCATCTTGGCGATCTGCCCGTCGAAACGCATCGCAGCGGACGCGACGAACGGGTGCAGCTGGAACAGCGTGCCCCCGTGCCGGCGCCGCCAGACCCGGGCCTCGGCGATGAAGTCCTCCGGTCCCAGCAGCATCGCGCCCGCCAGCGCGCCGATGCCCTTGTAGAACGAAACGTAGACCGAATCGAACCAGGCGCAGATGTCGGCGTAGGAGGCGGGCGCATAGTATTCGCACGCCTCCCAGAGCCTCGCTCCGTCCATGTGTCGCCAGA
>DATBBM010000048.1:0-17857 GCA_036270955.1 Casimicrobiaceae bacterium | reverse complement strand
CGGCATCCTTATTCTGTTGCGGCCCGGATCTGCGGTGTTCCACCCGGCCGCGCTCCTGCTGTTGCTGGCCGCGTTGTGCAACGCGCTGTATTTCCTGCTCACCCGCAAGCTTGTCGACGAAAGCGTGCACACCACCGTGTTCTACAGTGCGCTGGTCGGGACACTCGGCCTGAGTCTGGTAGTTCCGTGGGAGATCGGCGGCGCCGCGCCGACGTTGAAAGACACGGTGCTGTTTGTCCTGCTCGGCGTTTTTGCCGGTGCCGGCCACTGGTCGATCATCGGCGCCTTCCAGCACGCACCGGCCGCGCTGCTGACGCCGTTCGCCTACCTGCAGATGATCTGGGCGACCAGCTACGGCTTCGTCCTGTTCGGTCAGCTGCCCGATCGCTGGTCGGCCGTGGGGATGACGATCATCGTCGGCAGCGGACTGTTGCTGGCGCTGCAGGAGCGGGCCCGGGCCCCGCGAAGGTAGGCGGATCCACGTCGGCGGGGTATCGATCGTCGCGCCGGCCGATCCTCGCGCTTCGCCGGCCGATGCGGAAAATTCGTCGCCTTCTCGCAGCCTTCGCACCGGCATTATGAAGCTCCGTCGGTAAAGGATTGAATGGCAGCGCCCTCGCGTTTTAGCTTATGCTCCAACGTGTCGCAGTCGCCGGGAGCATTGGCCATGGCGCGGTCTCAACCAAACCGGCAGGCGATGACGCGATCGTCGGAGCACCGCTGTCGTCAGTCGTCCCCGGCCCGGCAGTCGCCCTGTCGAGGGGTCCGCCTGGCAGCGGCTATGTAACGAACCGCGAGACGCAATGCATCCACCGCTGATCGATGGAATCGCCACGGCCGGCCCCGACCGGAGCCGTGGACCCTGGCATGCCGCGCTGTCTGGCCTGACGCCGCAAGTCGTCGCGATTGTTGCCACGCTGCTGTTGATCCGGCTAGTCAGCGCGAATGTGGACGTGGTTGTCGCTGCGGCCAGGAGTCACGAGCTGGGCGCATGGGTTGCGGATTCGGTAATGGGCTATGTCGATCTTCTGATCATGGCCACTCCGATGCTCATCATCGTCATCGCCACCGCGAATCTCGGCCCGCAGCGCGGCCCGAAGCGATTCGTCGCGCTCGCCACCGCAGTCGTGGTGTCCGCCGGCGTCGGCGTGCTGCTGCGCATCGTCTTCGTGTCCTGGCGCAGCGGCGGCAATGCCTTCGAGATGCTCCCCTACGTGTGGCCCCGATACGCGGTTCTCGGCGGCATGCTCACCGTTGTCGGCGAGTTCTATCGCGGTGAAGTAGCGAGCATCGCGGCACTGCAGCGGGCCGAAATCGACCGCGCCGCACTGGAGGGCGACATGGCGGAAGCGCGGCTGCAGGTGCTGCAGGCGCAGATCGAACCGCATTTCCTGTTCAATGTGCTGGCGAACGTCCGCCGCCTCTACCAAAAGGATCGTGCGGCGGGTGGAACCATGCTCGGCAACCTGATGCGCTATCTTGAGGCCGAGTTGCCGCGCATGAGGGACAGCAATTCGACGCTCGGGCACGACGCAGAACTCGTCGAAGCTTTCCTGCGGGTTCATCAGATCCGCATGGGGCAACGCCTGACATTCAACATCGACATGCCCGAGCCGCTTCGTGCGCACTACGTACCGCCGATGATGTTGTTGACGCTGACCGAGAATGCGATCAAGCACGGCCTGAATCCGTTGCCGGGCGGCGGCCTTATCCGCATCATCGCGCGCACCGACGGTTATAAGCTCACGATCAGTGTCGCCGATACTGGCGTCGGCTTTGCGCCCGGTTCGGGCGCGGGCACCGGTCTCGCCAATATCCGGGCGCGGCTCGCGGCGCAGTTCGGCGATACCGCGCATCTTGCGCTCGAAAACAATGATCTGGGCGGCGTCACTGCAACCATTGCGCTGCCGCTCGCGGCGGGGAAGACCTGATGAGCGTTACGGTACCGGTCGCTGTCGCATCGAGGACACTCATTCCGGGTCTGGGAGTCGCACTACAGGCGGCAATCCGTCACCTCTCGTGGCGCGCCCTGGCGGTCACCCTCGCAATCATGATCGCGCTCGATGCTTGGCTGGTCTTCGATATTGCCTACCAGCCGGTCGGGACAAAGCTGCCCGGAGCGGAAGCCTACGTTTCGGGAGCTGTGGTCAACCTGCTGATGGCGTTTTGCATCATGTTCACGACTCTCGTCGCCGACGAGCACGTGGCGCGTGGCGCCAAGCGATTGCCAGCCTACGCGTGCGCTGTAGCTATCGGTTCCGCGGCAGCGGCATTCGCCCAGGGGCAGGTCCACCAATGGCTGCATCTGCGCAGCTGGGGTGACGTCTCCGACATTCCCGCCGAAGTCGCCGCCACGCAGCCGGTGAGCATGTTTTTCGAGTACCTCATCTGGGGTTCGATCATCGTCTTCATCTATGTCAATTACCGGACCGCACTTCTCGCGACGGCGCGCATGAACGCGGCCCAGGTGCGGCGCGCCGACGTGCAACGGCGCACGCTCGAGTCCCAGCTCCAGGCGCTTCAGGCTCGGGTCGAGCCGCAGTTCCTGTTCAATACACTGGCACAGGTGCGCTCGCTGTACGAAATCGATGCGGCGAAAGGCGGACAGATGCTCGGCGACCTGATCGTCTACCTGCGCGCGGCGCTGCCTCACCTGCGCGACTCTACGTCTACCCTGGAGCGGGAGCTGACGCTCGTGGGTGCCTATCTGAATATCGTACAGGTCCGGCTCGGCGGGCATCTCGTCTTCGCCATCGACGTGCCGCGGTCGGCGCATTCCGCCCGAATGCCGCCGATGATAATGCTACCGTTGCTCGATCAGGCCTTGAATGGTGCTTCCTCGTCCAGTGCAGCCAGCACGATTCGCATCACCGCGAACACCTCTGCAAGCAAGCTGCGCGTCGAAATAGGCGGTAGCGACGGCGCGTTCACCGGGGATGGCTGCCGCGCCGTCCTCGGCGACATTCAAAAACGGCTTCGCGCCATTTACGGGGCCTCCGGCAACCTCGCTTTCGGCCCCGCAAGCGGCAACGGCCGAGCCATCATCGAAATTCCCTATGAGCCGACCGACGGCCGTAATCGCTGAAGACGAACCGCTTTTGCGCGGCGAGCTGAAAGACGCGCTCTCGGAGCTTTGGCCCGAAGTGGAGATCAAGGCCGAGGCCGAGAACGGCATCCAGGCGATTCGCGCCCTCGAGACATATCAGCCCGACGTCCTGTTTCTGGACATCCAGATGCCTGGCTTGACCGGCCTCGACGTTGCGCGCGTCGCGAGCGGCAGGTGTCACGTCGTGTTCGTGACCGCATATGACCAGTATGCGGTCGCCGCATTCGATCAGGGTGCGGTCGACTACGTGATGAAACCGTTCTCTCCGGCGCGACTGGCGCTGGCTGTCGCTCGCGTCAGAGAGCGGATGAAAGGCGCTCCGGCCGACCTCGAGCGCCTGTTGAAGACGCTGGCCGAGAGGAATCGCGCTCCCGGGCAGTTCCTGCGCTGGATTTCGATCGGCGAGGGCAAGACGGTGCGTCTGATCACCATCGAAGAAATCTGTTATTTCAAGGCGGATAACAAGTACACGATGGTCGTCACGGCTTCGACGCAGTCGCTGATCAACAAGACTATCAGGGAGTTGCTCGACGAGCTGGACCCCGAGGTCTTCTTTCAAATCCATCGCGGCACGATCGTCAACGTGAACGCCATCGCCGCTGTCCATCGTGGCATGCGCGGACAACAGGTAATCCGTCTGAAGCAGCGAGAGGAGACCTTGCCGGTCAGCACGCCGTTCGCCCACCGGTTCAAGCAGATGTAACGCCGGCGCGGCGCGCTGCCCCGCCCAGGCGCCGCGGATGCCGGTCACGGCCATCGTACTCATCCGACGGGGGTTTCTTCGCCGGCGACGCCGGATTCGTCGCCGCCAGCTTGCATTCACACCAGAATTTCCGAAACTTGTCGGTAAGCCATTGATGTTTTGGCGCTTCCCCACCTATCTTGCAGTCGCGAGCGATTGATAGGTTCGCCGCCGTGCCCGGGGCGCGATGTGCAGCCGGGACCGGCGTACCGCGCCGTCTTCTGCGAGGGAGTCCCATTGAAAAAATACATTCTCGGCTGGCTCATTGCCGGCGTGTTCGCTCTTGCCTCGAGCGCGGCGCTCGCAACGTTCCATACGTTCATCATCCAGGAGATTTATTCCAACTCCAGCGGCACCGTGCAGTACGTCGTGCTGCAGGAGGGGCAGGGCTTCGATGGGCAAAATCTTTTCAAGACCCACAGCATCCTGACGGGGGTCGGCACCCAGTTCCTGAGCTTTCCATTCCCGAAGGATCTGCCGAATGCATCCACGGCGAGAAAGTTCGTCCTGATTGGGACGCAATCCTTTGCCGCACTGGGGCTAATTACTCCGGACTACGTGGTTCCGAACGGTCTCATACCCATCACCGCCGGACTCGTAAATTTCGCGAGTGTCGACGAGATTGACTATGCCGCGCTTCCAACCGACGGTATCAACGCTCTTTATCGCGACGGCTCGGTCCGTCCGAACCTCGCGACGAATTTCGCTGGCAGTACCGCATCGGTCGCCGCGACAGCGGCGGCGGCAAATTACCAGGGCCTTTGGTTCAATCCGGCGGACTCAGGCTGGGGGATCAACTTCGCACATCAGGGCGACGTCATTTTCGCGTCCTGGTTTACCTATGACTTGACCGGCAAAGGCACTTGGCTGGTTATGACCGCGAACAAAACCGCTGCCAACACCTACACCGGCCAACTGTTCCAGGGCACCGGTCCCGCCTTCGACGCGGTGCCGTTTCCGCCGCTCGGCAGCCCCGGTGGCGCGACCGTGTCGGGCCTGGGGGGCACGGGGACCATCACATTCACCGATGCGAACAACGCGACGTTTGCGTACACCCTGGCCGGCATCTCGCAAACCAAGGCGATCACGCGGCAGTTGCTGGGGGCGGGATCGGCGCCAGTCTGCACGTTCGGAGCGCAAACTAATCTCGCATTGGCGACCAACTATACTGATTTGTGGTGGGCGGCGCCGCCCGGCTCCGAGGCGGGTTGGGGCATTAATCTGACGCATCAAGGCGACATCATATTCGCGACCTGGTTCACCTTCGATCATGACGGCACGCCGAGGTGGATGGTGGTGCAGGTGAACAAGACCGGGCCCGGCACCTACGCGGGGACGCAGGTATATCGCCTGACAGGACCGGCGTTCAGCACGGTTCCCTTCCCGGCGATAGGCAGCCCAGGAGGTCCCACGGGGGTCATAGTCGGCACGGCGAACTTTGTCTTCAGCGACGGCAATAACGCCATGTTCAGCTATACGGTCGACGGCGTAACGCAGAGCAAAGCCATCACGCGGGAAGTCTTCACCTCGCCAGGGACGGTGTGCCAGTAACCGATCTCGTTCGATCGCGATGAGACGACGAAGATTTCTGGGGAGCGCGCTCGCCGGACTGAGTGGATTGATCGTTGGCTGCCGCGGAGGCGGCGATGCAGGCGACATGAGCGGGTCGTCTGTTTCGGACTATGCGCTTCTCGAGGGACAGCCGCTTCTTTCGCTGCAGATTCTGCGCAATGAAAATGCAACGCCAGGACAATTTTCGGCGCTGCTTTCTGCGGCGCCTGCGCCCGAGATGTTGAACCCCGGGGCGGGAACGCCCATGTGGCTCTACAACGCATTCTACCCGAGTCCCCTCATCGAGCTCGCCGAAGGCCAGCACGTCGCCATCACGATCGACAACGGCCTTCCGCAGGATACGACGATTCATTGGCATGGGCTGACTGTTCCCGCGAACCAGGACGGCAACCCGATGGATCCGGTGCCGGCAGGCGCCAGCCACCTTTACGAGTTTGACGTGCCCCCCGGTTCTGCCGGCACGTACTGGTATCACCCGCATCCTCATCTGAACACCGCCGAGCAGGTCGCTCGCGGGCTGGCCGGGCCTCTCATTGTCCGGTCCCGCGAAGATCCCCTCGCTCACATCCCCGAGATCACGCTGTTCATTACTGGCGTGCGTCTAGATTCCAACGCGGAGATTTCAGCCGACAACGCCATCGACTGGACGGTCGGTCGCCAGAATGAGCTGCTGCTGGTCAACGGCGGGCGCCTTCCGGTCCACAGGGTTGGACCCGGTGCGACGCAACGATGGCGTATCCTCAACGCAACTGCCGCCCGCCACTTTCGTCTTGCCTTGGAGGGACACACGCTGACGCTTGTGGGGACCGACGGCGGTCTTCTTGGGGCCCCGATAGCTGGCCTGACGGAAATCCTGGTCGCGCCGGCACAGCGGGTCGAGATCGTGGTAACCGTCAACGCAACGCCCAACGCGCGCTACAGGCTGCAGGCATTGCAATACGAAACCGACTACCTGGGATTGGGCAGCTACGCCGACGTGGACCTGCTGACACTGGCGACCAGCGCCGACCCTGGCGCCGCGCCGCTGGTTATCCCTTCCTCATTGCGACCGATCGCCGATCTCGGCGTGGCCAGCACCAGCCAGCGCGTTGAACTCAGCGAAGTCACGGGGCTCTGCACGCGCAGCGGCGCGACGGTCACGTTCCTGATCAACGGGCGGGTGTTCGATCCCAACAGGGTCGACCTCGTCACGGCGGTCGGCCGCGTCGAGTTATGGGAGATCGTCAACAACACGGCAATGGCGCATCCGTTCCACATTCACGGTACACAGTTCCAGCTCGTGTCCCGGCAAATCGGCAGGGTCGTCACGCCGGCCCCATACCTCGCGTGGATCGACACCGTTCTTATCCCATCGCAACATACGGCGACGATCAAGGTGCGCCAGATGCTTCCCGGTAAACGGATGTTCCACTGCCATATCCTCGAACACGAGGATAATTGCATGATGGCGCTGCTCGATGTGCAACCGCCCTAAACCACAGGCGGCGGCCCGCCCGAACGCCCGTATCCGCGCCTAGCAAATCCGACGCGGAGGTTTCGCGCCGTAGAGTTGCGACGGGCTCGCGCCGTTCAGGCGCCGTTCAGGCGCCTTTCGCCGCGCTGTGGCGCGCGATCCAGCGCGTCAGCGGCCGCCACTGCTCGAGATCCTGCTCCGCGCGCGAGTGCGGCAGATCGGCGATCGTCAGTCCATCACGGGCGCAATGCACATAGACCTGCGTGGCGCGCAGGTGCGCTACCAGCGGAAAGTCGAAGGACTTCAGGAATTCCTCGAGATCGTCGGCGCTGTTCGTTCGCGGGTCGACGCGCATCGCGACCAATCCCACCGCAATATCGCCTTTCTTGATCGCCTTGTATTCGCCGATCTGGTCGAGGAAGTGCTGCGTTGCTGCCGTGTCGAACGCGCTCGGCGACACCGGCACCAGCAGAATGTCGGCGCGGCGCACCGCATCGCGCAGTGCGTCGCCATGCAGGCCGGCCGGTGTATCGAGGACCAGCCATTGCGGATCGCGTTCCTTCAGATCTTCCTTTCCCGCATTGGGCGTCCAGCCCGCGATCGCCGGAAAAAGCGGCGGGCGGCGGGCCAGCCACTCGGTCGCCGAACGCAGTGGATCGAAGTCCGCCAGCACGACCCGCTGTTTCTTCGCGGCGAGCCAGCCGGCAACGTTCGTGGCCAGCGTCGTCTTGCCGCTGCCGCCCTTCGGATTGGCCACCAGTAGCGTTTGCGTTGCCATCGCGTTCCCCTCCCCCGAGACGATCCGGCCGGTCGGCCTGACTTGAAAGGCCTGCATTGTAGAGCGGGTTGCGTTCGAGCGCGACTCGCGCTACGTTGGCGCAATGATTCCTGACGCCGCGATCACCGACTCGACCGTCTCGCCGGCCGTCTCGCCCGGGCCGAGCATGCCGTCACCGCCGGCGCGCACGGGCGCCGTCGACGCGGCGACTCCGAGCGCGCGCCAGGCCCAACGGCAGGCGTTCGAAGCCAACAAGCTCAAAAAACGCCTGCGCCGGCTGGTCGGCCAGGCGATCGGCGATTTTTCGATGATAGGCCGGGGCGACCGCGTCATGGTGTGTCTGTCCGGCGGCAAGGACAGCTATGCGATGCTCGACGTGCTGCTCAGCTTGCGTGACCGCGCGCCGCTGCCGTTCGAATTGATCGCGGTCAATCTCGACCAGAAGCAGCCGGGCTTCCCCGCCGACGTGCTGCCGCGCTATCTCGCGTCCCGCGGCGTGCAGTTCCACATCGTCGAGCAGGACACCTACAGCGTCGTCAAGCGCGTGATTCCCGAAGGCGGCACGATGTGCTCATTGTGCTCGCGGCTCCGGCGGGGCGTGCTGTACCGCGTCGCCGGCGAGCTCGGCGCGACACGCATCGCGCTCGGCCACCACCGCGACGACATCCTTGCGACCTTCTTTCTCAACCTGTTCTTCGGCGGCAAGCTGAAGACGATGCCGCCGAAGCTGGTCTCCGACGATGGCAAGCACGTCGTCATCCGTCCTCTCGCCTACGTGCGCGAGCGCGATCTCGCGCGCTATGCCGAGGCGATGGCGTTTCCGATCATTCCATGCACGCTGTGCGGCTCGCAGGAGAACCTGCAGCGCAAGCAGGTCGCGGCGATGTTGCGCGACTGGCAGAAGCGCCATCCGGGCCGTGCCGAGAGCATCTTCAACGCCCTGTCGAACGTAGTGACTACGCACCTGCTCGATCGCAGGCTGCAGGATTTCGCTGCGATCCGCGCGAGCGGCACGGCAGTACCCGGCGGCGATATCGCGTTCGATGACGATCCCTGCATCGACACGAGCGCCGGCACCGTGCGCTTCGCGTCGAGTGACTGAACTACCCGCGACCGGTTGACTGCATGTCGATGAGCGCTCCGCTGTCGCGATTCCGGTCCGGAAGAAGGCTCTGCCTCGCGGCGTTGCTCTCGTTCGGGCTGTTCGCGGCGTCCTTGCCCGCAGCCCAGCAGACCGAGGAATCGCTGTCGGGACCCGCGCTGCTCTCCGCCTTGCGCGCCGGCGGACTGATCCTATATTTCCGCCACACCTCGACCGATTTCGGCCAGAACGACGACCAGATGAGCGGCTATGAAGATTGTGCGCGGCAGCGCAACCTGACCAGCCGCGGGCGCGACGAGGCCCGCGCGATCGGCGCGGCGATCCAGCGGCTTCGCATTCCGGTCGGCGACGTGCTGGCGAGTCCGTTTTGCCGCACGCGCGAGACCGCGCAGCTGATATTCGGGCGCGCGCAGGTCGAGGCAGCGGTGCGCGGCGGTCCGGCGAGCGATGACGGGTCCGACCGCTATGCCGCGCTGCGACGATTGCTGTCGACGCCGCCGCCGGCCGGCACGGTGCTCGCGATTGCCAGCCATGGAAATCCGTTTCGCGCGGTCGCCGGCACGCCCTATCTCGCCGAAGGGGAAGCCGCCGTCGTGCGGCCGCTGGGTGAGCGCGGGTTTCGCGTAATCGCGCGCATTCCCAAGGACGGCTGGAGCGCGCTCGAAACGCCCTAGCATCGAGCGGCGCAACGTCGGCGGTCGATTCAGCGCACGACGTCCTTGGTCTGTCCGAACAGGATCTTTTTCTCTTCCTCGGTGCGGATGCCGCCAGGCTTCGGATTAATCTCCTTGGCCAGCGCATAGGCGCGCACCGTCGCAGGGCGCGCCCTGATCGCTTCCTTCCACCGCTTCAGGTGCGGGAACTGCTCGATGTTCTGCGACTGCCGCTCGGGCAGCACCCACGGATACGAAGCGATGTCGGCGATCGAATATTCGCCGACGACGAATTCGCGATCGGCCAGCCGCTTGTTCAGCACCGCGTACAGCCTGCCCGTCTCATTGACGTATCGATCGACCGCGTACTGGAGCCGTTCCGGCGCGTAGTGGACGAAGTGGTGATTCTGTCCGGCGAGCGGCCCCAGGTTCGCCATCTGCCAGAACAGCCACTGGATGCAATCCAGCCGCGCCCGCAGATCGCGGGGGATGAAGCGGCCGATCTTGTCGGCAAGATAGAGCAGTATCGCGCCCGATTCGAACATCGCGATCGGCGCGCCGCCGTCGGTGGGGCTGCGATCGACGATCGCGGGGATGCGGTTGTTCGGCGCGATCGCCAGGAATTCCGGCTTGAACTGATCCCCCTTGCCGATGTTGATTGGATGAATCGTGTACTCGAGCTTGGCTTCCTCGAGAAACATCGTCATCTTGTGGCCGTTGGGCGTCGGCCAGTAGTAGAGATCGATCATCGCTTCGTAGGCATCAGTTGGAATTCGTGGTGGCGCTGCGCAATACAGCTCTGTAATCGCGCGGCGCTAGAAGGTTCCAGGGTACCCGCCGCCGTCGATAAGAATGTTCTGGCCAACGATGTAGCCCGCGTGCGCGCTGCACAGAAATGCGCAGGCGATGCCGAACTCGGCCGGGGTGCCGAATCGCCCGGAGGGATTGGCGTCCATTTGCACCTTACGGAACTCCGCGACCGGCTGGCCGGCCGTCTTGGCGCGCGTTTCCATATTGGCGCGCAGCCGGTCGGTCTCGAACGGGCCGGGCAGCAGATTGTTGATCGTCACATTGTGCCGCGCGACCTTGCGCGCGAGCCCTGCGATGAATCCGGTCAGCCCGCTGCGCGCGCCGTTCGACAATCCCAGGATGTCTATCGGCGCCTTTACCGCGGACGAGGTGATGTTCACGATGCGGCCGAATTTGCGCGCGATCATGCCGTCGACGGTAGCCTTGATCAGCTCGATCGGCGTCAGCATGTTGGCATCGATCGCGCGCAGCCAGTGGTCGCGGTCCCAGTCGCGAAAGTCGCCGGGCGGCGGGCCGCCGGCGTTATTGACCAGGATGTCGGGTTGCGGGCACGCCGCAAGCGCTTTGCCGCGGCCATCGGTGGTCGTGATATCGCACGCGACCCAGCGCACGGCGCGGCCCGTCGTCGCGCCGATCTCTTCGGCCGCCTGTCGCAGCGTGGCTTCGGTGCGCGCGACGATCGTGACGTCGACGCCTTCGCGCGCCAGCGCTTCCGCGCAGCCGCGTCCGAGTCCCTTGCTCGCGGCGCAGACCAGTGCTTTCTTACCAGATAGTCCGAGGTCCATCGTCGCAATCGTCTATGTCAGTCACCGGCTGCGGCGGTCGCGGTGACGCCTCGTCCCGCGTGTCGAACCTGCACGACGGTCGCGATCGCCACGAATAGGAACACGGCGATCGCCGCCGCGACGAGGCGGGGCGAGCCATGATCGAGCATCGCGCCCAGCGCCACCGGCCCGAGCGCGGAACCCAGGTCGAGGCCCGAATAGACGAAGCCGTATACGCGGCCCGAGGCGCCCTTCGGCGTCGCTGCGCGCACGATCATGTCGCGCGACGGGCCGGTCGCGCCCAGCGCGAGGCCGGTCAGCGCGAGCAAGGGGATCGCCCATGTCGCCAGCGGCGCGAACAGCGCGAGGAGCAGGATCAGCACGGCGCCAACGCCCAAGCCGGTCGCAGCGACCCGGTCGTGCCGCGCCGTGCGTGCGGCCAGAAAACCGCCGGCCAGCACACCAGTCGCGTTGCCCAGCAGATAAGCGGTGATCGCGGTTGCGGCGATCGCGAGCGGCAGTCCATACGCAGCGTTGATGCTCGTGCCCAGGAACGTGGTGATGCCTATGGTCGCGACCGTCAGCACGCAGAAGTAGGCGAAGCACAGCAGGATCGGACGCTGGCGGAACAACTCCAGGCTGTCGGACAGCGTGTGCTTCGGCACCGCGACGCCGTGCTTGCGGCTGTCGAGCGCGCCACGCTGGGTCGCCAGGACCGCCACCGCAACCAGTCCGAGCGCGCCGCATATCAACAGCGAGTTACGCCATCCGAATGCGCTGGCGAGTCCGAAGCTGACCACCGGCGCAAGCGCGTAGCCCAGGCTTCCACCGATGCCATGCGAGCTGTAGGCATGACCGAGCCGGCGCAGACTGACGTTGGCGTTGAGCACGGCGAAGTCGGCCGGATGAAACACGCCGTTGCCGATGCCCATCAGCACGACCAGCGGAAACAGCCATCCGATGCCCGGCACGAGTCCCGCGGCGATCGTGCCGCCGGCGAGAAGCCCGAGGCCGGCGAGCAGGACCGGACGCGCCCCGAAGCGATCGACGGCGAAACCGGCGCCGAACTGGCACAGTCCGCTGGCGACGTACATGACGCTCAGCAGCGCGCCCAGGGTTGCGTAGCTGACACCGAATTCGGCGCGCAGCAATGGAAACAGCGGCGGCAGCACCAGCTGGAAGAAATGCGACAGCGCGTGAGCCGAGCCGACGGCGCCGATTACTTTGGCGTCGGCGCGGAACGAGCTGGCCGGAGCACTATCCAAGATGGACCAAATGGGAGTTGAAGACAGGGATGCAGCCTCCAATATACTGCATACCCCGCGTCCACGTCAGCGTAAGGCGCCTCCCCGCCGTGGCGACAATGACGCTGCAACAGCTTGTTCGATCGATGTCGGACCCTACGGAGATTTCCTCATGGTGAACAAGGTCACGAAGTCGGACCGGGAATGGAAGGCTGTCCTGGCACCCGAGCAATACCGCGTCACACGTCAAAAAGGCACCGAGCGACCGTTTACCGGCGAGTACTGGGACAACGAGCGCGCCGGACAGTACCGCTGCGTTTGCTGCGGCACGCTGTTGTTCGAATCCGACGCCAAGTTCGATGCCGGCTGCGGCTGGCCGAGCTTCTACGCGCCGGCAGACGCCGGCAATGTGCGCACGGCCGAGGACAACAGTCACCTGATGCGACGCACCGAAGTCATGTGCGCCGCATGCGACGCGCATCTGGGTCACGTGTTCGACGACGGCCCGGAGCCTACCGGGCAGCGCTATTGCATGAACTCGGCGTCGTTAAAGTTCGAGCCCAAGGAATAAGGCCGGAACGGGCGCGCACGAGGGCCGGCCGAGAATGCGCGTACTGCTAGCCGAAGACGATCCGATGATCGGGGCCAGCGTGCGGCGCGGCCTCGCGCAGGACGGCTTTGCCGTCGACTGGGTCGAGGACGGCCGCGCCGCGCAAGCCGCGCTGGCCGAGCGCGTGCACGACGCTCTGGTGCTCGACCTCGGGCTGCCCCGCCAGGCCGGTCTCGATGTGCTGACGGCGATGCGCCGGGCGGGCGACACGCGGCCGGTGCTGATCACGACGGCGCGCGACGCCATCGCCGACCGCGTCGCCGGGCTCGATGCGGGCGCCGACGATTACCTGGTCAAGCCGTTCGATCTCGACGAGCTGGCGGCGCGTCTGCGCGCGCTGCTGCGCCGCGGGGCGGGACGCGCGGCGCCGAAGATTGCCTACGGCGCGCTCGAGCTCGATCCGGCCACCCGCGAAGCGCGGCTTGCCGGTTCGCCGATCGAGCTTTCGCCGCGCGAATTCGCGTTGCTCGCCGCGCTGATGGCGCGGCCGGGTGCAATCCTGTCGCGCGCCCAGCTCGAGGACAAGCTGTATGGATGGAACGAATCGGTGGAAAGCAACACCGTCGAGGTGCATATCCACGCGCTGCGCAAGAAGCTCGGCGCCGATGTCATTCGCAACGTGCGCGGCGTCGGCTGGATGATCGCCAAGCCCGGCACGACCGAAGCGGTCCGATGAAGTCGATCCGCCGCCAGTTGCTGGTGTGGCTGCTCGGCGGACTGGCGCTGGCGATCATCGCCGCCGCGTTCGGCACCTATTTTCGCGCTCGCGAAGAGGCCAACGCGCTGTTCGATTACCAGCTGAAGGAGATGGCCGCGTCGCTGACCGACGCGCCGTTCGCGCCGGCGCCGGCGGGCGTCGGTGCCCTCGGTCCCGGCAGCAACGCGCTGGTCGTGCAGATCTGGGACCGGAACGGCGTCCAGCTCTATCTGTCGCAGCCGCACCGGGTGCTGCCGCAGAACGCGCAGCTCGGATTCACCACCGTCGACACACGGAGCGGCGCATGGCGCGTGTTCAGCACGCTCGCCGATGGCCAGGTCGTGCAGGTTGCCCAGCCGATGAGCGCGCGCCACGAGCTCGCCACGAGCATGGCTTTGCGCACCGTCGTACCGTTGTTGCTGGCGGTGCCGGTGCTGGCCCTGTTGATCTGGCTGACGATCGCGCGCGGCTTAGCACCGCTCGACCGCGTCGCCGCCGCCGTCGAACGGCGCTCCCCTGCGCTGCTCGAGCCCTTGTCCGAATCGGGCCTGCCGCGCGAAGTGCGGCCGCTGGTCGGCGCGTTGAACGGGCTGCTCGGCCGACTGAGCCACGCGCTGGCAGCGCAACGCTCGTTCATCGCCGACGCCGCACACGAGTTGCGCACGCCGCTGACCGCCGTCCATCTTCAGGCGCAGCTCGCCGAGCGCGCGACCGATGAAGCCGAGCGCCGCACCGCCTTGGCCGATTTGAAGGGCGGGCTCGAGCGTGCCACGCGGCTGGTCGAGCAGTTGCTGACGCTGGCGCGCGAGGAGCCCGGGGTCGCCGATCGCCCGGAGGCGACGATCGACCTTCCGGCGCTCGCGCGCGAGGTCGTGGCCGATCTCGCGCCGCTCGCGGCCGCCAAGCGGATCGACCTGGGACTGAGCGCCGACGGCCCCGTGCCAGCGCGGGGCGACGCCGATGCTCTGGTGACGTTGTTGTCGAACCTCGTCGACAACGCGCTGCGCTACACCCCCGAAGGCGGTCGAGTCGATGTCGGCGTCGCGCTTGATGGCGGGCGCGCGATGTTGAGCGTGAGCGACTCCGGCCCGGGCATCCCGGAAGCCGATCGCGAGCGCGTGTTCGAACGCTTCGTCCGTGGCAGTGTCACGGCCGGGGCGGTGCGCGGCAGCGGGCTTGGATTGTCGATCGTCAAGCGTATCGCCGAGCGGCACGGCGCCGACATCGCCGTGGGGCCGGGCCTGGACGGTGGCGGCGTCGGCATCACCCTGCGCTTCCCGCCCGCGGAAACGGACCCGGCCCCGTAGGGCTTCCCTGCCCTCGCCGCCACGCGCGGCCTTTGCCAGAGCGACCCGCGCCTTAAGTTTCGCTTAAGTTTCGGTTCCTATTCTTGTATGCAAGCCGGAATGGATTTCCGGACCCCTCCAGGAGAAAACCATGCAAGCCAATGTGTTTAAACGCACCGCCGTCGCGGTCGGGATCGCCGCAGCGTTTGCGCTCGGCGGTGTCGCTGCTGACCGCCTGCTGCCATCCGCGGCGCTTGCCGCCGTCGTGCCGACCGCGAATCCCGCCGCGCCCACGGTTGCCATCAACGGCGCCCCTACGGTGGCGCTACCGGACTTCAGCGGACTCGTCGAGCAATACGGGCCGGCGGTCGTCAACATCAGCGTGACCTCGGACAACCGGAAGGTGCTCGGCCAGGACGAAAGCGACAATACGCCCGATCTGCAAGGCCTCCCGCCGGAATTCCGCCAGTTCTTCCATAACTTCCAAATGCCCCGGCAGGGCCCGACGCGCGGTGTGGGCTCGGGCTTCATCATCGATCCCAGCGGCATCGTGCTGACCAACGCGCACGTCGTCGACGGGGCCGACAACGTCAACGTCAAGCTGACCGACAAGCGCGAATTCACGGCCAAGGTGCTCGGGGTCGACAAGACTACCGACATCGCGGTTCTGAAGATCGACGCGAAGAATCTTCCCGCGGTGAAGACCGGAGACCCGGCGCAGACCAAGGTGGGCTCGTGGGTCGTCGCGATCGGACAGCCATTCGGATTCGAGAACACGGTCACTTCGGGCATCGTCAGCGCCAAGTCGCGCGCCTTGCCGGAAGACTCGTACGTGCGCTTCATCCAGACCGATGCCGCGGTCAATCCCGGCAACTCCGGTGGCCCGCTCTTCAACCTGAAGGGTGAAGTCATCGGCATCAACTCGCAGATCTTCAGCCGTTCCGGCGGGTCGCAGGGTCTCGCGTTCGCGATACCGATCGACGTCGCGATGCAGGTCGAGCAGCAGATCGTCAAGCACGGCAAGGTTTCGCACGGCAGGCTGGGCGTAGCGATCCAGGACGTCAATCAGGCGCTGGCCACGAACTTCGGGCTGAAGGCGCCCAAGGGCGCGCTGGTCAGCTCGGTGCAGAAGGACAGCGCGGGCGCCAAGGCCGGGCTCAAGCCGGGCGACGTCATCCTCACCTTCAACGGCGAAGAGATCGCCGGCTCATCGGATCTGCCGCCGAAGGTCGCATCGCTTTCTCCCGGTGCGAGCGTGACGCTGGGCATCTGGCGTGACGGCGCGGAAAAGCAGCTGTCCGCCACGCTGGGTGCGATCGACGACGGCAAGAACGTCGTCGCCTCCAGCAAGCAGGATCTGGGCAACGCGCGGCTGGGCATTGCCGTGCGGCCGTTGACCGCCGAAGAGCGGCGCGACAACGATATCGCCGGCGGCCTGGTCGTTCAGGACGTTGCGGGCGCGGCCGAACGCGCCGGTGTGCGGCCGGGCGACGTGATCGTTGCGGTCAATACCCAGCCGGTCAAGAGCGTCGAAGATCTCAAGGCGCTGGTCGCCAAGTCCGGCAAGACGGTCGCTTTGCTGGTCCAGCGCGACAACGCGCAGATTTTCATCCCGGTGACTCTGGGCTAGAGCATTTCGTTTCCCCGGCGCCGGCGACTCCCCGGCATCGGTCCCCGAGCGGACGGTCCCTCGTCCGCTCTTTTTTTGCCTCCGCGCCGCAGCTCGCGGAGGGACTTGACTTCGGCCGATATTGTTGTGATATCATAACAATATCGGCCGCCATGCGGCGTCCGAATCTACTGCCGGAGGCTGCATGCAACAGATCGGCGAGAGGAAGAACGCGCACCAGGAGCGCGCGATCGTCACCTGGAACGGATTCGCCGCGCTGGCGGTCGGCCTGCTGCTGCTGGCGGCCGGTATTTGGCAACTGTTGCGCGGCATGCCCTACAGCGGCCCGCCCTCGATGTCGGGCCTGGTCGCCGCGCTGCTGATCTTTGCCCTGCTGTTCCTGCTCGGCCTGCTGATCCTTGCCGGCCTGTACACGCTGCAGCCTAACGAGGCTGTGATACTGCAGCTATTCGGCAGCTATCGCGGCAGCTCGCGGGTCCCGGGCCTGCGCGGCACCAATCCTTTTTACAGCCGGCGCAAGATCTCGCTGCGCGCACGCAATCTCAACGGCGAGCGGCTCAAGGTCAACGACAAGCGGGGCAATCCGATCGAGATCGCCGCGGTCGTGGTCTGGCGGGTCGACGACACGGCGCGGGCCAGCTTCGACGTCGACAACTACGAGAATTACGTCAAGCTGCAGAGCGAGGCTGCGGTACGGCATCTGGCCTCGGCGTTCGCGTACGACCACGCCGACACGCTGGCGGGCAGCGCGCCAGAACCGACGCTTCTGGCGAGCGCCGACAGCGTCTCACGTGCTCTGGTCGTCGAGCTGCAACAGCGGCTCGACAAGGCCGGCGTCGTCGTCGAGGAGGCCCGACTCATGCATCTGGCGTATGCGCCGGAGATCGCGCAGGTGATGCTGCGCCGGCAGCAGGCCGAGGCGATCATCGCCGCTCGAACGAAAATCGTGCACGGCGCGGTGTCGATGGTCGAAATGGCGCTGCGCGAGCTGTCCGAAAAGCAGGTTGTCGCACTCGACGACGAGCGGAAGGCCGCGATGGTCAGCAATCTGATGACCGTGCTTTGCGCGGAAAGCGAAGTGCAACCGGTGATCAACACCGGAACCTTGTACAACTGATCCCGATCCAGAAAGGAGCGAGCGATGATCCACGTACGAGCCAGCAATCCGGGTTTGTGGTCCGCCGTCGGTGCGGGACTGGGCACCGCGGTCGGGACGGCGCTGGGCAACAGCCCGTTCGGCCTCGCGGTCGGGGCGGCGTTGGGCATGCTGTTCGCGATGCTCAACTTCCGCGGCCGGGCGCGGAAAGCGCGGCGCTAGCATCGGCCCTCACTTCAACGCCAGGAGCACAACATGCGTCGGCCCGCGCTTTTCCTGCTCGTCGCGCTGATCGCGCTCAGCGCGGCGTTCAT
>DATBBM010000047.1:0-110161 GCA_036270955.1 Casimicrobiaceae bacterium | reverse complement strand
GCCTCGATTACCGAAGGCAAAAATAGTCCAGGAGTGCACTATTCGGCAAAAATCGGGGCCAGAAGGACGATTGAAGTTCATGCTGCATTGCGAAATGAATGGTCAAAAAACGGTGCGTATGCATGGGCGGGGATGAACGATAGATTCGTGCTGCGGCGCAATAGGGAATAGCAGTGTTGTGATTTGTGTACAGTCGTTGCGCCGGAATTGGCGAGAAAGGTCAGTCAGCGTTGACGCGCCCGGCGCGGTCCCTGTACTTTTGAAACTGACATTATGCTGGTATGAAACTTACATTGCGCTGGCTGGCGAATTGTTCGCATTCGAGACGTGATGACCGGCACCACTGGGGGTATGAAAGTTGAGCAGTACGTCGCTTTGCGCCATGGGGCGCGCCGGTGCTTGCGTATCGTTTTTGGCCGTTCTGATGCTCATCGCCGGTTGTTCCAGCATGGAGAACGCGAAGATCGGCGACCGGCCGCTTTTGTACAAGAACCAGCCGGGCGACGCGCCGGAGACCATCGAAAATCAGGCTGGTCGGGTCGCCAAGAAGCCGGCAGCACCGCCAACTCCGCCTCCGAGCGCCCAACCGCTACCTCCCGCCGCCGGCGGCCCTCCACCCGCACAGGTTGCCAGCCGAGGCGAGTCGCCCGGCGCACGCGAGCGCCCGGCGGTGGTGGCGCAGGCCGCGCCTGCCCAGCAGGCCGCGCCTGCCCAGCAGGCCGCACCAGCAGCGCAAGCAGTCGTGCCCGGCGGCTATACGCAGGCTTCGCGCTACGGCGACTTGCTGTTCATCTCGGGGCAGATCGGCAACGATCCGCGGACCGGATCATTCGAGGACGCGTCGATCGAAGTGCAGACACAGCGCTCGATGGAGAACATTCGCGCCATTCTCGAAAGCAATCATTTGACGATGGCGAATATCGTGTCGGTCACCATCTACCTCACCAGCCTCAACAATCTGGTTGCGATGGACCGTACCTACACGACGTACTTCCGCCAATCGTTGCCGGCGCGCAGCATCGTGGAAGTCTCCAAGTTGCCGCGCGGTGCGCTGGTCGAGATCTCCGCGATCGCGGGCCGCTGAATCGAAGAGTCGCATAAGGAAAGTCGTTACAACGCAGTGCACGCATTGCCCAAAGGAGGACACAAGTGAAGACCAAGTTGGCGTTGCTTGCAGTACCGATGATTGCGGGCTTTTGGGCTAGCGCGCCCGTTCTAGCAGACCAGCCGATTTATCCGAACGCTCCGGTCGTTGGCGAACACCAGAACGTTCGGAACCTGTTCCGACTGCGTTGCGGCGCCTGCCATGGCGGCGACGGGGAAGGCACGTCGAACACCATGCCGAAACTCGCTCCGGCGCTCAAGGGCAATCCCCTGGTCATCAACGCACCGGCGGGCGTGCTCGTCAACATCATCCGCAAGGGCCGTATAGGACGTCAGCGCCTGTATCACGACAGCCCGTTCGCGAATATGCCCGGGTTCGGCGCCGAGATGGTTCCGGACGTCGACGCGCTCGTGCAGTTTTTGAAAACCGACCTGCAGAAATAGCGACTGACTCACTCGGACTCTCAACATACCCGCTCCTGGAGGAGATTCATGAAGCAGTATCTTAAGAACGGAGTCAAGCTCGCAGCAGCCGCACTCGTATGTGCGCTGCCATTCTTGGCGACCGAGTCGCAGGCGGTTCCGGCCTTTGCGCGGCAAACCGGCATGGTCTGCACGACCTGCCACATCGGCCAGGACAACGTGCCGAACTTCACGCGCACGGCGCGGATCTTCCAGATGCGCGGTTATTTCACGCCGACCATCCGCGAAAGGATCCGCGGCGACGGTCAGACGATCGAGGGCGAGCCGCAGTACGGCGGCGACTACCTCTCTGTCAACATGATGGACTTCTTCTCGGCGCGGTTCGTCTCGGAGTTGGCGCAGCAGTCGAAGGTGAACGGCGTCAAGAGCGACGTCACGTCCACCCCGGCCGCGCGGATGTCGCTGTTCTTCACCGGTCCGATCACCGACTGGCTCGGCTTGTGGACGGAAATTGGCTACCTCGCCAACAACTCGCTCAATTCGGTGACGGTCGGCAATACCGGCCCGACGAACGAGAACACGTTCGCCTTTGACGAATTCCGGCTGGCTACCTCGCGCACGATCAATGAAAACAGCTTCATCGGCATGTCGATCGGCAACGAGCCCGGCGACGTCGTGTCGGAGTTCCTGTTCCCGTTGGGCATCCCGCGCTTCTTCTCCCTCGGCCAGGGCGGCGTCGGCAAGGAAGCGACGATGAGCACGCTGAGTCTGCACGGGTTCTTCGACGACCAGTACTGGGTCCAGTTCGCGGCGCAAAGCGGCGTCACCAACAATAGCTTTTCGAACGGCTGGCAGCAGTACTACGCGTTCGGGTGGAACGCCCTTCGTCAGACCGAGAACGACCTGTGGCTGGCGATCGAATACAGCCACGGCAACGACAACGCGTCGATCCTGACGCCGAACAAGATGAGCTTCATCTGCCCGACGACCTGTCCTGCCGGCGTGACCGACTCTTCGCTGTCGTTCACCAACACGCTTGGCGGCCGCCCGGTAGCCGGGGCGCCGGTCGAGGTGGTCAACAGCTTCAATACCTACAGCTGGCGCATCGAGCATACGGCAGCCGACCGCGGGCCCCATAGCTGGGTCGCCCTGATCGAAGGTAACGGCACGAAGCAGAACTACGCCAGTGGCGCGAGCGCAAGGCGGGACCTTGCCGGCGTGTATCTGCGCTACTACTACCTGCGGACCTACGGCTTCCAGGCGTCGTGGTACCACGACTTCAAATACGAGTACACGGGCCCGACCGGCGCCAAGACCGACTTCGGCTCCACGAACGGCGAGAATCTGGCGCTGCTATGGTCTCCGGCGATGAACTTCAGCGTGCACCTGAACTTCAATTTCCCGCAGTCAAACGCTATTTATTACCCTAACGGGTCGACGGGCCAGCCGCCGCCATCGGCCAAGACGAGCAGCTGGAACCTGGGCTTCGAGTACAACTTCTAAGGCGATTGTTTGCCACGGCATAAAGCGTCTCTCCTCCCTTCGGGCCGGCTCGTTGTAGAGACGGCCCGCCCGAAGGTTCTTTTAGACGCGGTTCGGCAGGCGTAATCGAACAAGTTTGAGCGCGGGGCGACGAAAGTCGCCCCTGGGCCCGCGCCACCGTGGGTGGTCGCGGGTTTTTTTTGTCATCTGAACTACCCGCACCACAACGACGCCGTGGCGACAGTGACCGAAACATATGGACGGGTCGTGGTCTGGGACCTGCCCACGCGCATCTTCCACTGGCTCCTTGCCATCGCGTTCCTGATCGAATGGCTGACGCAGGACGATGCGCGCTATCTGGATTTCCACGTCTTTTGCGGATATCTGATCGGCGGGCTGATTGCGTTTCGCGTCGTCTGGGGATTCGTGGGAACGCGGTGGGCGCGCTTCAGCAGCTTCGCCTTCGGGCCATTCGCCGCGCTTCGCTATCTGCGTGCCCTTGTTCGCCGGAGCCACGCGCACTTCGTTGGACACAATCCCGCCGGAAGCTGGGCCATCTTCATACTGCTGACGCTCGGGACGCTGTCGGTGCTGAGCGGCGTCGCGGCGCTCGGCGGCGAGAAGCAGCAGGGACCGCTGCAGGGCATGCTGACTTTCGCGCAGGGCGATGCACTACGCGAAGTGCACTCCGTCCTTGCCTGGGCGATGCTGGCGGTGGTGGCGGCGCATATTCTCGGCGTCGTGGTGAGCAGTTTTTGGGACCGCGAAAATCTTCCCGCCGCGATGATCCGCGGTCGCAAGCGCGCGGCGGAGAGCGAGCAGTCGGTGTCGCTGGCGGGCAATGCTGCGATAGCGATGCTCGTGGTGCTCGTGGGGTTCGCTGCCTGGTATTTCCGTGGCTACTTCAAGACCGCGCGCGACGTTCCTTATCTGCCGTTCCCGGGTCCGGCGCTCGTCATGGATGGGCAATGGCAGCACGAATGCGGAAGCTGTCACCTCGCCTTTCACCCGTCGCTGCTGCCGGCACGCTCGTGGCAGGCGATGCTCGGACAGCAGGATCACTTCGGAGAGGATCTTGCGCTCGATTCCGGAGTCGTCGCGTCATTGTCTTCCTACGCCGACGCACACTCGGCCGAGCATGCCGAGACGCCGATGGCCTGGAAGATCGCTTCGCGAACGCCCGCGGACAGCACGCCGCTGCGCGTCACCGAGATCGCGTATTGGAAGCGACGCCACGCGGACATCACCGATGCCGATTGGCGACGCGTCAAAAAAATAGATTGTGCTGGCTGCCATGTGGACGCGGAGCTCGGCACGTTCGAGCCAGGCGCGATTCACATCGGCAAGACGTCGGGCAATGCTCGGAAAGAGGGCGCATGAGCTGGACCCAATTCCTCGGGTGGCTCGCGGTGTGGGCATTGCTGGCGAGCGTCTCGCCAAATGCCGCCGCGGACCCGGTGGACGACCTGCTGAAGGATTTCGCGGCGCAAGGAGCGGGCAATTTCTCGGCTCAGGCAGGAGAACGATTCTGGGACCACCCGGTGACCGATCCGAAATCGGGCGAAGTGAGGCGCTGCAGCCTGTGCCACAGCGATGACCTGCGCCAATCGGGCAAGCACGCCACAACCGGCAAGGTGATCGAGCCCCTGGCTCCCTCGGTCAATCCCAAGCGCCTGTCGAACCGGGCGGATATCGAAAAGTGGCTGCTGCGCAATTGCAAATGGACGCTGGGACGCGAATGCACCCCGCAGGAAAAAGGGGATGTCCTGGTGATGATTCGAGGTCGCTGAAATCAGGAGGTGGATCGATATGAATCGCAAAATCGGGCTGGTGGCGATAGTGCTCGCCGCGTCGGCCGTCAGTCAGACGGCGTGGGTGACGCAAAGTCTCGCCGCGACGAAGACCTTTCCGCCGATTACCGACGCCGCATATGCGAAGGAATGCGGCAGCTGCCACATGGCGTATCCGCCGGGATTCTTGCCGGCGCGATCCTGGAACAGGGTCATGGCTTCGCTGCAGGATCACTTCGGGGATTCGGCGCAGCTCGACGCCGCGACGCGACAGGGCATTCACGACTACCTGGTCGCATCCGCGGCCGACAAGACGCAGAACGAGCACTCGTTCGCGATCGTGCACTCGTTGAACGCGAGCGAAGCGCCGCTGCGCATCACGGCTACACCGTATATCGCGGGAATCCACGCCGCGGTGCTCGATCCGGCGTGGCGTCCCAATCCGCGGCCCAAGACGCTCGCCGAATGCAGCGTCTGTCACCTTCGGGCGCAGCTCGGCGACTACACGATGCGGAAATTCACGGTGACCGACGAGGCATTTCGCGGCCACTGGACGGAATAGGTTCTTAATTCGCTCTCGTCTTCGGACGACGAGGGGTCCGCTGACTTGCAGCAAAGCATGAGCCCGCCCGGGGCTCGTGTGCGGTTTGATACAATCTTGCCGATGCGCGCCGGACACGAATCGGCGCACACGCACACGGATTCATTTGTCGTTTAATCGGGAGTGGAGCTCAATGCAAGCGAAGTGCGCGGTTGGCGCGGTGCTGCTGTTGCTGGTCACAGGGTCGGTGGAGGCCGCTCATGGCTATTACGATACGACGGCTTACCCAAACGGAGGTTTCGCACCCGCTGCGGATGCGAAGTACCAGAGCGAATGCGGCACCTGTCACTTTGCGTATTTGCCGGGCCTGTTACCTGCACGATCGTGGGAGGCTTTGCTCAAGAAACCCGATGAACATTTCGGCGAGGCGCTGGCGCTCGACCCGGAGACCTTGCGCCACATTCGCGATTATCTGAGCGCCAATGCGGGTGATCGCGCCGACTTTACCGGACCGAAGCAATTTCTCTATCGGCTGCCGGACGACTCTACGCCGCTCCGCATTACCGGTATGCGGATGTTCAAGCATTACCATTCCAGCGTGGTGTTCAAGATGGGACTGGCGCCGGGACTCAATAACGTTCGTGACTTCTCGCCGCAAGCCCGCAAGGCACTGCTGGACTGCGGTAACTGTCACGAAAAGGCGGCGGCAGGCTCCTTCGCGCAGCGGGAAATAATTATCCGGGGCGGTCCACATCCACCAGTCGCCGTACCGTCCGGCTGATCGCGCCGACGACAGCGTCGCTGACGCCGTCGCTTGCACGTCGCGACCCGACAAGCGGTCGCCGAGATCCTATTTGCGCGGCCTCAGCATGGCCGCCGAATAAACCGATTCGGTGGTGCCGTAGTTGCGGTCCAGAAGCGTGAACTTGAAATAGAGCGCCCCCGCCTTGAGCGACGCGAAATAGCCATCCTTCGCCTTCGGCCGCGCGGTGAGCACCAGATCGACACGGGCCTGACATAACGAATAGCCCTCCTTCAGCCGGCCGTCATCGCGTTCGAATCCGAAGCAGACTTCGCGTGCGCTGTCGCTTTCGGACAGGAACCCTCTGGCCACCTCGGCGTTGGAGAGCTTTACGACCAGCATGCTGTTCCGGACATCGAGATCGAAGGCCGCTTCGGCCGAGGGGTCGACCGCGGTCGCTTTCAATCCTTCCAGCTCCTGGATGCTGATCTTCTGAGGCAGGGTCAGAAAGCCGTCGGGCCCGATGGCGGCGGCCGGCGCACGCTGGGCGAACGAGCAATTCGCCCAGACGCAGGCGAGTATCACTACCAGGCCGGCGAGTTGACGGCCGGCGGAAAGGCATCGGTGGCGGATTGCGTCGGGGCTGGAACCATCGGGCATGCCCAAATTGTATATCATCGCGCGCAGCGCGGCACTGCGCGCCGCGCGGTGTCAGCCTCCGTTTAAGCCTGTTCATTGGATAGCGTATACGTTTCCATCGGTGCTTCCGAAATAGACGACGCCGTCAACCACGACCGGCGATGAAAGCACCGAGCCGAGCGAAAACATGCGGTCGAGGCCGATTATCATGCCGTCGAGCGTGAATTCCGGATAGAGCGCGGCGTTGTCGATGCGGCCGTCGCGATCGATGTACCTGGCGGCGTTGGCCTTCGATCCATCGGTCTGGAATTCGGCCTTGACACGGCCGGTCGCGGCGTCGACCGCGTGCAGCCAGCCGTCGGACGAGCCGTAGAACACCGTTCCCGATGCGACGGCGGGTGACGAGAACGAGACGGCTTTGTTCGAGATGTCGTAGATCGTGGCGCCCGTCTCGGCGTCGAGCGCCTTGAAGCGTTCACCGTCGGAGGTCGCAAAATAGACGACGCCGCGATCGATTGCAGGAGAGGCGATCACCCATCCCTTCTTGTTGTCGTGCGCCCACTTGCGAGCGCCGCTCTTCGCATCTACCGCGTAGAAGTGCCCGTCGCGGCAGCCGAAAAAGACCGTGCCGCCGGCGACCGCGGCGGAGCTCGCGATGCCGACCTGGTTGTAGATTTCCTTGTCGTCGCCGGTCTGGAACTTCCATAGCAGCGCACCGGTCGAGGCGTTCAGCGCGTACAGATTTCGGTCCCAGCTTCCGATATAGACGACGCCGTCGGCGACCGCCGGTGAGGCGTGTACGACATTGCCGGTCTCGAACTTCCAGCGCAGCGCGCCGGAATCCGCATCGACCGCGTAGACATAATGGTCGCCGCTGCCGAAGTAAACGATGCCCGCGACCACGGTTGGCGACGAGAGGAACACGTCGAAGGGATCGGGCATCAGTTCGGTGCGCGGCGTGGCTCCGTGGATGCCGGGCGCGGTGAACCGCCGCTCGCCTGCGCTGGCGAACTTCCATCTGAGCTTGCCGTCGCTCGCGCCAAGCGCATAGAGGTTGCCGTCGGCGCTGGCAACGAACACCGTATCCGCGGCGACTGCCGGCGACGAATTCACCGCCCCCGCGGTTTTGTACTGCCATCGGACGGCGCCGTCGGCCGCGCCCAGCGCGTAAACGACGCGGTCGGCGCTGCCGACGTAGACGATGCCGCGACTGACCGCGGGAGATGACACCACTTTCCCGCCGGTTTTGAATTTCCAAGCGAGCCGGTCCAGTCCCGGCAGCTTGTCGCTGGCGTAAGTCCCTGAGTGCGCCGGATCGCCGCGAAAGGCCGGAGCATCGGCGCGCGCCTGCGGCGCGAGCGGAGAAATGAAAACCAGCGCCGCAACGAGGCGCGCCAGAGCGGTAGCGGACGTTGTCTCCATGCCGAGCCCCCGAGGAGTGGACGACCACGCAATCGTATGTCGGGGTTCCATCATCCGAGCGCAAACGCGACGAAACGCGTTGCCGGCGGAGTGAAATCCGCCCGGAAGGCGCGAGGCGCGCCGCGTGCTAGGCGGTCGGCAGCCGGTGTGACTTGTACGTTTCCCGCAGGACCTTTTTCGACAGCTTCCCGGTCGCCGTGTGCGGCAGCTCGTCGACGAACACGACGTCGTCGGGCATCGACCACTTGGCGATCTTGCCCTCGTAGAACTTGAGCATCTCGTCGCGCGTGAGGCTCGCACCCTGCTTCCTGACTACCAGCAGAAGAGGGCGCTCGTTCCATTTCGGATGGAAGACGCCGATGACCGCCGCCTCGATCACACCCGGGTGTCCGATCGCGACGTTCTCGAGCTCGATCGAGCTGATCCATTCGCCGCCGGACTTGATCACGTCCTTCGAGCGATCGGTGATCTGCAGATAGCCGTCGGGGTCGATCGAGCCGACGTCACCGGTCGGAAACCAGCCGTCGGCCGACAGCGGGCTCGGCTGGTCGTTCTTGAAATAGTCGCGCATGACCCACGGTCCCCTGACCATCACGTCGCCGGTCGCGACGCCGTCGCGCGGTAGCTCGCGCCCCGCGGGATCTACGATCTTCATCTCGACGCCGTAAAGCGGACGTCCCTGCTTCAGCGACAGCGCAAAGCGCTCGTCGGCCGACAGATTGCGGTGCTTGGACTTCGGACTGCCTATCGTCCCGACCGGGCTCATCTCGGTCATGCCCCAGCCATGCGCGACGCTGATGCCGAATTCGTCGCGCAAGGTCCGCATCATCGCCGGCGGGCAAGCCGAGCCACCGATCGTAGTCTGCCTGAAGGTCGAGAACTTGAGATTGTTCTGCTTCATGTACTGGATCAGACCGAGCCATACGGTTGGCACGCCGGCCGAGGATTGGACGCCTTCGCTTTCGAACAACTCGTACAGGCTCTTGCCATCAAGACCCGCGCCGGGAAAGACGAGCTTGGCACCGACCAGCGGCGCCGAATAGGGAATGCCCCAAGCGTTGACGTGGAACATCGGTACGATCGGCAGCACGACGGATTGCGCCGAATAGCCTTTGGCGTCCGGCAGGCAGACGGCCATCGCGTGCAGCACCGTCGAGCGATGACTGAACAACACGCCCTTCGGATGACCAGTCGTGCCCGACGTGTAGCAAAGTCCCGCCGCGGTTTCCTCGTCGAGCTCAGGCCATTCGTAATCGTCGCTTTCGGCGCCGACGAGCTCCTCATAGCTGAGCAGCTTCAACGACGAAGCCGGCATATGGGCGCGATCGGTCAGCGCGATCCAGGTGGTCACTCCGGAACAGACCGGCGCGAGCTTCTCGACCAGCGGCAGGAAGGTAAGATCGAAAAAAACCAGCCGGTCGCCCGCGTGATTGACGATGTGCGTCAGCTGGTCGTGAAAGAGCCGCGGGTTGATCGTATGGATGATGGCCCCGATGCCCGACACGGCGTAGTAGAGCTCGAAATGCCGATAGCCGTTCCAGGCCAGGGTCGCCACACGCTCTCCTGGGACGACGCCGAGGCGGCGCAGCGCATTGGCCAGCCGCCGCGCGCGAGTATGGGCGTCGCGATAGGTGTAGCGATGGATCGGCCCCTCGATCGTGCGCGAAACGATCTCCGTATCGCCATGACACTGGTCGGCGTGCCGGATCAGCGACGAGATCATCAGCGGCCAGCGCATCATCAGACCGAGCATCGGTACTCTCCTGTTCGCTTGCGTTAACTTGGCGTGCTGCGCCGCAGCATCGCCCCGCATCGCTGCCGCGCTTGTAAGCCGCAACCCGGCCCGTTAGCATCCACCCGAAGCGGCCGATTCCTTGCCACAGCCGGCGAAGCCGCGACAACCCTGGAGGAACCATGAACGCTTGCACGCGCTGCATTCTCGCGCTGGGCTTCACGATCGCCTGCCTTGCCGGGCCCGCTGCTGCGGACGTGAAGATCGCCTTTATCGATCCGCTGTCGGGAGGCGGCGCCGCCACCGGCATTCTGGCGCAGAAAACGCATCAGTTCTACATCGACGCGATCAATTCGGCCGGCGGCCTCAATGGCGAAAAGCTCGAGCTCTTGTCGTACGACAACAAGGTCAATCCGCAGGAATCGCTGATCCAGCTTAAGCGCGCGCTCGACGAGGGCGCGCGGTATGTCGTCCAGGGCAACGGGAGCTCGGTCGCCCTGGCGATCACCGACGCCGTGCAGAAGTATAACGAGCGCAATCCCGGCAAGGAGGTGCTCTTCCTCAACTACGCGGCGGTCGACCCGGCCTTGACCAACGAAAAGTGCACTTTCTGGCATTTTCGCTTCGATGCGGATGCCGACATGAAAATGGCGGCGCTGACCGACGTGATCGCGCGCGACAAAAAGGTCCAGCGCGTCTACCTGATCAACCAGGACTATTCGTTCGGCAAGGCGGTGGCGGTGGCGGCGAACAAGATGCTCGCCGAGTCGCGCCCCGACATCAAGATCGTCGGCGACGAGCTGCACCCGCTGCAGAAGGTCAACGATTTTTCGCCCTACGTCGCCAAGATCAAGGCCGCCGGCGCCGATACCGTCATCACCGGCAACTGGAGCAACGACATGGTGCTCCTGATCAAGGCCGGCAAGGATGCCGGTCTCAAGGTGACTTGGGAAACCTATTACGGCGGCAGCCCGGGCGCCGTCACCGCGATCGGCGAGGCGGGTGTCGATTCGCTGAAGCAGGTGTCGGAATGGCACCGCAATGCCGCGCCCGAGCTCGATTCGACGGTCGCCGCTTTTAGCAAGCGCTATCCGGGCAAGGAGAACGAGTACGCGTACTGGCGCGCCAAGACGATGTGGGACATGTTCGCCGCCGCGGCGAAAAAGGCGCAGTCTAACGATCCGGTCAAGGTCGCGCGCGCGATGGAAGGCATGAAAATGACCACCTCGCTCGGCGATGTCGAGATGCGCGCGGACAACCACCAGCTGCTGCAGCCCCTGTTCGTCTCGACGCTGGCCAGGAACGTCAAATACGACAGCGAAGGCTCCGGCCTCGGCTGGAAGACCGACGCCAAGGTCGAGGGCAAGGCGACGGCGCTGCCGACGACTTGCAAGATGGACCGGCCGAAGTGACCGGGCCGGCGCGTCCGGCCCCGATGATGCAGCGCGCGCCGCGGCCACCGCGGCGCCTTTGACTTGAGCGCATGCTCGAGCTCGTCACCGTCTCGCTGCTGAACGGCATCGTCTACGGGCTGCTGCTGTTCATGCTGTCGTCGGGTCTCACGCTGATCTTCAGCATGATGGGTGTGCTGAATTTCGCCCACGCCAGCGTGTTCATGCTCGGCGCCTATCTTTCGTTTCAGCTCGGCCGGTGGGTCGGCTTCTGGCCGGCGCTGGTCATCGCGCCGCTGCTGTGCGGCCTGGCCGGCGCGGCGATCGAGCGCTATGGACTCTCGCGCGTCCACGCGCGCGGGCACGTCGCGGAGATCCTGTTCACCTTCGGGCTCGCCTACCTGATCGAAGAGCTGGTGACGATGGTCTGGGGACGCAACGCCGTGGCCAACGCGGTGCCGCCGGTCATCGACTTTCCGCTGTTTCACGTCTTCGGCAGCACGTTCCCGGCCTACAAGGGATTGATGATGCTGATCTCGCTGGCGATGTTCGTCTTCCTCTACCTGGCACTGAAGAAGACGCGGATCGGCCTGGTGATCCAGGCGGCGCTGACGCATCCGAAGATGCTGAGCGCGCTCGGCCACGACGTGCCGGGCGTGTTCGTGCTTGTGTTCGCGGTCGGCAGCGCGCTGGCCGGGCTCGCCGGGGTGATCGGCGGATTCATGCTGCTGACGCAGCCCACACTCGCGCATGCGATCGGGCCGATCGTGTTCGTCGTCGTCGTCGTCGGCGGACTCGGGTCACTCTCCGGCGCGCTGATCGCGTCGATGCTGATCGGCATTCTGCAGACGTTCGCGGTGGCAGTCGACTATTCGCTTCTCGATCTGTTTCGCACGCTCGGTGTCGCCGTGTCGCGCGGCTCGCCGCTCTACGAGTTCTTCGCAATCAAGCTCGCGACTGCTGCGCCCATCGTTCCGTACCTGCTGTTGGTGCTGATGCTGATCGTCCGGCCGCGGGGCTTGCTCGGCACGCGCGACGTATGACCGGCGCGGCGGCCGCCGGCGCGCGCGGCGCCCGGTCCGTTGCCCCCGGCCGCCGCCGGCGCGCGTGGCTGCTGCTCGCCATCGTGGCGCTGCTCGTCGTGCTGCCGCATCTGCCCGGGTTCCAATCCGACTTCGGCCGATCGCTGCTGACGCAGATGGGAATCGCCGCCGTATTCGCGCTCTCATTCAACCTGCTGTTCGGCCAGACCGGCCTGCTGTCGTTCGGCCACGCCGTGTACTTCGGCCTCGGAGGATACGCCGCGATCGGCCTGATGCGCGCGATCAACCATGGATTGCCGCTGCCGATGCTGCTCGTGCCTCTGGCCGGGGCAGCGGGCGGATTGCTCGCCGGCGTGCTGTTCGGCGCAGTGACGACCAAACGGGCAGGGACGATATTCGCGCTGATCTCGCTCGGCGTCGGCGAACTGGTCTACGCGGCGACGTTCATGCTGCCGGGGATTTTCGGCGGCGAGGAGGGCATCACCGCCAGCCGCACGCGCGCGGCGATCGATTTCGGGCTTCCCCTGGGCTCGCAGCTGCAGGTCTACTATGCGGTCCTGCTGTGGACCGTCGCGGCTGCGCTGGCGATGTATGCGTTCACGCGCACGCCCGTCGGGCGCATGTGCAACGCGGTGCGCGATAACCCCGAGCGCGCAGAATTCGTCGGCTACAACACGCAGCGCGTGCGCTTTATCGCATTCGCGATGGCGGGCCTCTTCGCCGGCCTCGCCGGCGGACTGCATGCGATCAATTACGAGATAGTCTCGGCCGACGCGGTCAGCGCGCAGCGCTCGGGTGCCGTGCTGATCATGGCCTACATCGGCGGTGCCGCGTATTTCATTGGTCCGATCCTGGGCGCGATCGTCATCACCTGGCTGCAGAGCAGCCTGTCCGACTACACGTCGGCATGGTTGCTCTACCTGGGCGTGTTCTTTATCGCGATGATCCTGTATGCACCGTCGGGGCTCGCGGGCCTGATCGTCGTGCATCGACGGATCGCCGGCCCGGGGGCGCTCGGACGCGTGCTGGCCGCGTACAGCGTCGCGCTGCTGCCGCTGGCACTGATGGCGGCAGGCGCGGTACTGGCGATCGAAATGGCCTATCGCCTGTCGACGCAGCCCGAGCTCGGCACCAAGATGCGCCTGCTCTGGACATCGCTCGATGCCGCTTCGCCCTGGCCGTGGGTCGTTGCCGCGGTCGCGCTCGGCGGAGGATTGCTGCTCTTTCGCGCGACGGTTCCTCTGGTGGCTTCGGCCTGGGAGCGCGCCGCGGCGCGAGGCTAGCGATGGCACCCGCATGCGCGCTCGAGCTTCGCGGCGTCGAAAAGTGCTTCGGCGCAACCGAGATCATCCGCGGCGTCTCCCTCGAGATCGCGCGCGGCGAGCGGCACGCGATCATCGGCCCAAACGGCGCGGGCAAATCGACGCTGTTCAACCTCATCAGCGGCCGCTACGCGCCTACGCGCGGCTCGATCCGGCTGGACGGCGACGAGATCGCCGGTGCGCGCCCGTTCGCGATCAACCGCCGCGGCCTGGCGCGCAGCTTCCAGGTGACCAACATCTTTCCGCGGCTGTCCGTCTTCGAGAATCTGCGCTGCAGCGTGCTCTGGTCGCTCGGCTACCGCTACAATTTCTGGCGCAACACCGATGCGCTGCGCGACGCCGGCGAATGCGCGCTCGCCACGCTCGAGCAAATCGGCCTCGCGGCGCGGCGCGACGTGCCGGCCGGCGTGCTGACTTACGCCGAGCAGCGCGCGCTGGAGATCGGCATCACCATCGCCGGCGGAGCGCATGTCATCCTGCTCGACGAGCCGACCGCCGGCATGAGCCGGGGCGAAGCCGACCAGGCGGTGGCGCTGATCCGCAGGGTATCGGAAGGACGCACGCTGGTAATCGTCGAGCACGACATGAGCGTCGTGTTCGGGCTGGCGAACCGTATCTCGGTGCTCGTCTACGGCGAGATCATCGCCACCGATGCGCCGGCGTCCATACGCGACAACGCCGCCGTACAGGAGGCGTATCTCGGGACGCTGCCCGATGCTTGAAGTCGAGGACCTTCACGCCTATTACGGCAAAAGCCACATCCTCCAGGGAGTGACGTTCAAGGTCGGCGCCGGAGAGATCGTCAGCCTCCTCGGCCGCAACGGCGCCGGCCGATCGACGGTGGTCAAGACGATCATCGGGCTCGTGCCTGCGGTCGGCTGCGTCCGTTTTCGCGGCGCGCGCATCGATGGCCTGCCGCCGCACAAGATCGCGCGGCTGGGATTGGGCTACGTTCCCGAAGATCGCGAAATCTTTCCGGCGTTATCGGTGCGCGAGAATCTGCTGCTCGGCATGAAGTCGTCCCGCGCGACAGGCCGCTGGTCCCTCGACGATGTGCTGACGATGTTTCCGATGCTGCGCGCGCGCATCGACGCGCCCGGCGGTGTGCTCTCGGGTGGCGAGCAGCAAATGCTGACGATCTGCCGGACGCTGATGGGCGACCCGGATCTGATCATGGTCGACGAGCCGACGGAGGGGCTCGCGCCGCGGCTGGTCGAGCAGGTCCGCCGGCTGCTCGATCAGATCGCCGCGCGCGGCGTGGCGATACTGATGATCGAGCAGAAGCTGACGATCGCGCTCGCGATCTCGCATCGGCTGTACGTCATGGGGCAGGGGCGCATCGTGTTCGAGGGGGATGCGCGCGAGCTTCGCGCCAATCACGCTGTGCGCAAGGAGTGGCTGGAAGTCTGAGATAGCGCGGCAAATCGCTCGAGATGGTGATCGGCGTTCCCGAACTGCTGCGCGATCGTGGTCAGGCGACGGAACGTGTGGCTGACCTTGACCTCGTCGCTCATTCCCATTCCGCCGTGCAGCTGAATCGATTCCTGGCTGACTTTGCGGCAGGCGTCGGCGATCCTTGCCTTGGCCGCGGACACGGTGCGCGACCGTGCCTGCGCATCATGCTCGGTGTCGACCGCCGAGCAGGCGAGTAGCGCGATCGATTTCGCCTGCTCGTACTCGATCGCCAGGTCGACCATCCGGTGCTGCAGCGCCTGGAACGATCCGATCGCGACGCCGAATTGCTTTCGGGTCTTCAGGTACTCGAGCGTCGCGTCGTTGGCCGACTTGATCGCGCCGACCGCTTCGGCGCAGACCAGTGCGGTCGCGAAATCGACCACTTCCTCGATCAGCGGCACGGCCCGATCGCGCGCGCCGATCAACGCGTGCGCCGGGACCCTGACCTCATCGAAAGCGATGTCGGCCGCACGCGTCCCGTCGAGCATTCGCAGCGCGGCCAGCGCAACACCCGGCGCATCGCGCTCGACGATGAATAGGCTCAAACCTTCGACATCGCCGTCGCCCCCTCCGGTCCGCGCCGACACGACCAGCAGGTCGGCGCAGGCGCCGTGCGGGACCGCGCGCTTGACGCCCGAGATCAGGTAGCCGCCTTCCGCCGCGCGCGCACGGGTGGCGACATGCGTTAGCGTATGGCGCGCGGCCGCTTCTGCGTGCGCGAAGGCGAGCTTGAGTTTCCCTTCCGCGACCGCGGGCAGGATGCGGCGACGCTGCTCGTCGCGAAGTTCTTCGCGCAGCGCGTCGTTCCGGGCGCGGGCGATGAACTGGGCGCCCAGCGCGACGCTCGCGAGCCACGGCTCGACGATCAGCGCGCTGCCGATCGCCTGCATCAGGCTCACCGTATCCATCGCGCCGCCGCCGAAGCCGCCGTATTCGGCCGGCAGGGGCAGGCCGAGAAGGCCGAGCTCCGCCATCGTCCGCCAGACGTCGTTGCTGTATCCGTCGGGCGAGGCCACGATCCTGCGCCGGGTCTCGAACGCGTAGTCGCGCTCGACAAAGCGCTCGATCGACGCGGCGAGCAGCCGTTGTTCTTCGCTAGGGTCGAGGTTCATCGCCGGTCAGAGCCCGAGCGCATGCCGGGCGATGATATTGCGCTGGATTTCGTTGGAACCGGCGTAGATCGTCGTCTTGCGCATATTGCAGTAGCGCGGCGCCAGTGCGGCCAGGAATTCGTCATTCGGCGCACCGGTGTCTACCGGATCGACCGGGCCCAGCACCTGCGCCAGCGGGCCGCCGGCTTCGAGCATCAACTCGGCCAGCGCCTGCTGGATCTCGGTGCCCTTGATTTTGAGCATCGATACCTCGGCGCCCAGTGCGCGGCCCCCGCGCAGCTGGTCGAGAAAACGGAGGTTGGTGATCGCAAGCGCCATCAGCTCGATTTCGACGCGCGACAGCTTGTCGCGAAACCGCGCGTCCTCGGTGAGCGGCGCGCCGTTCTTCTCCTGTGCGGCGGCGAATACCTTCAGGCGTTCGAGCTCGCGCTTGGACGTGCCGATCCGCGCGGTGTTCATCCGCTCGTGCCCGAGCAGGTACTTGGCGACGGTCCAGCCCTTGCCCTCGTCGTGGACGCGATTCTCGACCGGAACTTCGACGTCATCGAAGAACACTTCGTTGACTTCGTGCCTGCCGTCCATCAGCGGCAACGGTCGCACGGTAATGCCCGGGGTCTTCATGTCGATCAGCAGGAAGGAGATGCCCTCCTGCTTGCGCTCGAGCGCGGCGTCGGTCCGGACCAGGCAAAAGATCCAGTCGGCGAGATGGGCGATCGTCGTCCAGGTCTTCTGACCGTTGACGATGTAACGATCGCCGCGCCGCACGGCGGAGGTGCGCAGGGATGCCAGGTCGGAGCCCGACCCCGGCTCGGAATAGCCCTGACACCAGACATCGTCGCCGCGGTAGATGCGCGGCAGGAAGCGTCGCTTCTGCGCGTCGCTGCCGAACTCGAGCAGAACCGGTGCGCACATCGCCAAGCCGAACGGAATCAGCGGCGGCGCGCCGGCGTAGCCGCATTCTTCCTCAAAAATATACCGCTGCACGACGCTCCAACCGGTGCCGCCCCACTCGCGCGGCCAGGAAGGCGCGATCCAACCCTGGTCGGCCAGGATGCGGTGCCAGCCTAGGAGATCATCGCGACCGAGCGGCGCGTAGCGGACGACCTTGTCACGCATCGCGGCCGGCAGATGAGCGCGCAGCCACCCCTGCACATGGTCGCGAAACGCGCGTTCGTCGGCCGAATAGTCGAGGTCCATCGGTTTGCGTCGGGCCAGCGGCGCCCGGCAAAGTGGGGACTGAGTATTATCGCCCAAACGCCGCGGCGCACCGGTGGCGCGGCCGCACGCCGGCGGCGATGACAGACGCGGCCGATGTAGGCGATTGTCCTACGGCAGGCTATCCGCTTCGCCCGCATCCAAAATCCGCAGCGCACGCTACAATCCACCGGCTCGAGCGGATACATTGACAGGAGGAATCCGCGTGCAGCCACTCGCGATTTCCGAACGGCCATTTACGTACGCGGCGCAACTCGCCGTGCTGGCAGCGGTTTATTTCGCCGTCGCCAAGCTCTCGCTGCTGCTGGCGATCCCGCCCGGATACGCCACCGCAGTGTGGCCGCCTTCGGGTTTGGCGGTCGCGGCGACGGTGCTCGCGGGAAGCCGTATGTGGCCCGGGGTCTGGCTGGGCGCAGCGCTGGCCAATCTCGCGGTGGACCAGTCGGCCATAGCCGCTTCGCTGATCGGGACCGGGAACGCACTCGAGGCACTGGTCGGCGCGGCGCTCATCCGGCGCCTGATCGGCGTTCCGCACCGTTTCGAAAGCGGCGAGGAAGTCTTCAAGTTCGTCGCTGTCGCGGCCGTCGCAGCAACGGTGGCGGCGACCGTCGGTGTGAGCGCGATCGCATTGACCGGCGCGCGGCACTTGACCGATTTCGCCACGAACTGGTGGACGTGGTGGCAGGGCGACCTGACCGGCATCATCGTGTTCACGCCGGTGATCCTGTTCTGGACGGCGCGTCCGTCGCGCGCCTTGTCGACGTCGAAGAAAATCGAAGCGACCCTGTTTGCGCTGGTCCTGGCTGTCGCCGGTTATATCGCATTCGGCAGCGGCGTGACCTCGCTCGGTCTCTCGGCGGCGCTGCTGTTGCTCACCTTTCCGCTGATCATCTGGGCCGCGTTGCGTTTCGAGCAGCTCGAAGTCGCGGCCGCCATTACCGCCTTGTGCGCGATAGCCGTCGTTTACACGATCCTGGGCCGCGGCCCGTTCGTTTCGACCTCGGTCAACGCATCGCTGCTGCTGCTGCTCGCCTTCATCAGCATCGTCGCGATCACCGGCTTGGTCTTGAGCGCCGTCGTCGGGCAACGCCGCCGGACGAGAGAAGCGCTGCAACAGGCGCGCGACGAGCTCGAGCTGCGCGTGACCGTCCGGACGCAGGAGCTCGAGGAGGCAAATCAGTCGTTGCGGCAGGATATCGTCGTGCGCACCAAGCTCGAGGACGAGCTCCGGCGCAGCGAGGAAAAATTCCGCCTGCTGGTTGGCGGAATCCGGGACTACGCCGTGTTCATGCTCGATCCGGAAGGCAGGATCGCGACCTGGAACGAGGGAGCCGAAAGCATCAAGGGCTACAAGGCCGAGGAAATCATCGGCGAACATTTCTCCCGCTTCTACCCGCAGGAGGCAATCGACGCCAAGTTCCCGCAGATGGAGCTGGAAGTCGCCGCGCGCGTCGGCCGCTTCGAGGACGAGGGCTGGCGCCTGCGCAAGGACGGGACGGCGTTCTGGGCCAACGTGATCATCACGGCGCTGTTCGATTCCAGCGGCAAGTTGCGGGGGTTCGCCAAGGTGACCCGCGACATGACCGAGCGCAGACGCGTCGTGGCGCTGGAGCAGAGCGAGCGCAAGATGAACGAATTTCTCGCGATGCTCGGCCATGAGCTGCGCAATCCGCTCGCGCCGATCCGCAATGCGCTCGACCTGATGCGCCTTCAGTCGAACGGCGATTCCAGGCTGGAATGGGCGCGCAGCGTCATCGACCGCCAGCTGACCCAGCTGACGCGGCTGGTGGACGATCTGCTCGACATCGGCCGCATCAGCAGCGGCAAGATCGCACTGCACCTGGAGCCGATCGAGATCAACGCGGCGGTTCAGCGCGCGGTCGAGGCAAGCCGGCCTCTGGCCGATGCGTCGAAACACACGCTGGACGTGCGTTTTTCGCCCGAGCCTGTGATGGTCGATGGCGACCTGACACGCCTTTCGCAAGCGGTTCTTAACTTGCTGACCAATGCGATCAAGTACACGCCATCCGGCGGACGAATCGAAGTGGATGCCTCGCGCGAAGGCGATATGGCGGTCGTCCGTGTCAAGGATTCGGGAATCGGCATGTCCCCCGAGCTTATCCCCAGAGTTTTCGACCTCTTCGTCCAGGGCGAGCGTTCGCTCGATCGAAGCGAAGGCGGCCTGGGGATCGGCCTGACGCTGGTCAAACGGCTGGTGTCGCTGCATGGAGGAACCGTGTCAGTGCATAGCGACGGGCCGGGCCGTGGCAGCGAATTCGCCATCAGCGTTCCGGCGCTCGCGCAGTCCGCGGCGCCGAAGAAGACGGAGCCGGCCGCGATCGGCCCAACGGCGCATCGGCGCAGCCGGGTTTTGATCGTCGACGACAATCGCGATTCCGCCGACACGCTGGCGGCGCTGCTCGAGGCCTGGGGCCACGAGGTCCGGACGCTGTACGACGGACCGTCGGTGATCGGCGTCGTGGCGGAGTTCCAGCCGAACGTCGTTCTGCTCGATATCGGCCTGCCGAAGATGAACGGATACGAAGTGGCGATGCAGTTGCGAAAATCGGCGAGCCGCCGACCGTTGATCCTGGTGGCGTTCACCGGCTACGGACAGGACGAGGACCGCCGGCGGGTGCGCGAAGCAGGATTCGACTACCACCTGGTCAAGCCGCTCGAGCCCATCGAGCTCGAGAAGATACTCGACTCGGTAATCGCCGACGCCGCCGCCGCTTAGACGAGGCGGAAGCCTCCGAGGGAGAGTTCCACTCCGCTCTTCCTGTCAGGGGGAAGCGCTTCGTTCGGGATGGGGCACGTGCGAGCTATTCGCAGTTGATCATCCACGGGATGCCGTAGCGATCGACCAGCATGCCGAAGCGCTGCGCCCAGAATGTCTTTTCCAGCGGCATGCGCACCGTGCCCTTTTCCGCCAGCGTGCGGAAAATACGCTCTGCGTCGGCCGGATTCTTGATCTGAAGCGACACCGAGAACCCCTTGGGCTCCTCGTAGCGCCCCGGGGGCGCGTCGGAGCCCATCAGCACGCCATCGCCGGTCACCAGCCTGGCGTGCAGGATCTTGTCCTGCCATTCCGGCGAGACATGCTGCTCCACCGGCGTACCGCGGTGGGGCATCATCGCCTCGATCTTGCCGCCCAGGCATTCAGCGTAGAACTTGAACGCCGCTTCGCATTGTCCGTTGAACACGAGATAGGGACTCAGTTGCACGGTGCACTCCTATTGTCCGTCGGGCAGAGGATTCGACCGGGATGGCCATCGCGGCCGCCGGCAGTTTGCCAAGTGTAAGCATATGCCTTGACCGGATAGCCGGTCCGGACCAACTTTTTCGCGTTCGCCAGCACCGCCCCCGGCACGGTTGTCACCGGTCGAGCCGAAGCGGACACGATTTTCAGCAACAGTCCGACTTATTTCGTCCGATATTCCTACATGCATTCCCGCCGCGTGGCGTGATACTCCTGACAGAAGTCGCTGCGCTTTCACCGCGGGCGGCGCATGCTGGCCATGGGAGCACGATGGATATGTCCGAAGCTTCAGGCGCGCTTCACGTCTACATGATCGAGGACTCGCCGATCTTCTCCCGGCTGCTCGCAGCGGCCGTCGAGTCGGTCGGAGGCGAGCTGGTCGGGCACAGCGACAATGCCGAACAGGCGATCGCCGACCTGTCCCGCGTCGATGCCGACTTGATTCTGGTCGACGTGACGCTGGAATCGGGCAGCGGCTTCGAGGTGCTCGAGGCTCTGCAGAAGAGCGGGACGGCCCGAACCGCCACCAAGGTCGTGCTGACCAACCATACCGCCGCCGAATGCGGCGGCCTGAGCTATTCGCTGGGTGCCACGTACTTCTATGAAAAGGAGCACGACAGCTGGCGCGTGCTCGAGTTGATCAGCAAGATGGCCGCTGGCAAATAAAGCTCGCGCCGGCGCCAGTGCGCCGGCGGTTGCAGCATACACATTGCCGTCCCCTTCGATCCCCGGTATTCGGACGATCGTCGCGACGCGCTCGCCAAAGCGGGCAAAGGCCGTTAGCATTCGACCACCCTGGCGAAGGGCGCTGTTCGGGCGAAGCGGGCCTATGACGGCACGGCCGGCTTCGAATACGGGCTGCGTCCGCTGCCCGGATTTTCGCCAAGAACATGGCCGACCTCGCCCAGACGCAGTCTTCCTCGTCGCCTGCAACCGACGTTGACGGCAACCTGCTGCTGTCCAGCGAGGACGCGCATGCGCTGCTGCGCGAATGCTTTGCCGAGTTCAAGGCCGGGTTGATCGCGCTGGTCCACGTCTCGATCGAGACCACGAACGATCTGTTCGAAGGCAACGCATTTATCGGCGAGGCCGAGGTCGCTGAATTTCGCAGCAAGCGCGGACAGTGGGTCGAGCGGTTCGGCCAGGCGCTGACCGACTTGTTCGAGCGGCGGCTCGCCGGCACGCGTCGGCAGGGGCGCCGGCCCGATTTCGATGCCTCGCTGACGACGCTGCGCGTACTCAATACGTTCGATCACGAAAAGCAGGCGGCGCTGACGTCGTGCACGCAATTCCTTTATCGGCTGACCAAGCGCGAGCTCGATGCGATCGACCTGCGCGTTGGCGCGCTGCTCGGCGAGCCGCGAATGCGCGACGTCGACAATCCGTTTTCGCCCGACTACGTGCTCGACGCGATCGGGCTGTCGTCCCGCGCGCTGTACCCGAACCCGCGCGTGTGGCGACCGCTGATGGAGCGGCTGCTGTCCGACGTAACCTTGGGCATCAACAAGAGCTTCATCAAGGTCAATCGCTTCCTCGCCGACCACCAGGTGCTGCCCGAGATCAAGGCGCAGCTGCGCGCGCGGAGCGAGCTGCGGCCGCGCGACGACGCCGAATTGCTGCCGACTTTCCTCCGACTGTTCAAGGAAGGCCGCCCGGCCGCCGCCGACCAGTTGCTGGCGCTGGGGATCGCGGTCCCGGCCGCATCGGCGTCCACACCGACTGCGCTGAAGGACTTGCCGAAGGCGGAGGCGCCGCAGGCAAGGGCGGCTTCCGCGCCGGCCGGCGGCGCGCCGCAAGCTGAACCGGCGCCGACTGGTCCTTACGGGCCACCAACCGTCAGCCCGGTCCCGCCGGCGATCGACACCGCACCGGCGGCGGCTCTGGCCGCCGCACTCAATCCGTACATCGCCGACCTCGCACGGGCTTTGCAACCGTCCGACACTGCCAGCGCTCCGTCGGCAGATGTATCGGGCTTGCCGCAAGTCGATCCGTTGATGGCGATCGGTTCGCTGTCTGCCGCCGTCGCCGTCCTCGACCGCTGGCAGCGCGTCGATCCGGGGTCAGATTACCGCGCTGCCGAGGCTGCAACCGGCGATGCAGCGAGCCGTGCCGCTGCGATGAACCGCATTCCCTTCATCCGGGCCGCGATCGACGACAAGGTCGTGAGCTCGACCGACAAGATCACGATGGACGTGATCGGCCTGTTGTTCGACTACATCTTCCGCGATCCGTCGATACCCGAAGAACTGCGAAGCCTCTTTACCCGACTGCAGGTCCCGATCCTGAAGACGGCGCTGCTCGACCGCAGTTTTTTCTCCGACCGCAAGCACCCGGCCCGGCGGCTGCTCGATCACCTCGCGGGTGCGGCGATCGGCGCCACCGGCGACGCTGGCTACCGCGCCGCATTCGAGCTGACGGCGGCCGGAGTGATCGAAGAGGTCTGCCGAGATTTCCAGGTCGACGTCGGCGTCTTCGACGTCGCCGATCGAAAGGTGCAGGAGTTCGTCGACGCCGAGTCGCAGAAAGCAGCAGGCGCACTCGGAACCGAAGTCGCCGCGGCACTGGCGGCCGAAGAGGGCGATGCGGACCGCTCGGCGGTGCGCGCGCTGATCCGAGACAAACTTTCGGGTCTCGATGTGCCGTTCGACGTGCGCTCGTTCAGCGAAACCATCTGGGCCGACTATCTGACCAACGTGCGTCTGGCGCAGGGCGCCGAAGGCGAGGAATGGCGCCGCGGTGTGCGCACGCTCGACGATCTGCTGTGGAGTCTGACGGCGAAGGAGCGCACTGCGCAGAAGGCACGGCTTGCCAAGCTCGTGCCGGGAATGATCCGCAATCTGCGCGCCGGCGCCGCCGCGGTCAACATCGGTGACGAGCGCGTCAAGCCCTTGCTCGATGCGATGTATCAACTGCACATGGCCGCGATCAAGCCTGCATCGGCGGACGATGTGCCCCCGCCCGCCGCCACGGCGGACGCGGCCGGTGGCGGAAAGGCCGAAGCCGTCGCTCGGGTCCAGGCGGTCGCGCCCGCACCGAGAATCGCCAACGTCCATGACTTCGTCGCCGAAATGGTCGTCGGCACGTGGCTCGCGTTCGGGCAAGGCGATAAGACCGTCAACGCGCGCCTGTCGTGGATCAGTCCGATGCGCAGCAAATATTTGTTCACCACGCGCGAGCGCTCGCGCGCCATCGTCGCCACTCCGGAGGATCTCGCATGGCAGCTGGGTGCGGGCAAGGCGACGCTGATCGTCGAGCCGGTGCCCTTGTTCGACCGCGCGGTCAGCGCGGCGCTCGATACGCTGGCCGCACAGAAGCCGCGCGGCGATACCGCGGCGGCCGCCTGAACGCTCCCGGGGCGACCCGGATAAAAAAAGCGAGCCCTCGAGGCTCGCTTTTTTTTCGACGCTTGGCGAAGCGTCAAATCGGCGAGCAGAAGGCCACGGCGTTCGGACCGACGCCTTCCGGCGCCCACCCGCGGTTGAGCATCGCGCGGCGCACCGACAAATTGATCGTGTGCCGGTGATTGGCATCGTTGCGGTTGTCGAAAAAGCGATAGACCGGCAGCGTTCCAGCGCGGCAATTGCCGAGTGCGTCGGCCGGTACGACATAAAACGCAGCCCGGCTTTCGAGGAGCCACACGTTCGGCCAGTGCGAAATGACGAAATTGCATTCGTCGGCAAACGCCGTATAGAAGTGCGAGTCGATCAGCGGCAGCGGACTATAGAAGCGGCAGACCGGAACCGCGTCCATCGGCGCGAGCGAAGGATCGATCCAGGCGTAGAACAGCTCGCCGGTGCGCTGGAACGTCCCGGAAAGGCTGTTGTCGACGAATGCCTGCTCCGGGGCGCTTGCCGTCATGAAATAGTGGTCTTTGTCTGCGCGGTAGTACTCGATCACCGGCACCGTCCCCGCAGGCGCAGCGGCGGCACCCGGGAAAGTGCTCTCTATCGCGAGGCCCATGTCCAGCAGGCCCGAACCGCAGAACGGACCGTTGCCGCAGGTGGCGCCGCTGACGAAGCTGCGCGCGGTCCCGGTCATGATGTCGAGCGCATGACCAGGGGTCAGATTGGCGTTGCGCGCCAGCATCAGCGAGGCGACACCAGCGACGTGCGGCGCCGCAGCGCTGGTCCCCGCGGCAATCCCATAGGACGGATTGCCCGGCGACGACAGGCCGTCGTTGGAGAGCGAAAGGATCAGGGTGTCGATATCGCCGCCGTCGCCGCCGGGCGCCGAGATGTCGACGCGGACGCCGAAGTTGGAATAGCTTGCGCGGTCGCCGGTTCGCGTCCCGGCGCCGACGGTGATGACACCGCTGCAGTTCGCCGGCGCAGAATCGGAAGCGTTGCCGCTTTCGTTTCCGGCGGCGACGGTGATGATCGTGCCTTGCGCCAATGCGACGTCGATCGCATCTTGCAGCGCCTGCGGGCACGACGTCGCGCCGCCCAGGCTCATGTTGATGACTTTCGCCGGATTCGGATTGTTCGGCACGCCGCCCACCGGCATGCCGACCGCCCACAGGACGCCTGCAGTGATGTCTTCGAACGTTCCGCCGCATCTGCCGAGTACGCGAACCGGAAGAATCTTCGCGTTCCAGTTGAGCCCCGCGATGCCGGCGCCGTTGTTGGTATTGGCGGCGATGATGCCGCTTACGAATGTGCCGTGCCAGGAACTCGGGTGCCCGGGAACTCCGTCGCCGCACTCGCCATCCGAGGTAGCGTCGCCGGGATCGGACCCGTCGCTGTCGCGACCGTTGCCGTCGTTTGACGACGCCGGATCGCTGATGAAGTCGAAGCCGGGCAGAACGCGGCCGGCGAGTTCCGGATGCTGCGTGATGCCGGTGTCGATTACCGCGACGACGTTCGAGGCGCTGCCGGTCCCGAGATCCCAGCCGGCCGGCGCGCCGATGCCGCCGACGGGGTCGGATAGCGACCATTGCTGGTTGTATTTCGGGTCGTTGGGCACGAGCTTCGCCGTCGCGCGGCGCACCGGATCCGCGTATTGCACGACGGGATCGGTTTGCAGCAGCGAGGCCATCGTACCCAGGCTGTCCTGCGCGACCTTGTTCTGCAGCTTCAGGACCCAGACGTTGCCGACCTGGTGGTCGACGGCGAGTGGCGCGCCGACGATCGCGCTCCAGCGCGGCAGCAGGGTCGACCAGTCGGGCGCGGGGTCACCGGCAAGCCGCAGCATCAATTTGTCGCCGAGATCGGTGCTCGCAGCGCTGAGGCCGGCCGATTGCGCTTGAACCATGGTCTGCGTCGAGACCGCCTCGGCCCACAGCACGCTCCGATCGGAACGCAGTCTGGATATCAGCGCGCTGACGGTCGAGCTATCGAGCGGCTGGGCGAGATCGAGCTCGAGGCCGCCGGTACGGGTCGTCCCGGCAAGGTTCAACGATATGCCCGCCAGCGTCTGCAGGCGGGCGAGCGCGGCGTCGGGAAGCGCGCCCGGCGCGGCGGCATACGGATGCAGCATCACGCGGATACGCGAGATCGTCTCGGCCTGCGCAGCCGTGGCGATCGTCCCCAACAGGCCCAGCAGCACAAGGCTTTGCAGCCACCGTCGAACCATCAGTCGCTCCCAGTCCCGGATTTTTCCCGCAATGGCCGCCACGCGGCGCGCATTGCCAGGGCGCCTCATCGTACACAATGACATTGGAATTGTCATGAGGATTCCGCGCCAAATCCTTCCTTTGTCAGGATTTTGCGCCTGGAAACAACAATGCGCCCGGGGAGGGCGGGCGGGTAGGCGGGTCGAAACCTCAGGCTTTCTTGTCGGCTACGACTTTGAGCGCAGCCTGGAAAGGCCCCAAGACCTTGACCATTTGGGCGAATATGCGAGGGTTCGCGGCCACGATCTGCCCGCCACGCAAATACCCACCTTCGCCGGCCAGGTCGCCGACCAGTCCACCGGCCTCGACGATCAGCAGGCTGCCGGCCGCGACGTCCCAGGCATTGAGCCCTACCTCCCAGAATCCGTCGTAATAGCCGGCGGCGACGTACGCCAGATCCAGCGCGGCCGAGCCGGGCCGGCGCAGGCCGGCGGTCTGCTGCATCATCGCGCGCATCATCGCGATATAGGTTTCGAGATCGCTGCCATCGCGAAACGGAAAGCCGGTGCCGACCAGGCACTCTTTCAGGTGCTGGCGGCGCGACACGCGCAGCCGATGATCGTTGAGAAACGCGCCGCGTCCGCGGGTCGCGGTGAAGAGATCGTTGCGCACCGGATCGTAGATCACGCCCTGCGTGATCTGCCCCTTGTGCTGCAAGGCGATCGAAACGCAGTACTGCGGAAAGCCGTGCAGGAAATTGGTCGTGCCGTCGAGCGGATCGATGATCCACAAATGCTCGGACGCGGTGTTGGCGCCTTCGCCGGTACCTTCCTCTGCTAGAATCGCGTGGTCGGGGTAGGTGGCGTGCAGCGTATCGACGATCGCCGCTTCAGCGGCGCGATCGATCTCGCTGACAAAATCCTTCGGACCCTTGGCGGTGACGACGAGCCGGTCCAGGTCGCGCGCGCCGCGATTGATGATGCCGCCGGCGCGGCGCGCGGCCTTGACCGCGGTGGTGAGCATCGGGTGCATTCGGGTTCACCGCTTTTGCGCTGACGCGCGGGCGGCGCATAAAGAACAATCGTCGCGCATTCTACCTGCAAACGAAGCCTTTCGACGCGCATGACGGACGCACCCGCGCATTCCGCCGTCAATCAGCGGGCGAAAAACGATGCGCTCGCGCGCATCCGCATCGTCCTGTGCGCGACCAGCCATCCGGGCAACATCGGCGCCTCTGCGCGCGCGATGCGCGCGATGGGGCTATCGCAACTGACGCTGGTCGCGCCGCAGCGTTTTCCCGATCCCGAGGCCGATGCGCTCGCTTCGGGTGCGACCGATATCCTGCGTGCGGCGCGTGTCGTCGCTACGCTCGACGACGCGCTGGCCGGCGCCGCGCTGGCGATCGGATTCTCGGCGCGGCGGCGCGAATTCGCCGGCGGCGCGTTGCCGGTGCGCGCGGCTGCGCACGAGGCGCTGGCTTACGCGGCACGCGGCGAGGTCGCACTGGTTTTCGGCAGTGAGATGTCCGGACTGTCGAACGCCGAGATCGCGCGCTGCCAGCTGGTGGCGACGATTCCGTCGGACCCGGGGTTCTCGTCGCTCAATCTCGCGGCAGCGGTCCAGGTCACCGCCTACGAATTGCGCGTCGCCGCCGGCGCCGGCGAGGTCTGGCGCGCTCCGGCGTTCGAGCCCGCGACGCAGGACGAGATCGCGCGCCTGTTCGAGCACGGCGAGCGCACGCTGGTCGCGCTCGACTTCCTGCGGCCCGCGCACCCGAAGCGCTTGCTGCCGCGCTTGCGGCGGCTTTTCGCGCGCGCCCGCCTGGAAAAGGAGGAGGTCAACATCCTGCGCGGCATACTGGCGCGGATCGACGAGCGCCTTCAGCGCACGCGCAAGGCGGATTGAATGGCCGCGACGGTCGAATCACGAGTCGAAGAGACCGCGCCGCAGACCTGCCGCAACTGCGGTGCACGGGTCGACGGCGCGTATTGCTCGGCTTGCGGCCAGGAGACGAAGTTACGCCTGCCGACATTGCGCGAGTTCGTGCGCGAAGCGGCGGGGCGCTATGTGGCCCTCGATGGCCGTTTCTGGCGGACCGTCTTCGCGCTGTTGGCTCGTCCCGGATTCCTGACGCGCGAGTACCTGGCCGGGCGCCGCCGCCGCTATATCCGGCCGGCGCGGCTGTACCTGTTCGCGACGCTGATATTTTTCGCCGTGACCAGGCTGCTGGTCGGGCCGGTCGACATTCTCGAGGTCCATCCCGATACGCCGGAGGAATCCAAATATCTGTCGCCGGAAAAAGGTTTCAATGTGCAGATGGGGGAAGACGCGTTCGGATCGCCGGCGTTGGGAAAGCGGTGGAACCGCTTCAACAACCTGTCCAGGAGCGAAAAAGCCGAACAGTTGGGCGAGGGGATGCTGCGCTACGCGCCGTACGCGATGTTCGTGCTGCTGCCGGCGTTCGCGCTGCTGCTGAAGCTCGTCTACCTCGGGCGCGCCCGGCGGTATCCGCGCCGCCCGCGCCTGTTCGGCGAGCACCTGGTATTCGCCGCGTACGACCATGCCTTCGTCTTCGTCGCGGCGACGATCATGCTGCTGATCCTGGGCCGCACGATGGCGATAACGATCGGCTTGTGGATCATCGGGCTGTATCTGCTGTTGTCGATGCGCAGCGTCTACGGCGGCTCGTGGATCGGCCTGCTGCTGCGGGCATTCGTGCTCTTTATTTCCTACATGGTGCTGGTCGGGCTCGCCACCGCCGGTCTGGTCGTGGCCGCGATTCTGCTGCGTTGATTTCCCGACTCGCCCAGCAGGGTCAATAGTTGAGTGATTCGGTCGGATATGGCAACATCACCGTATGTTCGACCGACTCCGTGAAGACATCGCCGTCGTATTCGAGCGCGACCCCGCCGCCCGTACGTCCTGGGAGGTGCTGACCTGCTATCCGGGGCTGCATGCGCTGGTGTGGCACCGCGCAGTGAGCAACCGCCTCTGGCGCGGCGGTGCGCGCTGGCTCGCGCGCTGGCTGTCGCACTGGGCGCGCTGGCTGACCGGGATCGAGATCCACCCGGGCGCGACCATCGGCCGGCGAGTTTTCATCGACCACGGGATGGGTGTCGTCATCGGCGAAACCGCCGAAATCGGCGACGACTGCACGCTCTACCATGGGGTCACCCTGGGCGGGACTTCGTGGAAGGCGGGCAAGCGGCATCCGACCTTGGGGCGCGCCGTCGTCCTGGGTGCCGGCGCCAAGATCCTGGGGCCCATTCTGGTCGGCGATGGCGCCAAAGTCGGGTCTAACGCGGTGGTGGTGCGGGACGTGCCCGCCGGTGCGACGGCGGTCGGGATCCCGGCCCGCATACTGGCCGGCGACGACGCGGTCCGGCGTGAGGCACAGGCGGCCCGGATCGGCTTTTCCGCCTACGGGATCGGCGCCGACATGAACGATCCTATGGTCCAGGCGATCCACTCGCTGCTCGACCATGCGGCCTCGACCGACGAGCGCCTGCAGAAGCTGATCGAACATCTGCAGCATGAAGGTGTCGATTGCAGCGACGCTAAGGCGACGGCCGACAGCTTCGACCCAGCCCAGCTGACCCGCTTACTTGACTGAACTAGTAGGGTTTTTAGTTGACTAAACTAGTCGGGAATTATAGAATGCGGCTATGAAAACAGGGGAGCGACCGGGGAAAGAAGGCAGGCGATCATGAGACTGACGACCAAAGGACGATTCGCCGTAACGGCGATGATTGACGTAGCGATGCACAACGGCAAGGGGCCAGTCACCTTGGCGGCCGTATCGGACCGGCAGAAGATCTCGTTGTCCTACCTCGAGCAATTGTTCGGCAAGCTGCGCCGGCATGGGCTGGTCGACAGCGTGCGCGGTCCCGGCGGCGGCTACAACCTGGCGCGCGATGCAACCGCGGTTTCGGTCGCCGACATCATCCTCGCGGTCGACGAGCCGATCGATGCGACCCAGTGCGGCGGCAAGGAAAATTGCCTGGACGACAGGCGGTGCATGACCCACGAGCTCTGGGCAAGCCTGAACACGCACATCTTCGCGTTCCTCCATTCGGTGTCGCTCGAGCAGCTGGTGCGCCAGCAGGACAAGCACGAAATCAATGTGCTGCAGGACCACCGCGCCCTGGCCGGCAAGAAATCCGAGCCGGCGCCGGTTGCCTAAAGGCATTGAGACGACGATGAAGAAACCGATCTATCTCGATTATTCGGCGACGACGCCGGTGGACCCGCGCGTCGCGGCCAAGATGATCCCGTATCTGACCGAGCACTTCGGCAATCCGGCCTCGCGTTCGCACGCGTTCGGATGGGAAACCGAAAAAGCGGTCGAGGAAGCGCGCGACGAAGTCGCGAAGCTCGTCCATTGCGACCCGAAGGAGCTCGTCTGGACCTCGGGCGCGACCGAGTCGATCAACCTCGCGCTTAAGGGCGCCGCGCATTTCTACAAGGACAAGGGCAAGCACCTTGTCACCGTCAAGACCGAGCACAAGGCGACACTCGATACGATGCGCGAGCTCGAGCGCGACGGCTTCGAAGTCAGCTATCTCGACGTCAAGCCGGACGGGCTGCTCGACCTCGAAGCGTTCAAGGCGGCGCTGCGCCCGGATACGATCCTGGTCTCGGTCATGTTCGTCAACAACGAGATCGGCGTCATCCAGGACATCCCGGCGATCGGCGAGATCTGCCGCAGTCGCGGAATCATTTTCCACGTCGACGCGGCGCAGGCGACGGGCAAGATACCGGTGGATCTGTCGACGCTGAAGGTCGACCTGATGAGTTTCTCGGCGCACAAGACCTATGGTCCCAAGGGCGTCGGCGCGCTGTTCGTCCGGCGCAAGCCGCGCGTGCGCATCGAGGCCCAGATGCACGGCGGTGGTCACGAGCGCGGGATGCGATCAGGCACACTGGCTACGCATCAGATCGTCGGCATGGGCGAAGCCTTCCGTCTGGCCCGGCTCGAGATGGCGACCGACAACGACCGGATACGGATGCTGCGCGACCGGCTCTGGGAGGGGCTGTCCCGGATCGAGGAGGCACATCTGAACGGCGACATGGAGCGCCGGGTCCCGCACAACCTGAATGTGAGCTTCAACTTCGTCGAAGGCGAGAGCCTCATCATGGCGATCAAGGACGTCGCCGTATCGTCCGGCTCGGCGTGCACATCAGCCTCGCTCGAGCCGTCGTACGTGCTGCGCGCGCTGGGCCGCAGCGACGAGCTCGCGCATAGCTCGATCCGGTTCACCGTCGGCCGCTTCACGACCGAGGAAGAAGTCGATTACACGATCGATCTGTTGAAGCGGAAGATCGACAAGCTGCGCGAGCTGTCGCCGCTGTGGGAAATGTTCAAGGAGGGGATCGATCTGGATACGGTGGTGTGGGCCGCCCACTGATGGTCGAAAGCAGGACACTGAAGTTTTCTGGAGACTGAAATGGCATACAGCGACAAGGTATTGGATCACTACGAAAACCCGCGCAACGTCGGCTCGTTCGCCAAGGACGACGACGCGGTCGGCACCGGCATGGTCGGTGCGCCCGCCTGCGGTGACGTGATGAAGCTGCAGATCCGGGTCGGCGCCGACGGACGCATCGAGGACGCGAAGTTCAAGACCTACGGCTGCGGCTCGGCGATCGCTTCGTCGTCGCTGGTCACCGAGTGGGTCAAGGGCAAGACGCTCGATCAGGCGCTGACGATCAAGAACACGCAGATCGCCGAAGAGCTGGCGCTCCCGCCGGTCAAGATTCACTGCTCGATCCTGGCGGAAGACGCGATCAAGGCAGCGGTGGCCGATTACAAGAAGAAGCATGTCGAGGAAGAAGCCGCGACGGCCTCCGGCGCCAAACGGCGCGTCGCTGCCTCTGCCTGATCCAGAAAGGACGAAGCCGGCATGGCGATTACCCTGACCGAGAGTGCGGCCAAGCATGTCGCGGGCTTCCTGGAGAAGCGCGGCAAGGGCGTCGGCCTGCGCCTGGGTGTACGCACGACCGGATGCTCGGGGCTGGCTTACAAGCTCGAGTTCGTCGATGAGATCCGCCCCGAGGACCTTCGCTTCGAGAGCAGGGGCATCAACGTCGTCGTCGATCCGAAAAGCCTGCCTTATCTCGACGGGACCGAGCTCGATTTCGCGCGCGAGGGGCTCAACGAAGGATTCAAGTTCAACAATCCGAACGTAAAGGACGAGTGCGGCTGCGGCGAATCCTTCAACGTCTAGCCGCCGCGAGAAACCGCGCCATCCGTTGTCGCGCGCCCCAGCCGTACCGTTGTTGTACTGTCTCAGGCGCGCTCCTAGGCTGACGCGGTTTTCGCGACGGCGCATTCCGCGCCGAGCCGCCATCGAAATCCGAGACGGCACTCAGTGATCGCCCAGTGATCGACTTCTCCCAGAATTATTTCGCGTTGTTCGGGCTGCCGCCGCGCTATCGCTTCGACACGGCACGCCTCGATGCGGCGTACCGCGCGCTGCAGACGCAGGTGCACCCTGACCGGTTCGCCGCCGCCGGCGAAAGCGAGCGCCGATTGGCGCTGCAGTCGTCGGCGCGGGTCAACGAGGCTTATCGCGCGCTGAAGGACCCGGTCGGCCGCGCCCAGTATCTGCTGTCGCTGCACGGCATCGATGCGACCTCGGAAACCGATACCGCGTTGCCCCTCGAGTTTCTCGAGCGGCAGCTCGAGCGCCGGGAGGCGGTCGACGACGCCCGGATTGCCGCCGACATCGCTCGGCTGGAAGCGCTGCTCGCCGAAGTGCGTGCCGAGATTGCCGCGCTGGAGCCGGCGCTGGCCGACACGCTGGACAGCGGGCAGGGCTGGGAATCGGCGCGCGCCGGCGTGCGGGAGCTCCAGTTCCTGTCCAAGCTGGCCGCCGACATCGACGCCGCGATCGGCGGGATCGACCACTGATGGCTCTGCTGCAGATCGCCGAGCCGGGACAGGCGCCCGAGCCGCACCGGCCGCGGCTCGCCGTCGGCATCGACCTCGGAACGACCAATTCGCTGGTCGCCACGGTTCGCGGCGGCAGCGCCGACGTGCTGCCCGACGCACATGGGCGCCGCCTGCTGCCGTCGGTCGTGCGCTACGCGCCGGAAGGCGTCCAAGTCGGTCACGACGCGCAGGCGGCGCAGATTTCCGATCCGCAGAACACCATCGTATCGGTCAAGCGCATGATGGGACGGGCCTTGCCCGATCTCGCCGATGCGCGCCGCTTTCCCTATCGCTTCGTCGATTCGCCAGGCATCGTACAGATCGCCACGCGCGCCGGCATCCGCACGGCGGTCGAAATCTCGGCCGAGATTCTCGGCGCACTGCGCGAACGCGCGGAAAAGACGCTGGGCGGTCCCTTGGATGGCGCCGTCGTCACCGTGCCTGCCTATTTCGACGATGCGCAGCGCCAGGCGACCAAGGATGCGGCCCGGCTGGCAGGCCTCAATGTTCTGCGGTTGTTGAACGAGCCGACGGCGGCGGCGATTGCATACGGCCTCGACAACGCCTCGGAGGGAACCTACGCCGTCTACGACCTGGGCGGCGGCACGTTCGACCTTTCGATATTGAAGCTCTCGCGCGGCGTGTTCGAGGTGCTGGCGACCGCCGGCGACACGGCGCTGGGCGGAGACGACTTCGACCACCGCATTTATTGCTGGGCGCTCGAGGCCGCAGGCGTCGGGCCGGTGTCGCCGGGCGATGCCCGCAAGCTGATGGCCAAGGCACGCGAGGTCAAGGAAGCGCTGACTACCCGTGACGAGGTCGCGTTCGACGCCACGCTGCAGTCGGGTGACACGATCGCCGCGAGGCTAACCGCTGCCGAATTCAAGGTGATCAGCCAGACGCTGGTCGCGAAGACGCTTGCCCCGGTCAGAAAGGCGCTGCGCGATGCCAAGCTTGCTCCGGCCGACATCAAGGGCGTGGTGATGGTTGGCGGGGCGACCCGCATGCCGCAGATCCAGCGCGCGGTCGCCGAGTTTTTCGGCCAGGCGCCGCTGAACAACCTGAACCCGGACGAGGTCGTTGCGCTCGGCGCCGCGATCCAGGCCAATGTGCTGGCCGGCAACCGCGCGAGCGACGAGGATTGGCTGCTCCTCGACGTGATCCCGCTGTCGCTGGGCCTCGAGACGATGGGCGGGCTCACCGAAAAAATCATCCCGCGCAACGCGACGATACCGATCGCCCGAGCGCAGGAATTCACTACATTCAAGGATGGGCAGACCGCGATGGCGCTGCACGTCGTGCAGGGCGAGCGTGAGCGGGTCGCCGACTGCCGTTCGCTGGCGCGCTTCGAATTGCGCGGGATCCCGCCGATGGTCGCCGGCGCCGCGCGCATCAAGGTGACCTTCCAGGTCGATGCCGACGGTCTGTTGGCCGTTTCCGCCAGCGAGCAGACAACAGGGGTGGAGGCGTCGATAGTGGTCAAGCCGTCGTACGGTCTTTCCGACGACGAGATCGCCCGCATGCTGCAGGAATCGTTCGCCAACGCCGCGCCGGACATGGTTGCACGCGCCATCGCCGAAGCCCGCGTCGAGGCGGAGCGCATCGTCGATGCCACCGAGGGGGCGCTGCGCTCGGACGGAGACCTGCTTACCGCCGCCGAGCGCGTCCCGATCGACCATGCGCTCGCGGCGGTCCGCCGTCTCGCCGGACAGGACGACCACCACGCGCTCGTCAACGCGGTGAGCGCGCTGAACGCTGCAACCGAGGAATTCGCCGCCCGGCGCATGAACCGTGGCGTCGGCCGCGCTCTGACCGGTCGCAGCGTCGACGCCCTGAGTTGAGGCGTACCGCGCGATGACCGAAATCGTCGTGCTGCCGCACGCAGAGCTCTGTCCCGAGGGCAAGACGTTCGAGGCGACCGAAGGCGAGTCGATCTGCGATAATCTGCTCGATCAGAAAATCGAGATCGAGCACGCCTGCGAGAAGTCCTGCGCGTGCACGACTTGTCATGTCATCGTGCGGGAGGGTTTCGATTCGCTTTCGCCCTCGTCGGAGGACGAGGACGATCTGCTCGACCGGGCCTGGGGCCTCACGCCGGTGTCGCGACTGTCGTGTCAGGCCAAGGTCGGCAAAAGCAAGCTGGTGATCGAGATTCCGAAGTACACGATCAACTACGCCAAAGAGACGACCAAATGAAGTGGGTTGACTCGCGCGACATCGCGATCGCGCTGGCCGAGAGACACCCGGACGTCGATCCGGCGACGGTGCGCTTCACCGATCTGCACCGCTGGGTGATCGCGCTGCCCGGCTTCGACGACGACCCCAAGCACTCGGGCGAGAAGATACTCGAGGCCATCCAGATGCTGTGGATCGAGGAGAGCGAAGAATGAATCCCGCACCGATGCCATTGATCAGCGCACTCTACACCGGCGTTTACGCGTTGTTGCTGCTCGCGCTCGCGTTCCAGGTGTCGCGCCGACGTCTTCGGACGCGCATCGGTCTTGGCGCAGGCGGCGACGCCCAGCTGGAGCGCGCGATTCGCGTCCACGCCAACGCGGTCGAGTGGGGGCTGCCGGTGTTGCTGCTTCTGCTGATCGCCGAGGAAAACCGTGCGTCGCCGCTGCTGCTGCACGTTTGCGGCATCGTGTTGATCCTGGCCCGCGTCGTGCATGCCGCTGCACTGTCGCGTGTCAGCGGGAGCTCCGTCGGCCGCTCCACCGGCATCGCCCTGACCTGGGCGGTGCTTGTTGTGCTCGCGGTATGGAACGTCGTAGCGTTCCTGCGACCGGCTCTTGCTTGAGCTCAGATCGCTAGGTGAAGAGATTGAGGACGGCGTCAAGCCCGCAGCAGTCGATCGCATAGGTCGCGCGCGCACGCACGATCGGTTTGGCCCGGTACGCGACGCTGATGTCGGCCGCTTTCAGCATCGGCAGATCGTTCGCGCCGTCGCCGATCGCCACCGCCAGGCCGCCGTCTGCGACAAGCTTCGCGCGCAGGCGCTCGAAGCACGCGGCCTTCGCCTCGGCGTCGACGATAGCCCCGATCAAGCGGCCGGTCAGCTTTCCCTCGGCGACCTCCAAGGTGTTCGCGCACGTGTGGTCGAGTCCGAGGCGAGCCTTCAATCGCTCGGTGAAAAAAGTGAATCCGCCCGAGACCAGCAGCGACTGGGCGCCGACGGCGCGCATGCCGGCCAGCAGGCGCTCGGCGCCCGGAGAGAGCTCGAGCCGCTCGTCGTAGACGCGCTGCAGCGCGTCGATGTCCAGCCCGCGCAGAAGCGCCACGCGGCGCGTCAGGCTTTCGCGGAAATCGATTTCACCGCGCATCGCGCTCGCCGTGATCGCTGCGACCTCTTGCCTGATGCCCATCATGTCGGCGATTTCGTCGACGCATTCGATGGTGATCAGCGTGGAATCCATGTCCATGGCCAGCAGGCGCACGCGGTGGAGGCGCTGTGCCGGCGGGACGAACGCGCAGTCCAGTGATTGCTGTGCGCAGTACGCGAAGACCTCCGCTGCAGCAGCCGCCGGTGTCAGGGCGAACGCCTGGTCGGCGCCGCGCGACACGGCGTCGATGCGCGCCGCGCCAGCGAGCTTCGCCAGCGTCTTCAGGACCGGTGTGTCGATGTCCGGCGCCTGCACGATCAGGCGCGTCGCGGCGAAGCTCTCGGCGGTCATCGCGGCCTCCGCGCCGGGGGCGAGTTGAGGTAAGGGGATCGTCGCATTGGATCGAGAGATCGGAAGACCGCGCCGCCGTTACCCCGCTTGGCGCGGACATGACGATAGTGCCATCGCTTCTACTCCCCGGCGCGAGCGCGGGGTATTATATGTGATCCAACTGGTACGACGAGGAGAAAACCATGTCACTGCGTCTTGGCGACACCGCCCCCGACTTCACCCAGGAATCGAGCGAGGGCCCGATCAGCTTTCACAAATGGCTGGGCGACAGCTGGGGCGTGCTGTTTTCGCATCCGGCCGACTTCACCCCGGTCTGCACGACTGAGCTTGGATTGACCGCCAAGCTCAAGGAGGAGTTCGCGAAGCGAAACGTCAAGGTGATCGCGCTGTCTGTCGATCCGGTCGACTCGCACAAGAAATGGATCAACGACATCAACGAGACACAAAACACCAACGTCAACTTTCCGATCATTGCCGACCCCGACCGCAAGGTTTCGACGCTGTACGACATGATCCATCCGAACGCCAGCGCGACCGCGACGGTGCGCTCGCTGTTCGTCATCGATCCGAAGAAGGTGATCCGGCTGATCATCACCTATCCGGCGTCGACCGGGCGCAATTTCGACGAAGTGCTGCGCGTGATCGACTCCTTGCAGCTGACCGAGTATCACAGCGTGGCGACGCCGGGCAATTGGAAGAACGGCGACGACGTCGTGATCGTGCCGTCGCTGCAGGACCCTGAAATTCTGAAGCAGAAATTCCCCAAAGGTTTCAAGGCGCTGAGGCCGTATCTGCGCATGACCCCGCAACCCAATCGCTAAAGGTCGGGACCCTGGCGGCCGGGATATCGGCCGCGCGGCAACCGAATGGCGCGGAAACGAACGACGCGTCAGGGCTTCCGGCCCTGGCGCGTTTTGTTTTTCTGGGGAGGAGCCGCGATATCGTCGCCGGCCAGCACGAAATCGATCTTGGTGGATTCGAGATCTACCCGTGCGACTTTCACCGTGATGCGATCGGCAAGCCGGTATACCTTGCCGCTGCGCTCGCCGTTCATAGCGTGTCGCACAGCATCGTAGTGAAAATAGTCGTTGCCGAGCTCGGTCACGTGCACCAGCCCATCGACGTTGAGGCCGTCGAGCGTGACGAACAGACCGAAGTGCGTGACGCCGCTGACCGTGCCCATGAAAGTCTCGCCGACCTTGTCCTGCATGAAAAAGCACTTGAGCCAGTTCTCGACGTCCCGGGTCGCGTCGTCGGCGCGACGCTCGGTCTGCGAGCAGTGCACACCGAGCTCCGACCAGCCCGCCCCCGACGGCTGATAGCGGGTGCCGGCGAGGCAGGCCTTGATGCAGCGATGGATCAGCAGATCCGGATAGCGGCGGATCGGCGAAGTGAAGTGCGTATAGGCGTCATAGCCGAGACCGAAGTGGCCCTCGTTATCGGGGCTGTAGACCGCCTGCTGCAGCGAGCGCAGTAGCACCGTCTGCAGCAAGTTGAAATCGGGCCGGCCCTTGATCTTCGCGAGCAGCTTCGCGTAGTCGGCCGGCGTCGGAGACTCGCCGCCGCCGATCTCCAATCCCGAGCCGGCGAGAAATTCCTTCAGGGCGGCGAGCTTTTCCGGCGTCGGCCCCTCGTGCACGCGGTAGAGCGCAGGCTGCTTCCGCTCGAGCAGGTAGGAAGCGGCGCAGACGTTGGCCGCCAGCATGCATTCCTCGATCAGCTTGTGCGCATCGTTGCGCATGACCGGCACGATCGTCTCGATCTTGCCCTGCGCGTCGAACCTGAGCTCGAGCTCTATCGTCTCGAAATCGATCGCGCCGCGGCGCGCGCGCGCTGCGGCCAGCACCTTGTACAGCGCGTATAGGTTCTCGAGCTGCGGCTGCAGCGCGACCGCTTCCTTCGTTCGCGTTTTTGGTTGCGACAGCCAGTCCCACACCTGGTTGTAGGTGAGCCGTGCGCGCGAATGCATGACTGCCGGAAAGAACTTGTAGCTCTCGATCTCGCCGTCGGCGCTGATCGTCATTTCGCAGGCCATGCACAGCCGGTCGACGGCGGGCTTTAGCGAACACAGCTCGTTCGACAGCTGCTCGGGCAGCATCGGGATGACCCGCCGCGGGAAATAGACCGAGGTTCCGCGATCGCGCGCGTCGCCGTCGAGGGCATCGCCGTCGGCGACATAGTGGCTGACATCGGCGATCGCGACGATCAGGCGGAAACCCTTGGCGCCGCGCTCGCAATAGACGGCATCGTCGAAATCGCGCGCGGTTTCGCCGTCGATCGTCACTAGCGCGAGATCGGTCAGATCGGTGCGGCCCTTGCGGTCGGCCTTCTGCACTTCGTGCGGAAAGCGCCCTGCCTGGCGCTGCGCGGCGGCCGAAAACCGGTAGGGCAGGTCGTGCTTGCGCAGGGCGATCTCGATCTCCATGCCGGGATCGGTGTAGTTGCCCAGAACCTCGATCACTTTCGCCAGCGCTTCGCGGTGAGCGGACGGCTGCTCGATCACTTCGGCGACGACGACCTGCCCGGGCCGCGCGCCGCTGCGCATGTCGGGCGGGATCAGGATGTCCTGGCTGATGCGCTTGTTTTCCGCGACCAGGTACCAGATGCCGCGCTCTTCGTGGACGCGTCCGACGACTTCGCGGTTGGCCCGCTCGAGCACATCGACGATCGCGCCCTCCGGCCGCCCGCGCCGGTCGACGCCGACGATCCGCGCAGTCGCGCGATCGCCGTGCAGTGTCTTGTGCATCTCCTTCGGAGACAGAAACAGATCGGGGCTGCCGTCGTCGGGAACGAGAAATCCGAAGCCGTCCGGGTGTCCTTGCACGGTTCCGGTAACCAGGTCGAGCTTGGCGACGACGCAAAGCTGGCCCTTCCGGTTGGTCATCAGCTGGCCATCGCGCTCCATCGCCGCCAGACGGCCCGCGAACGCCTCGCGCTCGGCATCGCCTGCGATTCCGAGGAGTTCGGTCAGTTTTTCGGCCGGCATCGGCACGCCCTGCTCACGCAAGGTCTGCAGTATCTGCTCGCGCTCCGGAATCGTGACATCGCCGCGCGAGCGGCGGACGCGGCGACCGGAGGTGGATTCGCCGGACGAGCTCATGCGCGAGCCGGTTCGAGGTGAGACGGCCGCCGCTTGATCGCGCGGAAGTGCAGTCTTCCCGCGGGTTGCACTTTTTGATCCGCCGCGAGTCGCGGCGGTGTTGCGTTGCTTTTTTGACAAGAAAGTCACTCTTTCGTAAAATTACCGGCTAGTCCGACGTACAGTCGTTAGTAAGCCTTTAATACAGCCCAGATGGCGGAATTGGTAGACGCACTAGGTTCAGGTCCTAGCGGTGGCAACACTGTGGAGGTTCGAGTCCTCTTCTGGGCACCATCGTAGCACCCGGCCCTGACATGCCGGCAATCGATAGGACGCCCGCGACCACGCGGGCTTTCGTTTTTTTGACAAGCGCTCGGGAGAGCCGTTCGATGAGACTGACCGCATTGACCGTGTTGTTCGTCCTGAGCTGCTGTATCGCGCCGTCAGTCGGCGCCGACGAAGAAAAATTGCCCACGCAATTGGCCGGCACCGGCTCGACGACGCCCGATTCGGGAAAGACGACGACCGCGCCGTGGTCGATTTCGATCAATTCGCAGGACGCCGACGGCAATCTCAAAGGCACGCTGAACTGGAACGGACGCAGCTGCCAGGTCTCCGCGGTCGCGTTCACGGGCACGTATCGCAACGGCGTCCTCGACATCAGCGCGCCGGCTACCAGCCGAGCCTGCGGCGCGATTACGATGATGCTCACCAAATCCAGCGGCACCGACCTCCTGCTCGAGGGAACCGCCCGGTTCCACGGCTCGGACACACCGGCCGCGGTGAATCTGCGGCCGCGCTGAAGCGGGCCGCCACCGCATCTCAATAGCGCGCGTTACCCGGCGATCGCGGAAACGGGATCACGTCACGCACGTTGGAGAGCCCGGTCACGTAGGCGATCGTGCGCTCGAAGCCCAGTCCGAATCCGGCGTGCGGTACCGTCCCGTAACGGCGAAGGTCGCGATACCAGGCGTAATGCTCGATGTCCATGCCCGCCGAGGCCATCCGCGAGTCGAGAACATCGAGCCGCTCCTCGCGCTGGCTGCCGCCGATGATCTCGCCGATGCCGGGTGCGAGCACGTCCATTGCGGCGACGGTTCTGCCATCGTCGTTCAATCGCATGTAGAACGCCTTGATCTCCTTTGGGTAGTTGACCAGGATCACCGGCCCGCGCACGTAGCTTTCGGACACGTAGCGCTCGTGCTCCGACTGGAGATCCATGCCCCATCGCACCGGAAATTCGAACTTCTGCGTCGCCTTCTCGAGAATGCTGATCGCATCTTCGTAGTCCATGCGGACGAATTCGGCGTCTATCATTCCCTGCAGCTTTGCGATCACGCCTTTTTCGATGCGCTCTTCGAAGAAGGCCATGTCGTCGGCGCGCTCTTCGAGCACGGTCCGGAAGATGTGCTTGAGAAGCGCCTCGGCGAGAGTCGCATTGTCGGAGAGATCGGCGAAGGCGATCTCGGGCTCGATCATCCAGAACTCGGCCAGGTGCCGGCTGGTGTTCGAATTTTCGGCGCGAAACGTCGGCCCGAACGTGTAAACCTTCGACAGCGCCAGGCAATACGTCTCGACGTTGAGTTGGCCGGAGACGGTGAGAAAGGCCTCGCGCCCGAAGAAGTCGGCGCCGAAATCGACCTTCCCCTGAGCGGTGCGCGGCAGGTTGGCGAGATCCAGCGTCGACACGCGGAAGAGCTCGCCCGCGCCTTCGGCGTCGGAGGTCGTGATGATCGGCGTGTTGATCCAGACAAAACCGTTCTGGTCGAAAAAGCGATGCACCGCCTGCGCGATCGTGTGGCGGACACGGCTGACCGCGCCGATGACGTTGGTGCGCGGCCGCAGATGCGCCACTTCGCGCAGGAACTCCAGCGTGTGCGGCTTGGGCTGTATCGGATACGAGTCCGGATCGTCGACCCATCCGACGACTTTGAGCGCGCTCGCCTGCATCTCGAACGGCTGGCCCTTGGCGGGCGACGGAACGATCATGCCGGTCGCCTCGATTGCGCATCCGGCCGTGAGCCGCGAGATCTCGCTCGCATAGTTGGGAAGCGTATTCGGCGCCACCACCTGCACCGGGTGGAAGCCCGACCCGTCGGACAGGTGAACGAACGATATGCCGGCCTTCGAGTCGCGCCGCGTGCGCACCCATCCCTGCAAGGTGACGGGAACGTTCTGCGGCGCGCGGCCACCCAGGATGTCGGCGCAGCTCAGCGCATTCATTGCCCGGCTCCCGTCGCGGCGGCCAGGCGCGCCTTCAGCTCCTCCGGCCGGAGCGTGTCGTAGACCTCGAACGGCTGGTGTATCCACGGACTGTCGGGCAGATAATCGACATAGTAGTCGGGTTTGAACACCGAACAGCCTTTGTACCAGACGACCGCCGTGCGCATATCGGTGATATGCGGAAAGCGCTGCGGCAGTTCCTTATCGACCGCCTCGAGCGTGTGACCCGAGTCGACCATGTCGTCGACCAGCAGCACCCGGTCGCCGAGGCGTGGGGCCGTCATCGTCATGTGCTCGGCGATGATCAATTGTCCGCGCAGGGTCCCGCCCTCGGCGGTGTACGAATGCGTCGACAGGATCGCCAGCGGCAGTTCGTAGATCCGCGACAGCACGTCGCCGACGCGCAGTCCGCCGCGCGCGATGCAGATCACCTGGTTGAACCGCCACGCTGATTCGTAGACCTGCAGCGCAAGACGTTCGACCAGAATGTTGTACTGCTGCCAGCTGACGTGGAGGCTCATCGTCGGCGTGTAAGTTTATCGGAACGGATGATGCAGCAGGATTGTCTCGTCTCGCTCGGCGCCGGTCGAGACCATCGCGATCGGCACCTCGGTCAATTGCTCGATGCGCCGCAGGTACGCGCGAGCCGGGGCCGGAAGCGCATCGAAGCTGTCGACGCCAAGCGTGCTTTCCGGCCAGCCCGGCATGTCCTCGTACACCGGCTTGCATTCGGCGACTGCATCGGCGCCGATCGGCAGCAGCGGCTGCGCCACCCCGTTGACGCGATACCCGGTGCAGATGCGGATCGACGGCATGCCATCGAGGACATCGAGCTTGGTGATGCACAGACCGTCGACGCCGTTGAGCTGCAGCGAGCGCTTCAGCGCGGCGACGTCGAGCCAGCCGCAGCGGCGGGGGCGCCCGGTGACCGAGCCGAATTCATTGCCGCGTCTGGCGAGTCGCGCGCCGATGTCGTCGGTGAGCTCCGTCGGGAATGGGCCGGTGCCGACGCGCGTCGTGTACGCCTTGACGATGCCGAGCACGTAATCAAGCATCTGGGGGCCGATTCCGGTGCCCGGCGCCGCCGCGCCGGCCAGGCAGTTCGACGAGGTGACGTACGGATAGGTGCCGTGGTCGATGTCGAGCAACGCGCCCTGCGCGCCCTCGAACAGCAGTGAATCGCCGCGGCGGCGCGCTTCCTGCAGCAACGCGGCGACATCGCCGACCATCGGCAGCAGCGCCGGCGCGAGCGCCAGCGCGCCGTCGAGCGTTTGCTGGTAGGAAACCGCGTCGCGCTTGAAAAATTGCGTCAGGACGAAGTTGTGATAGTCGATGAGCGGCTTGAGTTTTGCGGCGAACCGGTCGGGATAGAAAAGATCCTGCAGGCGCACCGCGCGGCGCGCGATCTTGTCTTCGTAGGCCGGACCGATACCGCGCCCGGTCGTGCCGATGCGCGTCTCGCCCATCGACGCTTCGCGCGCCTGGTCGAGAGCGACATGGCATTCGAGCACCAGCGGACATGCCGGCGAAATCGAAAGCCGCGACCGTACCTCGACTCCGGCCGCCTCCAGCTCGCCGATCTCTTGCAGCAAGGCCGACGGCGATAGCACGACGCCGTTGCCGATGTAGACGCGGACGTTCGGCCGGAGAATCCCGGACGGAATCAGCCGCAGCACCGTCTTCCTGCCGGCGATGACCAGCGTATGTCCGGCGTTATGTCCGCCCTGGAACCGCACGACGCCTTGCGCGTGCTCGGTCAGCCAGTCGACGACCTTGCCCTTGCCTTCATCGCCCCACTGCGTGCCGATGACAACGACGTTCCTCCCCATGGGCGTCATCGCTTTCAGTTGGGGCCCGCGACGCCGCTCAAGGCGGCGAGCTGGCGAAGATCGAGCGTAAAGCCGGTTGCCGGACGGGCGCGGCCGAATGCCTTGCCTATTCCGTCGTAGCGCTCGCCGCGGCCGATCGCGTTGGCTTCGCCTTCGGTGAACACCGAGAAGCTCGCGCCGGTCTGGTAGTGATAGCCGCGGAGATCGGCCAGATCGATGTGCAGCGCTGCGACCTCCGGGCCCGCACCCTGCGCCAGGGTTTCCAGCGCCGACAGCGCGACGGCGATCGACGGCGTGTCGGGGAGCCGGCTTCGCGCGGCCGCGAGCACTTCGTCGGCGGGACCGTACAGCGTCGGCAGCGCCGTGAACGCGTCGCGCCATGCCGCTGGCAGACCGGCGGCGAGCTCGGCTACGGCGGGCACGTCCTTGCCGCGCAACGCCGCGAACATCGCGCTGTCGCTGGCGTTGCCGGCGATGTGCGCGCCGTTGGCAAGCGCCCGGTAGACGCCTACGTGTCCCAGGTCGAGATGCAAGCCGCGCACGCCCACTGCGGCAAGCGACGACAGCAGCAGCATCAGGACCTCGCGGTCGGCGCCGATCTGCGGATCGCCGTACAACTCCGCCCCGATCTGCAGCACTTCGCGGGTCTGCGCCAGGCCGGCGACGACGGTGCGCAGCACGCTGCCCGCGTAGCACAGGCGGGTGACGCCCGGCTCGTTGAGCAGGTGCGCGTCGATGCGCGCTGCCTGCGGCGTGATGTCGGCGCGCACACCGAGCAGCCGTCCGGACAACGGATCGATCACCTTGAACGTCTGCAGCTCGAGATCGTGCCCGGTTCCGGTAAGCAGCGAATCCAGATGCTCGATCAGCGGCGGCTGGACCAGCCGGTAACCGTGATCGCGGAAATGGTCGAGCAGCGTGCGCCGCAGCCGCTCGATAGTCTCCGCCTCGGGCGGGAGGATGTCCTCGATGTATTCGGGAAGAATCCAGCTATGCATGGAATATCAGCAGGACTGCCGTTCCGGTGAGCAGCGATGTGAGGCCGATGAAGCGCAATTGTCCGTCGGACAGCTCGGTCATGCGGCGGAACGCGTCACGCCACACTCGCGGCGCCACCAGGGGGAGCAGGCCTTCGAGCACCAGCACCAGCGCGCATGCCGCAACGAATGCGTCCGGCACTTTTCTTCTTCCGTCGGCGAAAGCGTTACTTGCTGCGCAGGGCCGGAGGGCCGCCGCCCGGCTGCTTCAGGTACTGGAAGAACTCAGCGCTGGGATCGAGCACGATCACGTCGCCCTTGCTGCGAAAAGTCGTCTTGTAGGCTTCGAGGCTGCGGTAGAACGAATAGAATTCCGGGTTCTGTCCATACGCGGATGCATAGGTCGCGGAGGCCTTCGCGTCACCCTCGCCCTTGGTCTTCTGCGCCTGCTTGTACGCGTCGGCGAGAATGACTTCGCGCTGGCGGTCGGCGTCGGCGCGGATCTTTTCCGATTCGGCCGCGCCAAGCGAGCGCAGCTCGTTGGCTACGCGCTTGCGTTCCGACTCCATGCGCTGATAAACCTGGGCGAGCACCTCATCGGGCAGCTCGACCCGCCGCAGCCGCACATCGACGACCTCGACGCCGATCGACTTGGCGTCGGCGTCGGCCTTCTGCCGCGTCGTCGTCATGATCTTCTCGCGCTCGGTGGATATGGCCTCGTGCAGCGTGCGCTTGTTGATTTCCTCGGCAAGATTGGCGCGTATCGTCTGCGCCAGCCGGCGCCGTGCCGTCTCCTCGTCTCCGGTCACGCTCTGGTAGTACTTGCGCACGTCGGTGATCCGCCAGTAGGCGATGAAGTCGGCCTTCAGCGGCGTCTTCTCGGATGTCGTGACGCGGTCGGGGTCAGAGGTTTCCAGCAGCAGGATCCGCTTGTCGTAGAACTTGACGTTCTGCAGCAGCGGCACCTTGAGGTAGAGCCCGGCTTCGGTCTTGGCGTCGATGAATTCGCCGAGCTGGAACTTGATCGCGTACTGCTTCTGATCGACGGTATAAAGCGACTGCGACAGCACGAGCAATGCCGCGACCAGCAGCGCGAGCAACGGTGTCATGGCTTTCATCGTCCTGCCCCCGCATCGCGGCTGCGCGACAGCTCGCGCGTTCGGCTCGGGTCGACGGTCACTGCCGTCTCCGGCGGTACCGGGCGCGCGGCGTCGGCGGCGACCGCCGCGCCGGCGGCACCCTGCTTCAGCAGTTGATCGAGCGGCAGATAGAGCAGGTTGTTGCCGGTCTTCTGGTCAATCAGCACCTTGCTCGAGTTGCCCAGCACCGATTGCATCATGTCGAGATACAGCCGTTGCCGCGTGACCGCCGGCGCCTTTGCGTACTCGACCAGGATCTGGCGGAAGCGGCTGGCGTCGCCATCGGCCCGCTGCGTGACGCTGGCGTTGTAGCCGTCGGCTTCCTGCAGCAGCCGCGACGCCTGGCCGCGCGCGCGGGGCACGACGTCGTTGGCGTACGCCTGGCCTTCGTTCTTCTGCCGCTCGCGATCCTGTTTCGCCTTCACCGCATCGTCGAACGCCGCGGCGACCTGGTCCGGCGGCAGCGCGTTCTGCAGCGTGACCTTCTGCACGTAGATGCCGGTCCCATAGCGGTCGAGCATCGCCTGCATCAGCTTTTCGGTCTCGCTCGCGATCTGCGCACGGCCTTCGTAGAGCGCGAAGTCCATCTGGCTGTGGCCGGCGACCTCGCTCATCGCCGTCTGGGCGACTTGCGCGACGACGTCGTCGGGTTTGCGCGCGTTGAACGAATAGTCCGCGGCGCTCTTCAGGTTGTACTGGACCGCAAACTGGATGTCGATGATGTTTTCGTCGTCGGTCAGGAACAGCGATTCCTTGGCGATCTTGTTCCTCGGGTTGCCGTTGCGGTAGCCGATCTCGACCGTCTTTACCTGCGAGAAATCGACGACCTCGACGGCCTCGATCGGGAACGGCAGATGCCAGCGCGGCCCCGGCGTGGTGGTCTCGGTATATTTTCCGAAGCGCGTGACGACGCCGCGCCGGCCCTCGTCGACGATGTAGAAACCGCTCGCCAGCCAGATGACGACGACCAGCGCCGCCAGCATGCCCGCGCCGCCTATCGGGAATGAGGACTTCGTCGGCGGAGGGCCGCCGTCGCCGCCCTCGGGTTCCTTGCGGCCGAATATCGCGTTCAGCCGCCGATTCACGTTCCGCCAGATCTCCTCGAGATCGGGCGGACCGGTGCGGTTGCGCTTACCCCACTGGGGGTCGTTGAGTGACATGGCGGGCGCTGTCTATTGTCGCTATTCGGTGAGGGTGGGTGGTGTGGGCTGGCGCCGGCGCTTTTCAGGCGGTCGCCGCCCGGTCCCCGGGGCGGGGGAACCGCTCGACCAGCGCCGCGCGCAACTCCGGCACGCCTGCACCGGTAAGCGCGCTCAGACGAACGGCGCGGATTCTACCATATTCGTCGCGCTCGACGCCCGGCTCGCATGCCCCTGCATCGCACTTGTTGCGGACCAGGATCTGCGGCACCTGGTCGGCGCCGATCTCGGCCAGCACGGCATCGACCGCGTGGATCTGGTCCTCTCGTCCCGGATGAGCGTTGTCGACGACGTGCAGCAGTAAGTCGGCGTCCACGGCTTCCTTCAGGGTTGCGCGAAACGCGGCGATCAGATCGTGCGGCAGATCGCGAACGAAACCGACGGTGTCCGACAGCACGACCGTTTCCGCGCCGGGAAGCACCAGCCGGCGCAGCGTCGTGTCCAGCGTCGCGAACAGCTGGTCGGCCGTATAGCTGCTGGCGCCGGTGAGCCGATTGAACAGGGTCGACTTGCCGGCGTTCGTGTAGCCGACCAGCGCGACGTTGCGGACCGCGGCGCGGCGGCGCGCCCGGCGCTGCGTCTCGCGCTGGCTCGCGATGCGAGCGAGCCGGGACTTCAGCATCTTGACCCGCGTTCCGATCAGCCGCCGGTCGGTCTCCAGCTGAGTCTCGCCGGGCCCGCGCAGGCCGATGCCGCCGGCCTGCCGTTCGAGGTGGGTCCAGCCGCGGACCAGCCGTGTCGACAAATGCTGGAGCTGGGCGAGCTCGACCTGCAGCTTGCCTTCGGCGCTTTGCGCGCGCTGCGCGAAGATATCGAGGATCAGGCTGACGCGATCGACGACGCGACATTGCAGCGCGCGCTCGAGGTTGCGCTGCTGCGCGCCGGATAGCGCGTGGTCGAAGATGACGAGATCGGCGTCGGTGGCGACGCGCCGCGCGGCGATCTCGTCGACCTTGCCGCGACCGGCGAACAGTGCCGGATCGGGTCGGGCGCGCCGCGCGGTGACAATATCGGCCACCTCGGCACCGGCCGAAGCGGTGAGGTCCTTCAGCTCGGCCAGCCGCGCTGCCGGCTCGCCTGCTCCGAAATCGACTTCGACCAGCAGCGCGCGGTCGCGTCCGTTTCGAAGCTTAAGGCTGCGCGAGCCGTCGGTGGCTGCCGCAGGCGCCTTGCCGGTCGCGCGGTCGGGACCGCCGATGCCGGCGGCCGCCGGCATCCGTCCGCTACCGCGGGTCAAGCTTCGCGGTCGTTTTCTTGCGTCGGCACCGTGATCGCGCGGGCCGGAACGACGGTCGAGATCGCGTGCTTGTAAACCATTTGCGTGACCGTGTTCTTCAGCAGGACGACATACTGATCGAACGATTCGATCTGCCCCTGCAGTTTGATGCCGTTGACGAGGTAAATCGAAACCTGGACATGCTCTTTGCGCAGCGTGTTCAGGAACGGGTCTTGTAGCATTTGCCCTTTGTTGCTCATTGTTATTGCTCCGCTTTGTTGTAGGAAGCCATCCGCGATGTCCGCGCGCGGCTTCTTGCCCGCACCTTTATGTTCCGACCCGCGGCTCTTGGAGACTCCCTAGCCCACGGCACGGATCCCGGCTGCCGGTGGCGCATGGGATCGATCGATCCGACCCGTGGTCACTGGCGGCGGCCCCGCCGGTGCGTGGCGGCGCCTGCATAGGGGTTTGCGCCGGTCTTGAATTGTATCCTAAGGGGCGTGCCACGCAGTTGGAACACGTCCAGGAAGAAATGTTCCAGGTAGCGGCGGTAGGTGGCCGGAACGTGCGCCAGCGAGGTGCCGTGGATGATGATCAGCGGCGGGTTCATTCCGCCCTGGTGCGCATAGCGCAATTTCGGTCGCGTCATGCCGGTCCGCGGCGGCTGCTGCTGCTCGACCGCGCGCGCCAGGGCCCGTGTCAGCTTGGGCGTAGGCAGCTTCGACATCGCCGCGGCGTAGGCTTCGTCGATCGACTTGAGCAGCACGCCGATTCCCTTGCCGTCGCGCGCTGAAATCGTGTGCTGGGCGGCGAAGCCGAGGAATCCGAGCTTGCGGTCCAGCTCTCGCTTGACGTTGGCCCGCGCGGCGGCGTCGAGGTCGTCCCACTTGTTGATCGCGACGACCAGCGCGCGACCCGCCTCGAGGATGAAGCCGGCGATGTGGGCATCCTGCTCGGATATGTCGCCCTGCGCGTCGACCAGCAGCACGACGACGTTGGCATCCTCGATCGCCTGCAGCGTTTTGATCACCGAAAATTTTTCGACCGTTTCGATGACCTTGCCACGCTTGCGCACACCGGCCGTGTCGATCAGCGTGTAGTGCCGCGCTCCGCGGTCGAAGTCGAGATACAGCGAGTCGCGCGTCGTGCCCGGCTCGTCGAACGCGATCACGCGCTCTTCGCCGAGCAGCGTATTGATCAACGTCGATTTGCCGACGTTCGGGCGTCCGACGATGGCGACCTTGATCCGGCGGTCGCGCTGCTCGCGCTCGTCTTCAGGTTCGGCCGGCGCTGCCGGCGGACACGCCGCCAGCGCGAGCTCGACCAGGTCGCTGACATTGTCGCCGTGCGCGGACGAGATCGGCAGCGGTGTGCCGAGGCCCAGCTCGTGGAAATCAGCAGCGGCGCGCTCCGCTGCCAGGCCCTCGCTCTTGTTCACCGCCAGCAGCACCGGCCGGCCCGAGCGCCGGAGCAGATCGGCGATCGTCCGGTCCTGCGCGGCGAGACCTTCGCGCGCATCGACCAGAAAAATCACGACATCGGATTCGGCGATCGCCTGCCGCGTCTGCTTGGCCATCGCGTGATAAATGCCGGTTTTCGCTTTCGGCTCGAAGCCGCCGGTGTCGACGACCAGATAGGGGCGATTGCCGCCGCGGCCGCGTCCGTAATGCCGGTCGCGGGTCAGCCCCGGAAAATCGGCGACCAGTGCCGCTCGCGTTTGCGTCATGCGGTTGAACAGCGTCGATTTGCCGACGTTGGGTCGGCCGACGAGTACGATCGTGGGTAGCATGCTGGCACGCGCCTTGAACGCATCTCCGCACGCGCTCGTGCGAAGTGGCGTTCAGCCGCCGTCTATCTTGCGCCGACGCTGAAGAGATTTCCGGCGGTGCTTTGCCAGATGATCGCATCGCCGTCGCCATAGGGCTGCGACAGCGCGGCAGTGCCGTCGGTTGCAATGCGGCCGACGAGGGCGCCGGTACGCGGGTCGAGCAGGTGCAGATAGCCTTCGCCATCGACGATGCCGACATAGGAGCCGACCCGCGCCGGGCCGCTGGGAAAGCGTGAAGCAAGCTTGTCCTGCCTCCAAACCGATGCGCCGGTCGCCTTGTCGAGTGCGTGGACGTTGCCCTTGTCGTCGGTCAGGTACAGATACTCCTGGTCCAGCTCGAGGCCGAGGAGGCTCGAGAAATCGCGCGACCAGAGAAGCGTACCTCGCTGCAGCTCGAAGCATGCGACGCGGCCCTGGAACGCGACCGCGCAGACCTGCTTCCCGTCCACCACCGGCAGGCTGGTGACGTCGGCGATGCGTTCGAGCTCGGTCGCCCCCTTCGGGGTTGCGACATTCGCCTCCCAGCCGAGCGTGCCGGTATTGACGTCGAGCGCCAGCAGCTTGCCGCCGGCCGTGCCGGTAAACAGGGCGCCGCGGGTGAGCGTGCCGCCGACGAAACGGCGTACGGTGAGCGACGGGTTCAGGCGCTGGTAGACCCATTTCTGGCTGCCGTCGGTCTCGCCGAAGGCAAAGATTTTTCCGTCGATCGACCAGACTAGTATCTTGCCCTCGGCCGCCTTCGGCGGTCCGGCGACTTCGCTGGAGACCGTGGCCTGCCATAGCGGCTTGCCGTTGTTGTCGAAGGCAAGCACTTCACCTTTCTGCGTGCCCACCGCCACCGTGGTAAGCGATGCCCCGACGCCGGCCTGCAGCGGCTTGTCGGTCTTGATCCGCCAGTTCTGCCGGCCGGTGGCCCAATCGACACTGACGATCGTGCCGTCGGGAGCGGATGCGTAAATCACGTCCGCCAGCACGGCCGGTGCGAAATTCGCGCCCCCTTTGACGCCGAGCTCGGCTTTCCACTTGAGGTTCGCGACCGCGGTGTTCTGGTAGGCCGGCAACGGGCCGGGCTTGGGCTTGTCCTTGCCGATGCCGAGCCAGGTCAGCGACGGCGTCGGCAGCGAAGTGGGTATCCACGACGTCCACGATTCCGGCACCGTCTGGCAGCCGCCGAGCAGTAGCGCCGCGACGGCGGCCGCCGTCGCGCGCCTGGACGTCACTGCGCGCCTCCAAGCGAATCGAGCTTGACCTGCACGTACGGTCGGTACGTCGACTTGGCATCCATCTTGGCCAGCGCCATCTGGTATGCGGCGCGCGCCTCGGCCTTCTTGCCGGCGGAAGCCAGGATATCGCCGCGCAGGTCGGCGTAGATCGCCACGAATGCGTCGTCGGTCTTGACGTCGATCGTCTTCAGCGCTTCGTCGTAATTCTTCTCGTCGAGCAAGGCCTGCGCGAGGCGGAACCGCGCGATCGCCTTGAGCTCATCCTCGCCGGCGTGATCGACCACCCATTGCAGCTGCTGTTTCGCACCCGCCCTGTCGTCCTTGTCGTAGAGAAGCTTCGCGTAAAGCAGCGCCGCGCGCGGCGCGTACGCCGTGCCGGCGTAGCGCTGCACGATCTGGGTCGCGGGATCCTTCGCCTTGGCCGCGTCCTGCGCGCGCGCCGCGTCGCTGACCGCCTGGTAGAGGACGCTCGCCTGCTCGGCCTGCGTGCGCTGGTACCAGCGCCACCCCTGCACGCCGATGACGACGATGGCGATTGCGGTAACGGCGGCGCTGACGTACTTGCCGTATTGAGCCCACCATGCCTTCAGGTCATCAATCTTTTCCTGTTCTTCGAGATCGTAGACTGCCATCTTCCATCCTTGCTCAAATAGTCGCGCTCACGGCGCAACCGGAGGTTCTTCGCGAAATCGTCGAATTAGGCGAAAGCGTCGCTTCAGCTTGCAGCGCCGTCGCCGCGATGCGCGGCAAGCCGCGCGGCGAGCTCGGCCGGCTCGAGCGTCACCTGGTCGCCGGTGCTGCGCAGCGGCTTCATCGCAACGCGATTCGCCGCCGCTTCATCCTCGCCGACGATCAACGCAAAACGTGCGCCGCTCACGTCGGCCCTTTTCATCTGCGCCTTGAAGCTGCCGCCGCCGGCGTTGACGGCGATCGAAAGCCCCGCATCGCGCAGCATCTCGGCAACCGCAAGCGCGAGCCGGCGCGCCTCTGCGCCGACGTGGACGACGTAGGCGTCGAGCGCCTGCGCCGGCGCGATGCCCGCATCCTGCAGCAACAGCACCATGCGCTCGCAGCCTATCGCGAAGCCACAGGCCGGCGTAGGCTTCCCGCCGAGCTGCTCGAACAGGCCGTCATAGCGGCCGCCTCCGGCGACCGTGCCCTGCGCGCCGAGCCGGTCGGTGACCCACTCGAACACCGTGCGGTTGTAGTAGTCGAGGCCGCGCACCAGCCGCGGATTGATCGTGAATGCGATACCCTGCTCGACGAGCAGCTGCTGCAGGTCTTCGAAATGCGCGCGCGCCGCGTCGCCCAGCGAATCGACCAGCTTCGGCGCCGCGGCGATCGCCGATTGCAGCGCCGGGTTCTTGCTGTCGAGCATACGCAGCGGATTAGCATGCAGCCGGCGCTGTTCGCCTTCGTTGAACAGCTCGCGGTGGCGCTCGAAGTGCGCGATCAGCGCCGCGCGATGCGCCCGGCGCTCTGCTGCGTCGCCGATCGAATTGATTTCCAGCCTGATGCCGTCGAGTCCGAGCCGGCGCCACAGCCGCGCCAGCATCACGATCTGCTCGGCGTCGACGTCGGGTCCGGCAAAACCCAGCGCCTCGACGTCGAACTGGTGAAACTGCCGGTAGCGCCCTCTTTGCGGCCGCTCGTGGCGGAACATCGGGCCTACGGTCCAGACACGTTGCGGCCGCTCGTAGGTCAGGTTGTGCTCGATCGCCGCGCGCACGATGCCGGCGGTCGCCTCGGGACGCAGAGTCAGACTCTCGCCGTTCAGCCGATCTTCGAACGTATACATCTCGTGCTCGACGACGTCGGTGACTTCCCCGATCGCGCGCACGAACAGCGGCGTGGCTTCGACCACCGGCACGCGCAGGTTGCGATAGCCGTATTGCCCGAACACCGCGCGCACTGCGTCCTCGAAGCGCTCCCATAGCGCCGCCTCGTCGGGCAGCACGTCGTTCATGCCGCGCACGGCCTGGATCGGGGTGCCTTTCCGCTCGCGTGCGGCGGGCGCCGCGGCTACTTCCGCCGGCGAAGGCTTCATCTGCGCGATCATGACCGGCTATCCGACAGCCTTGAGCTGGATCGACTTCTTTTCCGGCTTCAGATGCGCCGACGGCGGTTCGCCGCCATAGGTCGAGCGGACGTAATCGGCGACGATCTGCTGGAAGTCCTCGGCGATCCCTAAGCCCTTGAGCGTCACTGTCTTGTGCCCGTCGACGTAGACCGGCGCCACCGGCACTTCGCCGGTGCCGGGCAGGCTGATGCCGACGTTCGCCATCTTGGATTCGCCCGGTCCGTTGACCACGCAACCCATCACCGCGACGGTCATCGTCTCGACGCCCGGATAACGGTTGCGCCACTGCGGCATTTCGGCCCGCAGATAGGTCTGGATCTTGTCGGCGAGCTCCTGGAAGAACGGGCTGGCCGTGCGCCCGCAACCCGGACAGGCGGTGACCAGCGGCGCGAACGAGCGGAGTCCCATCGTCTGCAGGATCTCCTGCGCCACCAGCACCTCGCGCGTGCGATCGCCGTTGGGCTCGGGAGTCAGCGAAATGCGTATCGTGTCGCCGATGCCCTGCTGCAGCAGCACGGCGAGCGCGGCGGTCGAGGCGACGATGCCCTTCGACCCCATGCCCGCTTCGGTCAGCCCGAGGTGCAGCGGATAGTCGCAGCGCCGCGCGAGCTCGGTGTAGACGGCGATCAGGTCCTGCACGTCGGAGACCTTGCACGCGAGCAGGATGCGGTCGCCGGGCAGACCGATCTCCTCGGCCCGCTGCGCGCTGCCGATCGCCGAGGTGACCAGCGCTTCGCGCATCACGTGCGCCGCGTCCAGCGGGTTGGCCGACCGGGCGTTGTCGTCCATCAGCCGGGCGAGCAGGTCCTGGTCCAGACTGCCCCAGTTGACGCCGATACGAACCGGCTTGCCGAACTCGATCGCTTTTTCGATCATCACCGCGAATTGCGGATCGTGCTTGCTCCCCTTGCCGACGTTGCCGGGATTGATGCGGTATTTGGCCAGAGCGAGCGCGCAGTCGGGATGATTGGTGAGCAGCTTGTGACCGTTGAAATGAAAGTCGCCGATCAGCGGCACCGTGCAGCGCATTGCGTCCAGACGCTCGCGGATCAGCGGAACGGCCGCGGCCGCTTCGGCAGTGTTGACCGTCACGCGTACCAGCTCGGATCCCGCGTCGGCAAGCGCCTTGACCTGCGCGACGGTCGCGGCCACGTCGGCGGTATCGGTGTTGGTCATCGATTGCACGACGATGGGTGCGCCGCCGCCGATCGCGATGCCGCCGACCAGTGCGGTGCGCGTTCGGTGCCGGATGATCGGTGGAAGGTGGAGCGCGGTCATTGCAACCTCATCGATTTCGAGACATCGCCTAGCGAAGGATAAGCCGGGCAACGTTGAGACGGGTATACGGCACCAGATCGACCGGCTGGCCGCGATACAGGAGCGTTACCGCTCGCGCGTTGCCGATGACGATCGAGAAGGGTGGGGCGCCGTCGAACGGCTCGATCGAATCGGCGTCGACGAGCCGCGAGATCAGCGTCTGTCCTGCGGAATCGCGGATCTCGGTCCACGATGGGCCTTCGTAACGAATGACCAGGACCGCGTCGACCGCGGCATTTGTCGCCGTTGCTGCTGCGGGTGCTGTGGATTGCGGCGGCCGCTCGGGTTGCGGGCCGGGGGGCGCGAGACCGCCGGACGTCGCCGGCGCGGTGGCGGCCGGTGCACTGCTGTCGGGGGCCACCGGGTTCGGCAATGGCGTCGTCGACATGTTCGGCGCATTTGGCGCCGGCGCCGTCTGCGTTGCGCGGGGCGGCGCCGCAACCTTCGCAGGCCGGCCGCGGTACCACTCGTAGCCCGCGGCTGCGACGATGGCAGCGGCCAGCACCAGCGGGATCAACCAGCGCCCGATGGTCGGCGTGCGAGCATGCGCGGTCGGCAGCTCGGCCATCGTCGTGCCGGTCGAATGCAGCGGCGGCGGTTCGAGGGACGGGGCGTGCGCCGCGTCGGGAAGGTGCGCGACCAGCAGGTCGGGATCGAGGTTCAACAGCCGTGCGTAGTTGCGCATGAAGCCGCGCGTGAACGTCCTTCCCGGCAGCATGCCGAAGTCTTCGTCCTCGAGCGCCCTGACCTGGCGCGGCGCCAGCTTGAGCTGCTGCGCAACCTGGTCGAGCGAAAGGCCGGCGGCTTCGCGAGCAGCCCTGAGCTGCGCTCCGGCGCCGACGTACGCATCCGGCTCGGGCACGCTACCGTCGGCCGGTTGCGCTTCGAGATCCATCACTCGCAAGCCTCGGTGATCGCCCGCGTTTCCGGCGCGTCCGGATAGCGGTTGCGCAACTGCGACGTGTACGACATCTCGGCCTGCCGGTCGCCCAGCTTGCGCTCGACGCACATGCCGAGACGCAGGGCTTCCGGCGGCGCATTGTTCGTTTGAACCACCCGCCGCATCAAGGCGCGCGCCTCGTCGTAACGGCCCTCCTTGTAGGCGATCTGGGCAAGCCCGTAGCTCGCCAGCACGTTATTGGGTTGTCCGGAGAGCGCACGCCGGAAATACCCGTCGGCGGCGCGCACCTCGCCGATCGCCTGCGCGCATCGGCCCGCATTGACCAGCGCGATCTCGGGCGTCCGGTACAACGGGTCGGCGACGGCGCTTTCGAACTGAGCCAGCGACTCGCGCTCGCGCTTGTGCTGGCAAAGGTACCAGCCCCAGTTGTGACGGATATCGGGATTGTTCGGGGCGAGCGCCAACGCGCGCTCGAAATTCTGCTCGGCCTTGCGGTCCTCGCCGAGGACAGCGTAGATCAGTCCGTAGATGTTGTACGCCGGCGCGTAATTCGGGTCGAGCTTGACTGCGGTGTCGAGCTCGCCGATCGCGACGTCCATCTGGCCGCGCTCGTAGTAGCCGCTGCCGAGATCGGTATGCAGCTTCGCCCGCTCGGCCGCGCTGGCCATCTGCTGCGGCGGCGGTGCCTCGCGCGTCGGCCGCTCGGGCGGCGTGTTCGCAGGATTGGCAACGAACGGATTGTTCGCGCACGCCGCAAGCAGCGACAGCGACACGAAGGCGGTGGTCAGGAGACGGCAGGGCATGGCAGGCGAGCCTCTATTGAGCCGCGATCGGCTGGATCCTGCGCAGCGTGCGACGGGTCCGGTCCTGCACCCGGCCGGCGAGCTGCCCACAGGCGGCGTCGATGTCCTCGCCGCGCGTCTTGCGTATGGTCGCGACCAGGCCCGCATCGCGCAGGATCCGCTGGAACGCCAGGATCCGCGTGCGCGAGCTGGTCGTGAATTCGGTGTTCGGAAACGGATTGAACGGAATCAGATTGAACTTGCAGGGCACGTCGCGCACCAGCGCGGTGAGCTCGCGCGCGTGCTCGGCGCCGTCGTTGACGTGATCGAGCATCACGTATTCGAAGGTCACGAAATCGCGCGGCGCCTTTTCGATATAGCGCAGGCAGGCCGCCAGCAGCTCGGCCAGCGGGTATTTGCGATTGATCGGAACCAACCGGTCGCGAAGCGCGTCGTTCGGCGCGTGCAGGCTGACCGCCAGCGCCACCGGGCAAGCGTCGCGCAGGCGGTCGAGCGCCGGCACGAGGCCCGAGGTCGACAAGGTCACGCGGCGGCGGGACAGGCCATAGGCATTGTCGTCGAGCATGATCTGCAGCGCGGCCACGACGTTGTCGAAATTGGCCAGCGGCTCGCCCATGCCCATCATCACTACGTTGGTGATCGGATGGCGCCCTTGCTCGACCCAGGGCGCGGCGATGCCGTCGGCAAGCAGTGCGCGATTGGCGTGCCACAGCTGTCCGATGATCTCGCCGACGGAGAGGTTACGGTTGAAGCCCTGCTTTCCGGTCGAGCAGAACGCGCAGTCGAGCGCGCAACCGGCCTGAGACGAAATGCACAGAGTGCCGCGATCGGTTTCGGGGATATAGACGGCCTCGATCGCGTTCGCATTGCCCACGTCGAGCAGCCATTTGCGCGTGCCGTCGGACGCGGTCGCGTCGCGAACAACCGACGGGGCGCGGATCTCGGCATCGCGCGCGAGGGCCTCGCGCGTCGCCTTGGCCAGGTCGCTCATCGCGTCGACCCTGTCGGCAAGCCGATGGTGGACCCAGCGCAGCGCTTGCTTGGCGCGAAACGGCTTTTCTCCGCGCTCGGCGAAAAACGCCGTCATCGCGGCGGAGTCGAGGTCCAGCAGATTGATCATTTGCGACATCAGCGCTGGTAGATGTTCATTGCGGGAAAGAAATAAGCGATTTCGACGGTCGCCGTTTCGGGCGCGTCCGAGCCGTGGACCGCATTGGCATCGATCGATTGAGCGAAATCGGCGCGAATCGTTCCCGGGGCGGCCTTCTTCGGGTCGGTGGCGCCCATCAATTCGCGATTCTTCATGATGGCATTATCGCCCTCGAGCACCTGGATCATCACCGGGCCGGAAATCATGAAATCGACCAGGTCCCTGAAGAATGGCCGCTCGCGATGAACGGCGTAGAAGCCCTCGGCGTCGGCGCGCGACAGCCAGGAAAGCTTCGCCGCGACTATCTTGAGCCCGGATTGCTCGAAGCGCGAGTAGATCTGGCCAATGACGTTCTTGGCGACCGCGTCGGGTTTGATGATCGAAAGCGTCCGTTCTGCCGCCATGCGTTTAGCTCCGACGATGGTTCAAATAAACTCAAAATTATACCATCGGAATGGCCCTTGCGCCGACCCGGGAATCGTTGCGACCTCAGGGCCAAGGCGGCACCGCCGCCCACCTGCGTCAGAACGAGCGCGGCAGGCCGAGAACGTGCTCGGCCACGTACGACAGGATCAGGTTGGTCGAAACGGGCGCGACCTGGTAGAGGCGCGTCTCGCGGAACTTCCGCTCGACATCGTATTCGTGTGCGAACCCGAAACCGCCGTGCGTCTGAAGGCAGACATTGGCGGCTTCCCACGATGCCTTGGCGGCCAGGTATTTGGCCATATTGGCTTGTGGCCCGCAGCTCTCGTGCGCGTCGAAGCGCCGGCAGGCCTCGAAGCGCATCAGGTTTGCCGCTTCGGTCTCGATGTAGGCCTCGGCGATCGGGAATTGCACGCCCTGGTTCTTGCCTATCGGCCGATTGAACACCCGCCGCTGGTTGGCGTATGCGCTTGCCCGGTTGGTGAACCACCACGCGTCGCCGATGCATTCGGCCGCGATCAGCGTGCGCTCGGCGTTGAGACCGTCGAGGATGTAGCGGAAACCCTTGCCTTCCTCACCGATCAATGTGTCGGCAGGAATCTCCAGCGCGTCGAAAAAAAGCTCGTTCGTCTCGTGGTTGACCATGTTCGCGATCGGCCGCACGGTAAGGCCTTTGCCGATCGCCTTATGCAGGTCGACCAGAAAAATCGACATCCCGTCGGCGCGCCGGCTCACCTCGGCCAGCGGCGTCGTCCGCGCCAGCAGAATCATCAGATCCGAGTGTTGCACGCGCGAAATCCAAACCTTCTGGCCGTTGACGACGTAGCGATCCCCTTTTCTTACCGCAGTGGTCGAAAGTTGCGTCGTGTCGGTGCCGGTGGTCGGCTCGGTCACGGCCATCGACTGCAGCCGCAAGTCCCCGCTGGCGATCTTTGGCAGGTAACGGCGCTTCTGCTCGTTCGAGCCGTGCCGCAGCAGCGTCCCCATGTTGTACATCTGGCCGTGGCAGGCCCCGGCGTTGCCGCCGTTGCGATTGATTTCTTCCATGATGACCGAAGCCTCGGCGAGTCCGAGGCCCGACCCGCCGTACTCCTGCGGGATCAGCGCCGCGAGCCAGCCGGCGCGGGTCAGGGCATCGACGAATGTCTCGGGATAGCCGCGGCGCGCATCGACTTCGCGCCAGTATGCGTCGGGGTAATGCGCGCACAAGTCGCGGATCGCGTCGCGGAGCTCCTGGTACCCGTCTTCGTGCGGAAGCGTCATCGTGTCGCCGCGTTGCGCCCGGTGGTCCGCGGCGTCAACGCATCATGCCCAGCGCCTGCGGCAGCCAGATCGACATCGCCGGCCAGTAGGTAACGGCGACCAGGAACACGAGCATCGTCAGCAGCCAGGGCCAGACGGCGATCGTCAGCTCGGTGATCCCCATCTTGGCGATGCCGCTCGCCACATAGAGGTTGAGTCCGACCGGCGGGTGGCACATGCCGACTTCCATGTTGACGACCATGATGATGCCGAAATGCACCGGATCGATGCCGAGCTTCATCGCGATCGGGAACATGATCGGCGCCATGATCAGTACGATCGATGAGGGCTCCATCACGTTTCCTGCGAGAAGCAGAAGCACGTTGACGACCAGCAGGAATGCGATCGGACCGAGTCCCTTGTCGAGCATCCACGCCGCCATCACCTGCGGAATCTGCTCCGAGGTCATCAGGAACGAGAACATCACGGCGTTGGTGATGATGTAGAGCAGCATCGCGCTCATGTTGGCCGAGTCGAGCAGCACCTTCGGCACCTTCGCCAGCGTCAGGTCCTTGTAGACGAAGACGGCGACGAAGAACGCATACACGGCGCTCATCGCGGCGGCCTCGGTCGGCGTGAAAACACCGGTGTAGATGCCGCCGATCACGACGACGATCAGCAACAGACCCCAGATGCTTTCGCGGAACGTGCGCCAGCGCTCGCCCCAGCTCGCCTTGGCCAGCCGCGGGTAGTCCTGCTTGCGCGCCCGCCACCAGGTGGTCAGGCCGAGCATGGTCGCCAGCACCAGCCCCGGGATGATTCCGGCGATGAAAAGCTGTCCGACCGAGGTATTGGTCGCGACCGAATACATCACCATCACGATCGAAGGCGGAATCAGAATCCCCAGCGCGCCCGACGTCGTGATCACGCCGGCCCCGAATCGCTTCGGAAATCCCTGGGCGACCATCGCCGGCAGGATGATCGAGCCGATCGCGACGACCGTCGCGGGCGACGAGCCCGACACGGCGGCGAACAGCGCGCACGCCATCACGCCGGCGAGCGCCAGGCCGCCGTGCCAGTGGCCGACCATCGACGAGGCGAATGCAATCATCCGCCGGGCGACACCGCCGTGGGTCAGGAAGTTGCCCGCCAGGATGAAGAAGGGGATCGCCATGATCTCGAAGCGCTCGATCCCGGTAAACAGCTTCAGCGCGACCGACGTCACCGGCACGGTCGTCATCGTGAACAGGAACGTGAGCACGGTGAGACCGAGGGCAATCGACACCGGCATGCCGGTCAGCATCAGACCGAACAGCAGCAGGAAAATGATCAGCGGCGTGGGGACGTGCAGCCCGGCGGCGAAACCGAGCATCGGCAGCGCGACCATCGCCAGCGGCAACGCTGCGAACAGGCGTACGGGGCGCTTCATGGCCGCCTCCGGGGCGTGACGTCCGCGGGGTGCAGGTTATCGCGCATGCCGTACGGGTTGATGTCGATCGGCGCAACGGTCTCGAGCCCTTCGACATGACCGTGGTCATGGTGCGGCAGCTCGCCCGTCTTGTGGAATGCCCATGCGACCTGCAGGAAGCGAAAGCACATCAGGTACGAGCCCAGCGGTATGCAGAGGTAGACGATCCAGAGCGGCGCCTCGAGGTCGGCCGACACCTGGTCGGTATGGCCGATTTGCCACACGTAGTTCGCGCCCAGCGTGCCGACGACGATGGTAAAAAGCGCGCCCGCGAGCAAGCCGAACAGCACGTACTTCCGCCGGGTACGGTCGGGCAGGCTGTTGATCAGCACATCGACGCCGACGTGGATGCCGGTGCGCACGCCGTAGGCTGCGCCGAACTTCGCCATCCAGATGAACATGTAGATGCATAGCTCCTGCGCCCAGGAAAGATTCAGCGACAGCAGCCAATCCTGGACCACCGGGATCGGCCAGCCGGCGGCGTACCGATGCAGGACCGCAACAAAGACCAGCAGCGTCGCCGCTCCCATCAGGACGGCGATCAGCACCTCCTCGAGGCGGTCAAGAATTTTCATCACGCTCCTCCCGAAAGCGCGGCGCCGGCATCGCGCCCGAATGCGAAAACGCCACTGCGGAGTCTCGCTCCGGCAGTGGCGTTGCCGTCATCAGTCACAGTGGTTCTAGGGCTTGAAGCCGGTTTCCTTGTAGACCTCCTGGATGATGTCCTTGCCTATCCTGCTTTCCATCTCGCGGTGCACCGGCACCAGCGCTTTTTTCCACTCCGCCTTTTGCGCGGGCGTCAGCGTGATGATTTCGGTCTTGCCGGACTTCCGCACACCTTCGAGCGCGTCGTCGTTCTCTTTTTTGGCGATGTCGTTGGCGAACTTGGTCGCGTCCTTCATCGCGCCTTCCAACGTCGTACGGATGTCCGCCGGCAGCCCATCCCAGAAAGGCTTGTTGACGATGATCGCGTACTCGATCACCCCGTGGTCGGTCAGGGTCAGGAATTTCTGCACCTCGTGCATCTTCTGCGTATAGAAATTCGACGGCGGATTCTCGGTGCCGTCGACAACGCCGGTCTGCAGCCCCTGATAGACCTCAGAGAAAGCCATCTTCTGGGGCAGCCCGCCGAGCGCACGAATCTCGGCATCGAGCACGTTGGACGACTGGATGCGCATCTTGAGTCCCTTGACGTCTCCGGGAAGTTTCAACGCCCGGTTGGCGCTGAAATCCTTGAAGCCGTTGTCCCAGAACGCGAGACCGGTGATGTTCTTGGTCTCGAGTTTCTTGAACAGCTTTTTGCCTATCGGGCCATCAGTGACTTTGTGCAGGTCCGCGAAGCTGTCGAAGATGTAGGGCAGATCGAAGACCTCGAACTCGCGCGCACCGAGCGGTCCGAACTTGGCGACCGACGGGGCGAGCATCTGCACCGAGCCGAGCTGCAACGCTTCCATCTCTTCGCCGTCCTTGTATAGCTGGCTGTTCGGATAGACCTCGACCTTGACCCGGCCCTTGGTCCGCTCTTCGGCGAGCTTCTTGAAGTATTCGGCGCCCTTGCCCTTGGGTGTGTCGACGGCGACGACGTGGCTGAACTTGATGACGATCTGCTGCGCTAGCGCGGATCCGCCGAACGCGAGCAACACCGCCGCGGCAACCATCAGGCAAATGCGGGACTTCATCTAGACCTCCAATGGAAACAGACCCTACATGACTGTTTTTCTGAGTTCTGCGGGCATTTAGCCCTTGGTCTTCCGGCTTGTCAATCGCGCACGGCCGGTGTGGCGACACGCGCGCCCACGACCGACCTTTGGCGGATGACTCGATCCGCCGCCGGCGGATCGAGTCCCGATTCACTTCGGGCGCCAGTCGACGCGCCAGGCGTCCTCGTCGGACTGCGCCTGGAACGCCAGCGCGACGCCGATGCCTGGAACGGCGGCCAGCTCTTCGCCGCACCAGATGAAGGGCAGCGCTTCGCGCCTCCAGATCGGCAGCTGCGCATCGTAGAGCAGTTTCTTGACCGCACGCCGCGGTCGGTTCGCTGCGAGCTGGATGCGCTCGCCGCCGTGGCGGGAGCGCAGCGTGACGATGGCCGCATCGAATTTGGCCGCCGCGATACCGTCGCCTCGCGTGCGCTCGAATCGCAGGATGCCGCCGGGAAGATCGATCGAGGTCTCGCCGCGCCAGCGGCGAGCGTACGCGCCCGCGGCTGCCGCGTGGACCACGATTCTTCCGCGGTGGCAGCCGATTTCGGCGCCATCGTGGACGATTCGCGTGCGCGCGTCGGGGCCCGCCGTCTGCAACTGGGCAAGCATCTCGGCAAGTCGCGCGGCGGACGGCGGTCGAAGACCCTCGCTGCGCAGGAACCAGCGCAGCAGGTTGCGGGCGCGGGCCGGGGACAACCCCGCAAGCGCCGCGCGCTGCAGACCGTCGTTCGTGTCTCCGGCGTCCTGGCGGGCGAGCTCGTCGAGCAGTACCGAAGCCTCGGCCTGGTGGCCGGATGCGCGTACGAGCACGGACGGGTAGCCGGAAAACGCCTGGGCCAGCAGCGGGGCCACGTCGAGCCGCAGCAAGTTGCGCTTGTGGCGCCGGTCGGCGTTGCTTTCGTCGTCGATCCACGCGAGCCCGCGCGCGTTCGCGCAGGCGGCGAGCGTGGCGCGCGGCAGATCGAGTAGTGGTCGCAGCAGCGCCGGCTGCCCCGCGACAGCACCGGCGCGATGACGCGGCATCCCGGCCAACCCAGCCGGGCCCGCGCCGCGCAGCAATTGCAGCAGCACGGTTTCCGCCTGGTCGTCGGCGTGGTGCGCGAGCGCGACAATGTCGGCGTCGGCGCTGAGGAGTTCCCGGTATCGCGCTGCGCGTGCGGTGGCTTCGAGGCTCTGGCCGGCACGGCGCGCGACGTCGACTCTGGCGATCTCTAACCGCACACCTCGCGCTGCGCACGCTGCGGCGCAGAACTCGGCCCAACGGCCGGCGTTAGGCGACAACTGATGGTCGACGTGCAGCGCCGACAAAGCGAGCGCGAAACGGGGGGCTAGCGCATGAAGCGCATCGAGCAGCACGATCGAATCCATTCCCCCGGAAAGCGCCACGGCGACGCGCTGCCCCGGCACGCTGTACGCCGTCAGCGCAGCGGCCAGCGCGGAATCGACCGCAACGACAGCCGGCGCATTGCGCGACTCCGGCGTGGTCCGTCGATCGGGTTCCTGGGCGGAGGAGGGCTTACTCGCAGCCATGCGCGCAGCCCGGACGCGGCAGCGGGCCGTCAGCCCGGGTTCAGTTCCTTGAACTTGCCGTAGCCGAGGATCTTGTCTTCGCGCGCCTCGAGCAGCGCGTCGAGCGGTTTCTCCTGCGCCTGGCGCAGCGCCTCGGTCAGCGCTTTTTTCAAGGTCGTCATCATCGACGCGTGGTCACGATGAGCCGCGCCGGGCGGCTCGTTGACCACCTTGTCGATCAGGCCCAGCGTCTTCAACCTCGACGCGGTGATGCCCAGCGTTTCCGCGGCCTCTTCGGCGTGCTTGGCCGACTTCCACAGGATCGACGCGCAGCCTTCGGGAGAGATCACCGAGTACGTCGCGTACTGCAGCATCAGCGTGTAGTCGCCGATCGCGATCGCGAGCGCGCCGCCGGAGCCGCCTTCGCCGATGACGGTGACGATGATGGGCGTGCGCAGGCCGGCCATTTCGTAGAGGTTGCGGCCGATGGCTTCCGACTGCCCCCGCTCCTCGGCGCCGATGCCGGGAAACGCGCCCGGCGTATCGACGAAGGTGAACAGCGGCAGACCGAACTTCTCGGCGAGCTTCATCAGCCGCAACGCCTTGCGATAGCCCTCGGGACGCGGCATGCCGAAGTTGCGGTAGATCTTCTCCTTGGTGTCGCGCCCCTTCTGGTGACCGATGACCATGCATGGTGCGCCGTTGAAGCGCGCCATCCCGCCGACGATCGCCGGATCATCCGAGTAGCTGCGGTCGCCGTGCAGCTCATGAAAATCGGTGAACATGCTGGCGATATAGTCGAGCGTGTACGGGCGCTGCGGGTGCCGCGCCACCTGCGCGATCTGCCATGAGGAAAGCTTGCTGTAGATCTCCTTGGTCAGCTGCTGGTTCTTCTTGCTGAGCCGGGTGATTTCGTCGGAGATGTCCACCGCCGAGTCTTCGTGGACATAGCGCAGCTCGTCGATCCTGCTTTGCAGCTCGGCGATCGGCTGTTCGAAGTCGAGAAAGGTTTGCTTCATCGGCGGCGAAGGTTGATGGTGCGAGGGCGCGATCATAGCGCAGTCCGCGCCGGCGCCGCTATCGGCCGGCCGGCGCGCTGTCCCGGTCGTGCCGCAAGCAAATCGTAGATCAGCTTGCGGCCGGTCGCAAACGGCAGGCGCGCCTCGAGCGGCAGAACCGGGCACACCGTCAGCCGGCGGAGTCGGCGGCGCGCAGCATCTGAACGTGCTCGATCCCGTCTTCGATGTACATCTCCGACGCGGTGCTAAAGCCCAGGCTCTGGTAGAACCGCTCGAGGCGCATCTGGGCGCCGATGCGAACCGCACCCCCCGGATAGAGCTCCGCGGCCTTGCGCAGGCCTTCCTTCATCAGCGGACGACCGAGACCGATGCGCCGGAACGGCTCGACCGTCAGCACGCGGCCGATCGAAGCTTCGGCGTAGATCCGCCCGGGCTCGATCAGCCGCAGATACGAGGCGAGCACAGCAGGGGACCCGTCGCCAGCACTGGCCTCCGACGCCGTCCATCCGAGCAGATGCCAGGCGTCGAGGTCGATGCCATCGGTGTCGAGAAACGTGCAGCGCTGTTCGACAACGAATACCAGGCCGCGCGCGCGCAGCAGCGCGTACAGGTGGCGCGGCTCGAGGTCGTCGAAACGTGTCCATTGCCAGCGGATCTGCGGCTGCATCGCGTGGGCTCACGGGTCGCGAAAGCAAGGCGCTAAGTTACACTATGCGCGGGCACTTCACAGCGCACAGCATCATGGCCAGCTCTCATCGGATTGCCGTCATCCCGGGCGACGGCATCGGCAAGGAAGTCGTTCCGGAAGGATTGCGCTCGCTCGAGGTAGCGGCGGCGAAGTTCGGTATCGCATTTCAGTTCGACGAGTTTCCGTGGAGCTGCGACTACTACGCCAAGCACGGCCGCATGATGCCCGAGGACTGGATGGCCCAGATCGGCGGCCACGATGCGATATTTTTCGGTGCCGTCGGGTGGCCGGCAACGGTGCCCGACCATGTCTCGCTATGGGGCTCGCTGATCCAGTGGCGGCGCCATTTCGATCAGTACGTCAACCTGCGGCCGTGCCGGCTGATGCCGGGCATCCCGACCCCGCTCGCCGGGCGCAGGTCAGGCGACATCGATTTCGTTGTCATACGCGAGAACACCGAGGGCGAATACTCGTCAGTCGGCGGCCGCATGTTCGAAGGGACCGACCGGGAGACGGTATTCCAGCAGACGGTTTTCACGCGCAAGGGCGTCGACCGCATCATGCGATTCGCATTCGACCTTGCATTGACTCGCCCGGCGAAGCATGTGACCTCGGCGACCAAGTCCAACGGCATTTCGATCACGATGCCCTACTGGGACGAGCGCTTCAAGGCGATGGCCGCGCAATACCCGGCGATCCGCACGGACCAGTACCACATCGACATCCTGAGTGCGCAATTCGTCCTGCATCCGGACTGGTTCGACGTAGTCGTCGGCTCGAACCTGTTCGGCGACATCCTGTCCGACCTGGGTCCGGCCGTATGCGGCACGATCGGGATCGCGCCATCGGCCAACATCAATCCCGAGCGCGATTTTCCATCGACGTTCGAGCCGGTCCACGGTTCGGCGCCCGACATCGCGGGCAAGGGCATCGCGGACCCGATCGGCCAGATCTGGTCGGGGGCGCTGATGCTCGAGCATCTGGGACACGCCGATGCGGCGGCCGCGATCGTGCGCGCGATCGAGGCGACCCTGGCCGATCGATCGGCGCCGCGCACGCCGGACCTCGGGGGCAAAGCGACGACAGTGGACCTGGGCAAGGCGATCGCCGCGGCGATCTCCTGAAATTGCCACTTCGCTGAAAGCCGGTCCGCTGTGGCAAGATAGCGGACAAGAACGAGCATCGCCGCAAGGGGACGATCACCATGATTATCGGCATTCCGCGCGAAACACGCGTCGGCGAGACGCGCGTCGCGGCAACGCCCGAGACGGTCAAGAAACTCGCCGCCAGCGGCAAGCACGAGATCGTCGTGGAGGCAGGTGCCGGTTTGGCTTCGAGCATTCCCGACGCCGACTATGGAGCCGCCGGCGCGCGCATCGCCGATGCCGCCGCGGCGCTCGGCGCCGACATCGTGCTCAAGGTGCGCGGCCCTGCCGGCGACGAGCTGCCGCGTCTGAAGCGCGGCGCGCTGCTGATCGGCCTGCTCGACCCGTTCGACACCGCCGCGATCGTCTCGTACGCGCAGGCCGGCGTCAGCGGCTACGCGCTGGAGTGGCTGCCGCGCATCTCGCGCGCGCAGTCGATGGACGTCCTGTCGTCGCAGGCCAATATCGCCGGCTACAAGGCGGTGATCATCGCCGCCGACGAATACGGACGCTTCATGCCGATGCTGATGACCGCTGCCGGAACAGTGAAGGCGGCGCGCGTACTGATCCTGGGCGTCGGCGTGGCCGGCTTGCAGGCGATCGCGACGGCCAAGCGACTCGGCGCCGTCATCGAGGCGTCCGACGTGCGTCCGTCGGTCAAGGACCAGGTCGAATCGCTGGGCGCCAAATGGGTCGACGTCCCGTACGCCAACGACGAGGAGCGCAAGATCGCCGAAGGCGTCGGTGGCTACGCGCGGCCGATGCCGCCCGAGTGGATGGCGCGGCAGGCGGGCATCATCAGCGAGCGCTGCAAGACCGTCGACGTCCTGATCACGACGGCGCTGATACCGGGACGGCCGGCGCCGAAGCTGATCAGGGCCGAGACGGTCGCTGCGATGAAGCCCGGCGCGATCATCGTCGATCTCGCGGTCGAGCAGGGCGGCAACGTTGAAGGCTCCGAGCTCGGCAAGATCGTCGTCAAGAACGGCGTCAAGCTGGTGGGTTTCGCCAACCTCCCGGCGCTGGTGCCGGCCGACGCCAGCGCGCTTTATGCGCGCAACGTGCTCAACTTTCTTGCCCTCTCGCTCAACGCCAAGACCGGCGAATTCGCCGTGCCCGCCGACGACGAGATCGTCAAGGCCACGCTGGTGTGCGCGAACGGTCAAGTCGTACCCAGAACCTGACAGCGGGCTTCCCGTTCGCGGGAATGTTGCGCCGGAGAGCAAATCATGACAGCAGGCGTTGATCCGATCGTAATCAACCTGATCGTGTTCGTGCTGGCGATCTTCGTCGGCTACCACGTGGTCTGGAACGTGACGCCGGCGCTGCACACGCCTTTGATGTCGCTGACCAACGCGATCTCGAGCATCATCCTGGTCGGCGCGATGCTCGCGGCGGGCGCGGCCGATCTCGACTGGGGCGGCTGGCTCGGCGTCGTCGCCGTCACACTGGTGTCGATCAACGTGTTCGGCGGCTTCCTGGTCACGCAGCGCATGCTGGGCATGTTCAGAAAGAAAGAACGCGGCACCGGGGCGAGCAAGGAATAGCGATGAGCGCCAACCAACTCGCGCTGTGGTATCTGGTCGCCGCAGTGAGCTTCATCCTCGCGTTGAAGGGCCTGTCGAGCCCGCACACCGCCCGGCGCGGCAACGTGTACGGCATGGTCGGCATGGCGATCGCGCTGCTGGTCACGCTGGCGCTGGTCTACTCGCACAGCAAGCAAGTGCTGCCGATCCTCGGCGGCATGGCGGTAGGCGGCGTGCTCGGAGCGATCGTCGCGCGCCGGGTGCAGATGACGCAGATGCCCGAGCTCGTCGCGGCGATGCACTCGCTGGTCGGCCTCGCCGCCGTTCTGATCGCCATCGCGGCGGTGAACAACCCGCAGGCGATGGGGCTCGATTACCCGATTACCTTCGGCCACAAGCTCGAGCTTTTCATCGGCACCTTCATCGGCGCAATCACCTTTTCCGGATCGGTGATCGCGTTCGGCAAGCTGTCCGGCCGCATACGCAGCGCGCCAGTCGTTTTCGTGGGCCAGCACTACTTCAATCTCGCCATCGGCATTGCGATGATCGGCTTCGGGATCTGGTTCTGTGCGTCGCCGCCGGAAGCGGAATGGCCGCCGTTCCTCATCATGACCGCGCTCGCGTTCCTGCTCGGCTTCCTGCTGATCATTCCGATCGGCGGGGCCGACATGCCGGTCGTGATCTCGATGCTGAACAGCTACTCGGGCTGGGCGGCGGCGGGCATCGGCTTCTCCCTCGACAACCCGATGTTGATCATCGCCGGATCGCTGGTCGGCTCCTCGGGTGCGATTCTTTCGTACATCATGTGTCGCGCGATGAACCGTTCGTTCTTCAGCGTGATCCTCGGCGGCTTCGGCGGCGAGATCGCCGACGCGGCGGCGGGCGCGGAGAAAAAGCCGGTCAAGAGCGGCAGTCCCGACGATGCGGCGTTCCTTTTGTCGAACGCCGACACGGTGATCATCGTTCCCGGCTACGGCCTCGCGGTCGCGCGCGCGCAGCACGCCGTCAAGGAGCTCGCCGCGAAACTGACCGCGAAGGGCGTCAACGTCAAATACGCGATTCACCCGGTCGCCGGACGGATGCCCGGGCACATGAACGTGCTGCTCGCCGAAGCGGAGGTCCCGTACGACCAGGTATTCGAAATGGAGGACATCAACAGCGAGTTCCCACAAGCCGATGTCGCGCTGATTCTCGGCGCCAACGACGTCGTCAATCCGCTGGCCGAGCAGAAGGGCAGCGCGATCTACGGCATGCCGATCATCGAGGCATACAAGGCCAAGTCGGTCATCGTCAACAAGCGCTCGATGGCCTCGGGCTACGCCGGTCTCGATAATCCGCTTTTCTACATGGACAAGACGATGATGGTGTTCGGCGACGCCAAGAAAGTCGTCGAGGATCTGGTCAAGGCCGTCGACTAGGGCCTAGTCGCGGCGGACCGCAGCGACTTAGCCCGGCGGTGGATCATCGATGCCGGGACCGCTCGCTCATCTGACCGTCGTCGATTTGTCGCGCGTGCTTGCCGGCCCGTGGTGCACGCAGCTGCTCGCCGATCTCGGCGCCGAGGTCATCAAGATCGAAAGGCCGGGCGGCGGCGACGACACGCGTCGCTGGGGTCCGCCGTTTCTGAAGGACGCGAATGGGCGCGACACCGCCGAGGCAGCCTATTATCTGAGCTGCAATCGCGGCAAGCAGTCGGTCGCCGTCGACTTCACGTCGACTGAAGGCCGGCGCATCGTCGAGAATCTCTGCCGCCAGGCCGACATCGTCGTCGAAAATTTCAAGGTCGGTGCGCTGGCCCGCTACGGCCTCGACTACCCTGCGCTCGCCGCTAGCAATCCGCGACTGGTTTACTGCTCGATCACCGGATTCGGCCAGACCGGCCCTTACGCGGACCGTGCGGGCTACGATTTCATCATCCAGGGCATCGGCGGCTTCATGAGCGTCACCGGCGAGCGCGACGACCGGCCCGGCGGCGGGCCGCAAAAAGCCGGCATCGCAATCGCCGATCTGATGACCGGCATGTATGCGACGACCGCAATCCTGGCGGCGATCGCGCATCGCGCGGTCGCCGGCATCGGCCAGTACATCGATACGGCACTGCTCGATACGCAGGTCGCGATGATGGCCTCGCTGGACATGAATTATCTGATCACCGGCAGGCCGCCGGGCCGCGCCGGCAACGCGCATCAGAACATCGTGCCGTACCAGGTATTCGACTGCGCGGACGACCCTCTGGTTCTCGCCGTCGGCAACGATGGGCAGTTCGCGCGCTTTTGCGAAGTCGCCGGCCGCATCGCGTGGCTGGACGATGCGCGTTTCGCGACCAACATAGAGCGCGTGCGGCATCGCGACGTCGTCGTGCCGCTGATCGCCGAGCTGATGCGCACGCGGACGCAGCGCGACTGGCTGACGTCGCTGGAGGCGGTCGGCGTCCCCTGCGGCGCGATCAATCGTCTGGACCAGGTGTTCGCCGATCCGCAGGTGCTGGCGCGCAGCATGCGCTTCGACATGCCGCATCCGCTTGCCGGCGCGGTGCCTCAAGTCGGCAATCCGCTGAAATTCTCGGCGACGCCGGTCGCGTATACTCGGGCACCGCCTTTGCTCGGCGAGCACACGCGGGACGTGCTTTCGGCGCGGCTGGGACTGTCGGATGCTGCGCTGGAAGAACTCGCCGGACGCGGCGTAATCCAACTGAGCGAACTGCGACCGTGAGCCCGCGGCAGGCCCGATCTCGGGCGCTCCGGTTCTCCTTGATCAGCGACCGAAACCAGCAATGAACAGAATCACCCGCAAACCGGCGTTCTGGATCGTCCTTGTCGTCATCTCCGCCTTGTCGGGCGTATTTGCCTGGCGCTATTTTCCGGCGGCGCTGCCGCTGATCAATCTCGACGTCACGATGACTCGAGGCGACGCGCTGGCGCGGGCCGCCGCGATCGCGGACCGCCTGAATCTCGCGCCCGCAGGCGCCCAACGCGCAGTCGTATTCGCGCATGACGGTGCGACGCAAAACTTTGTCGAGCTGGAGGCCGGCGGCAAGCCGGCGTTTACCCAGATGCTGAACGGCACGCTCTACTCCCCGTACTGGTGGGAAGTGCGTCTGTTCAAGCCGGGCGAAACCGCCGAGGCGCGCCTGCGCTTTCGTCCGGACGGCACGATCTACGGCTTCACGCGCAAGGTGCCCGAGAGCGAGCCCGGCGCCGCGCTCGACGCGGCGGCGGCGCGCGCGATCGCCGAGAAGAGTGCGCGGACCGACTGGGCGATCGACTTCGCGCCGTACAAGCTGCTCGAGCAATCGCAGCTGCAGCTGCCGAACGGTCGCATCGACCACAGCTTCGTCTATGAGCGCGAGCGCGAGACGCTGGGCGACGGTCGCTACCGGATGCGCCTCGGCGTGGCCGGGGACCGATTGGTCGACCTCACGCATCTGGTCTACATCCCCGAGGCCTTCGAACGGCGATTCCAGGAAATGCGCTTCGCCAACAACGCGATCGCCGAGGTCGCGGGTATTTCGGCCGGCGCGCTGTACGGGATCGGGGGATGCGTGCTGGGCGTGCTCTGGCTGTTGCGCCGGCGCGCGCTGATCTGGCGGCCGGCACTCGTCGCCGGAGCGATCGTCGCCGGCCTGAATGCGCTCGCGCTGGTCGCCAACGCGCCGCAGGCGTGGTTCAACTTCGATACGGCGCAGCCGGTCTGGGTGTTTTGGGGGCAGCAATTCGCGTTGGCAGTGCTGGTTTTCGTTGGCGGCGGGCTTGCGCTTGGTTTGGTGTTCATGGCTGCGGAAAGCCTGTCGCGACGCGCGTTTCCCGAGCATCCCCAGCTGTGGCGGCTGTGGTCACGATCTGCCGCGCCTTCACTCGAGGTGCTGGGGCGGACAGCCGCCGGCTACCTCGCCGTGCCGATCGAGCTGGCGCTGATCGCCGCGTTTTATTTCGTGACCAATCGATACTTCGGCTGGTGGCAGCCGTCGGAATCGCTGACCGATCCCAATATCCTGGGCAGCGCACTGCCGGCGCTGGCGCCGATCGGCATGGCCTTGCAGGCAGGGTTCATGGAGGAATGCCTGTTCCGCGCGGTGCCGTTGTCGATCGCGGCTCTGCTCGGCAGTCACCTCGGTCATCGCAGGCTGTTGATCGCGATCACGCTGGTCCTGCAGGCGATCGTCTTCGGCGCGGCGCATGCCAACTATCCGGGATTCCCGTCGTATTCGCGGCTGGTCGAGCTCGCCGGCCCGGCTTTCGTGTGGGGATTGATCTTCGTGCGCTTCGGGCTGTTGACCACCGTCATCCTGCACGCCGTGTTCGACCTGACGCTGATGTCGATCCCCGTATTTCTGATCGAGGGCCAGGGCAGCACGATCAACCAGGCGCTGGTCATTGCGGCAGGGCTGGTGCCGCTGGCGATCGTGCTCGCGCGCCGTTTTCGCGCGGGCAAATGGCTCGCGCTTCCGGAAGCCCTGCGCAACGGCGCATGGCAAGCACCGGCTGCGCCGGAGGCAGCGGCGCTGCTGCGTGGCCGCGCGGCGGCCGGTGTGTGGACCGCGCGCGTACAGCGTGCGCTGCCGGTGCTCGGCCTCGCCGGCCTGGCGGCCATCGGATTGAGTGGTGGACTGCAGCGCGATACGCCGCCGCTGCTTGTCGATCGAGCCCAGGCCGAGGCCGACGCCGACGCGGCCGTCGCGCAGCGCGGTATGAAGCCGGACGACGGCTGGAAGCGCTTTTCGGCCGTCCGCCTCGTCACCGATGATGCGGGGGCGGCGCAATGGCACCAGTTCGTCTGGCGCGAAGCGGGACGCGATGCGTATGAAAAGCTGATCGGCAATTGGCTTGCGCCGCCGCTCTGGGAGGCGCGCTATGCGCGCTTCGACGGCGGCGACGTCGCGGACCGCGCCGAGGAGTGGCGTGTCACCGTGGCCGGCGACGGCACGGTTCGGCAAGTCCGTCACCAGCTGCCGGAAAAGCGCCCGGGCGCGAAGCTTTCGCGCGAGCAGGCGCGCACGCTCGCCCAGCAGGAGATCCGGCAACACTTCGGGCTCGATCCGGTGACGCTGCACGAGGTATCAGCCGAGGAGCAATCGCGACCGGCACGTGCCGACTGGCAATTCACCTACGCCGATCCGACGGTCGAGGTCGGCAAGGGCGGCGAGGCACGCGTGATCGTGGCGATCGCGGGCGACGAGGTCGCCGGGTCCGGCCGTTATGTCTTCGTGCCCGAGACATGGCAACGCGCCGAACGCCTGCGGGCGAGCCGATTGAGTCTCGCAAAAAACGCGATCACGCTGGCGTTGATCGTGGCCGGATTCGCAGCGATCATCGCGACGATCATCGCCTGGAGCCGAGGACGCTTCGACAAGCGCGCGTTCTGGCTGGCACTGGGTACCGTTGGCGTGGCGTCGTTGGTCACCGGGATCAATGCATGGCCCGGGTTCGCGATGCAGCTCAAGACCGCCGAGCCGCTGGCGCCGCAAATCGCGCTGGGTGCGGCTGGGATCGCGCTTTCGCTCGTTCCGATCACCTTGCTCGCGAGCCTGCTCGCGGGTGTGGCCGTCTGGGAAGCCCGCGAGCATTCGGCGCCGGACACGGGCATCGGTCGCCTGTGGCTGCGTGGGGCCAGCGCCGGGTTTTTCGTCGCCGGCGTCGAAGGTCTGGCCGGCGCGGTGGCAGCGCAGGACTTTCCCCGGTCGGCGCGTTACACGATCGAGAACGCGTGGCTTCCGTGGCTCGACGCCCTGGTCAGGTCGGTTTCCGCGCCGGTCCTCGGTGTCGCGGTCACGATCATCGCGCTGCACTGGCTGGAGCGCTGGACCGACGGTTGGCGCCGCCGCCGCTGGCTGGTCTACGCGGCGTTGACGATCGCGACCGCCGCCCTGGCGGCGTTGAGGGCCGACGATTGGCCGGCGATCATCGTCGGCGGACTGGTCGGCGGCGCGCTCTACACGCTGCTGTTCGCGACTGTGCTGCGCTACGATCTTCGACTGGTTCCGGCGTTCGTCGCCGCCAACGCGATCGTGCGCATCGTCGGCAACGCGCTGCTCAAGGGCACTGCCGCGGGCGCCTTTTACGCGACGCTGGAAATCGCCGCGACTATCGCGGTCGCCTGGGCGATCACGCGCTACCTGCTGCGCGTGAACACGCCGGTCGCCGTCACGGCCCCCGCGATCGGATGAGCTGGCCGCGCAGCCGCTATTCGATCTTCACCCAGAACGGCATCACCTGATTGTCGGCGCGATGCACGGCGGTGACGTTGCTGCGCTCCGCCCACGGTATGACCTGGCGATGCAGCGGCAGGTGATTGATCTCGGCGTTATGCGCAGCCAGCGCTTCGCGGATCTCGGCAAGGCGTTGGTCGGGATTCATGTCCACCTTGACCTTGGCGATCAGCTCGTCGAGTTTCGGATTGGTGTACCTGCCGTAGTTGTAGTCGCCGTCGCCCTTGCCCGTATAGGACGCGAGCACCGGCTGCAGGATGAAAATGCCGTCGATCGCCCCGCCGCCCCATCCCAGCATGTACATGCTGGTATCGGTGTTCTCGAGCTTCGGAAAATAGTTGGCGCGCGGCATCGCATTGACATTGATCGTCACGCCGATCTGCGCCCACATGGCGGCAAGCGCCTGGCAGATCTTCTCGTCGTTGACGTAACGGTTGTTCGGGCAATCGAGCGTGACCTCGAAACCGTTCGGATAGCCGGCTTCGGCCAGAAGCTGCTTGGCTTTGGCCTTGTCGAACGGCAGGCGCTTTTCGAGCTCCGGTGTCGATTGCACGGGCGAGGGCATCAGCGCGCCGGACGGCTGCGACAAGCCGCGCATCGTCGTCGTGCGAATCGCCTCGATGTCGATCGCCTGGTACAGGGCCTGCCGCACGCGCCTGTCCTTGAACGGGTTCTTGCCCTTGACGTTGGAATACAGCAGCTCGTCCCGCTTCTGGTCCATGCCGATGAACACGATGCGGTTTTCGCTGCCTTCGAGCACCTTGAGGCCCGGATTCTGCTTGAGCCTGGGCACGTCCTGCGGCGGCGGATCGTTGACCAGGTCGACTTCGCCCGACATCAGCGCCGCCATCCGCGTCGCGTCGGAAACGATCGGCAGGTAGATCACCTCGTCGGCGTTGCCCTCCCAGAGCCCTGCCTTGATCCCCCACCAGTTCGGGTTCTTGACCAGCACGGTCTTGATGTCCGGCTCGCGCGACTTCAGCATGTACGCGCCGGTGCCGTTGGCCTGGTGGGCCGTGATCATGTCCTCCTTCTGGCTGTAGTTCTGCGGCTTGGTCGCGCGATTCGCTTCGCACCACGCGCGGCTCATGATGTTGATCGTGGCGACGTGCTCGAGCTCGATCGGGTTCGGTCCATCGGTGGTGAAATCGACGGTCAGGTCGTCGATCTTCTTCGGCATCCCCGCGGCCCTGGCATAGGCGCGCAGCTGCGAGGTATCGGCGCGGGCGCGCTCGTAGCTGAACACGACGTCGTCGGCGGTGAACGGTGTGCCGTCGTGGAACTTGACGCCCGCCCGCAGCTTGAACCGCCAGATCGTCGGCGATGTTTGCTGCCACGACTCGGCGAGCGACGGTCGCAGGACGAGCTTCTTGTCGCGCTCGATCAGCGTTTCGTAGACGAGTATGTTGATGTTGTTGGTCAGATTCTCGTTCTGCGAATGCGGGTCGGTCGTCTGCATGTCGCCCCGCCCGGCCCAGCGCAGCGTCTTGGCCGATGCGGGAGGCGCCGTCGCGATCGCGGTCAGTGCCGCCAGCGTCAACGCGAGAGTGATCGTGCGCAGCATATGAAGTCCCCCGAAGCGCCGAAAAGGACATGATAAACCCCCCGGGCCGCGTTGCTGCCCCGAAAACAGGAAGCCGGTCGTGACCCAGCCGCGCAAGGCCGCCGGCTCCGCCGGACCGGATTCGCCCGCGTCTTCGGCGTCGATCGCCGAGCTTCGACGGCGGCTTGGCGCCGGCATGGCGAGCGACTGGATTCCGCTCGGCCGCAGAATCGACCGGCTCGGGTCCCGCACTTCGCCGGCGGAGCGGCATCGGCTCGAGCAGGCGATCGCGGCCTCGATCGACAAGGTCGCGCATCGTGCTGCGGGCCGTCCGCCGATAGCCTACCCGCCGGAGTTGCCCGTCTCCGAGGCGCGGGACCGGATCGCCGCAGCCATCCGCGAACATCAGGTCGTCATCGTCTGCGGCGAAACCGGATCCGGCAAGACGACGCAGATTCCGAAGATCTGCCTGGAGCTGGGGCGCGGTACCCGCGGCTTGATCGGCCACACGCAGCCGCGACGCATCGCCGCGCGCAGCGTCGCCGCGCGAATCGCCGAGGAGCTCAACGCAGAGCTCGGCACCGCGGTCGGCTACAAGGTCCGCTTCACCGACCACACGCGTCCCGACGCCTACATCAAGCTGATGACCGACGGCATCCTGCTCGCCGAGACGCAATCCGACCGCGCTCTCGCCGCCTACGACACGATCATCATCGACGAGGCGCATGAACGCAGCCTCAACATCGATTTCCTGCTCGGCTACCTGAAGCAGCTGTTGCCACGGCGGCCGGATTTGAAACTGATCGTCACTTCGGCGACGCTGGATGCGGATCGCTTCGCCAGGCATTTCGGCGTCGATGGCAGGCTTGCGCCGGTGCTCGAGGTGTCGGGTCGCAACTATCCGGTCGAAGTCCGCTATCGCCCGCTTGGGGGCGGCGCGGCCGACGAAGCCGACGACGAGGAAGAGCTCGAGGAGGCGATCGTCGCCGCGGCCGAGGACCTCTGGCGCGAAGGTCCGGGCGACATCCTGGTGTTCCTCCCCGGCGAGCGCGAGATTCGCGAGACATCCGATTTGCTTGCGAAAAGCATGGCCCGGCGGCCGTACGCGCGCGCCGTGGAAATTCTGCCGCTGTACGCGCGGCTGTCCGCCGAGCAGCAACAGCGTGTCTTCAGCCGCAGCGGCGGGCGACGCATCGTGCTCGCGACCAATGTCGCGGAAACTTCGCTGACGGTCCCCGGCATTCACTATGTGATCGACTCGGGCCTCGCGCGGGTCAAGCGCTATTCGCTGCGCAACAAGGTGACGCAGCTGCAGATCGAGAAGATCGCGCAGGCGGCGGCCGATCAGCGCGCGGGCCGCTGCGGGCGGGTCGCCGCCGGCGTCTGCGTCCGGCTGTACGGCGCAGAGGACTTCGCCGCGCGGCCGAAATACACCGAGCCGGAAATCCTCCGTTCGTCGCTCGCCGCAGTCATCCTGCGCATGGCCGCGCTCGATCTGACGGCGGTCGACGCGTTTCCGTTTCTCGAGCGGCCAAGCCCGCGCGCGATCGCCGACGGGTATCAACTGCTTGAGGAACTGGGCGCCGTCGATGCACAGCGCCGGCTGACGCCTCGGCCGCCTTCCGCGGCCGGCGAAGAACTCGATGTCGCGAGTCGGCCGCAAGCGGCGATTCGCCCGGGCGCATCCCCGCTTCGCGGGGCCCCTGCTTACCGGCTCACGCCGCTGGGCCGCGAGCTTGCCACGCTGCCCGTCGATCCGCGCATCGGCCGGATGCTGCTTGCGGCAAAGGAAGGCCCGATGGCCGAGATGCTGGTCATCGCGAGCGCGCTCTCGGTGCCCGATCCCCGCGAGCGTCCGCTGGAAAAGCGCCAGGCGGCCGATCAGGCGCACCTGCGCTTTCGCGACGAACGCTCGGATTTCTTAAGTCTCCTTGCGCTCTGGCAATTCTTCGCCGACGCACTGGCGGCGAAGCTGTCGCACAAGAAGCTCGTCGAGCAATGCCGCGCGCATTACGTTTCGTATCTGCGATTGCGCGAGTGGCGCGACCTGCACCGGCAGCTGGGCGAGCAGGTGGCCGAGCTCGGCTGGAAGTGGACAGATGCGCTCCCCGACAAGATCGATGCCACCCGCTACGAGGCCATCCATCGCGCGCTGCTCGCGGGTCTCTTGTCGAACGTCGGATGCCGCGCCGAGGTCGACGAGCACTACCTGGGCACGCGCGGGCTCAAGTTCTTCCTGCACCCAGGTTCGGGCATGACGAAAAAAGGCGCGAAATGGGTGCTCGCGGCCGAGCTGACCGACACGACACGCCTGTACGCGCGTTGCGCGGCGCGGGTCCAGCCGGAGTGGATCGAGCAAAGCGCCGGACCGCTGCTCGAGCGCAGCTATTTCGATCCGCAATGGGATGCGGCGCGCGGCGAAGTCATCGGCTCCGAGCGCGTTGCGCTGTACGGGCTGACGCTGGTACCCAGACGCCGGATTTCGTACGGGGCGATCGATCCGGCGGCCGCGCGCGAAGTATTCCTGCGCGAAGCGCTGGTCACCGGCGATCTTACGACCAAGGGCGCGTTTCTCGCGCACAACCGGCAGCTGATCGCGTCGATCGCCGAGCTCGAGCACAAGGCTCGCCGGCAGGATGTGCTGGTCGACGACGAGGCGCTCTGCGCGTTTTACGCGGACCGCGTTCCGGCTGGCATCCATTCGACCGTGGCGTTCGAGCGGTGGCGGGAGCGCGCCGAAGCGACGGCGCCGCGCCTGCTGTACATGACGCGCGAGGCGCTGATGCGGCACGCCGCTGCGGGCGTGACCGAGGAGCAGTATCCGGAGACGATGGCGATGGCGGGCGCGCCGTTGCCGCTCGCCTATCGGTTCGCGCCCGGGCACCCGCTCGACGGCTTGACCTTGACCGTCCCGCTCGCCCAGCTTAACCAGATCGACGCGGCGAGGCTGTCGTGGCTCGTTCCCGGGATGATCCGGGAGAAAGTCGGCTGGTATCTGAAGGCGCTGCCCAAGGCGTGGCGCAATCGGCTGACGCCGCCTGCAGAAGTCGTCACGGCGTTTCTCGAGTCGATCGAAGACGACCGCGCCGGCGCCGAGCTTGCCGATACGCTGCGCGCTTTCCTGAGCGTGCGCCTGGGCGAGGCGCTCCCGGCCGATATCTGGGACGATTCCGAGCTGCCGCCGCACTTGCGCGTCAATGTGCGCATCATCGACGCGTCGGGCAGGGAGCTCGCCCAAAGCCGCGATCTGGGCGAGCTGCGGACGCAGCTGGGCGAAGCGGCCCAGCTCAGCTTCGCCGCTGCCGGGCCCGAGTTCGAGCGCACCGGTATCAGGTCGTGGGATTTCGGCGATTTGCCGGAGACGCTGACGGTCGAGCGCGCCGGCCGCCGGCTGACCGGCTATCCGGCCCTGGTCATCGACGGCGACAGCGCCGCCCTGCGCCTGTACGACACGCGCGAAGCCGCGGAGGCCGCGACGCGCATCGCCGTCGTGCGCCTGATCCGCCAGCAGTTGAAGGATGTACTGCAGCGCTGGGAGAAGAATCCGCCGGGATTTGCTGCCGCGGCCCTGCCACTCAAGACGGCGATTCCCACCGATGCGCTGCTGGCTGATGTGCTCGCTGCGGTGAGCGACCGGGCCTTCATCGGCGAGGATCCACTGCCGCGCTCGGAGCGTGCGTTCGCCGACCAGGTCAAGCGCGCTCGCACCCGGCTTCCCGCGGTGGTCGAAGGCGCGTTCCGGATGCTGGCCGCGATCGCGGCCGATTACCACACTCTGTCGCAGCGGCTCTCTTCGCTGCCATCCTCGCAAGCGCGCCTGGGCGCCGACGTGCGGGCGCAACGCGCCACGCTGGTCTATCCGGGATTTTTTTCGGCCACCCCCTGGACGCAGCTCGCCCACCTGCCGCGATACCTGCAGGCGCTGGACAAGAGACTCGCGAAAGCCGCGGCCGATCCGGCCCGGGACGCAAAACACGCGCAAACGGTGGCCGCGCTCTGGGAGCGCTACCGGGCCCGGGCCGAGGCCAATCAGATCGCACAGCGCGTCGAACCGGCGCTCGAAGCGTTCCGCTGGCTGGTTGAGGAATTGAAGGTTTCGCTCTTCGCACAAGAGCTTCGCACGCCTTTCCCGGTGTCATACAAACGTCTGGAAAAGGCCTGGGCGGAGCTTATTCGTCGATAGGTGGCGTTTTTTTGCATTGGCGGCCTCAAACTTCGCGTGTTACAGTAACTTGCCGTTTTTGCGGGTTCAAGCCAGCGGGGAGGCGGGAGAGGCGCGATCAGCGCCGGCTCGCGACTGGACGCCGCGCGACCCGCGCACGGCCAAAGAGGACCGAACGCGTGAGCGTGACAACGACCTCCGGCGACCGCGCCACCCGGCGCCCGGTGCCCAGGGATATGGCCAGGATACTCGGCGATTGCCGGGACCTCGCGATCCATCGTCTGGTGCTGTCGTTCACGTCGATGCTTGACCGCGTCGGAGATCTTCTGATGGCGCGCGCCGAGCGCTCGGATGTGCGAGAGGATCAGTCGGTGTTTCTCGATGCGCGCGAGGCATTGACCCGCGAGCGCGCCAACCTGATGGCCGACTTCGAACGCCATCTGCGGCAACTGGTCGACGAGCGCATCAGCGGAAAAGGGCTGGCCAAGGCCGACTTCTCGGCCGTCGATGCCCGGAAATTGACGCTGGTGGACACCGAGGCGATGGACGAGTCGGTGTTGTCGGGCAACATCGTGCGCGTGGTCGAAAACGCCTGCCACGAGGAGTTGCGTGAGCTCAATCGCGGCGTCGGCTTCCTGATGGGCGAGCCCAACCTGGAAACCGCGGCGAATCCGCTGGCGCCGACGACGATCGTCGCAGCGTTTACCGAAGCGTTGCACGGAATCAAAGGCGACCGTCGCATCAAGCTCGCGATCCTCAAGGAGCTCAACCAGACATCGTTCGGCGACATCGCCGCGATCTACGCGGACGTCAACCGCCACCTCGAGGGCATGAATGTCGTGCCGCAGCTGCGACCGGCGGCCGTGCAAAGAGGCGGCGGCGGCCACGGCGGACGCGGCGCCGACGACAAGACCGATGGCGCCACGCCGCCGCAGGGCGGCGGCGAGGTCGACCTGATGGCGATGCTGCAGCGCCTAGTCAGCTCCCGGATGGGCCAGCAGGGCGCGGCCGCTCCGATGCCCGCGGGACTTCCGCCGGGTGGAATCCAGGTTCCGGATGCAGGGCCGCCCGCGGCGCATGAGCCGGGCCAGGCGCTCTCGATGCAGGCGCTGGTCAGCGCGCTGGGGATGATGGCGGGCGGCGGCGCGGCGCAGCAGGCGCAGCCGGCCGTCGGCCCGTTCGGCGGACCGCGGATCCTCGCCACACCAGAACTGGGCGACGCGCTTTCCCGCCTGCAGCACGGCGAAAGCAGCATGAACTACGGCGGCGTTTCCTTCCAGCTCGCCGGACTGCAGCAGGACATGCACAACGTACTGCGCGACCTGCAGGAGTCGCCGCTCGGCTCGAAGGCGAATCAGCTCGAGGCGATGACGATCGAGCTGGTGGCGATGCTGTTCGACTTCATCTTCGAGACCAAGGATCTGCCCGACAGCATCAAGGCGCTGATCGGCCGGCTGCAGATGCCGGTGCTGCGCGCAGCCATGCTGGACGGCGCGTTTTTCTCCAAGAAGTCGCACCCGTCTCGACTGCTGGTCAACGCGCTCGCTCACGCCGGCATCGGCTGGTCGCCGACGATGGGGCACGAGGACCCGCTGTACCGGAAGATCGAATCGATCGTCCATCGCGTGCTCGAGGAGTTTTCCGAGGACATCGGGCTGTTCGACGAGCTTCGCGCCGATCTCGAGAAGTTCCTCGAGGAGGAAGACAAGTCGGCCGAGGCGCAGATCCAGTCGAGCGCCGAGGAGATCGATCAGCGCGATCGACTGGAGATCGCGCAGTCGGTTGCCCACGCCGAAGTCGAGCTGCGTCTGCGGCAGCATCCGACGCCGACGTTCCTCGCGACGTTCCTGCGCGAGCAGTGGATGGCCACGCTGACGCAGCGCTATCTGCGCGACGGCGAAACCAGCGAGGGCTGGACGTCGGCGCTTTCGACCCTGGACGATCTGATCTGGAGCGTGCAGCCCAAGCGCGAGACCGAGGAGCGCAAGCGGCTGGTCGCGATGCTGCGTAATCTGTTGAAGCGGCTGCAAGGCGGCCTGGTGAACATCCCGTGGGAGCCGGGCGGGCGCGAGCAGTTCATGACCAACCTGGTGGAGGCGCACGCGGCCGCGGTCAAGCCGAGCCTTGCGGCGGCGCCGATGCCGACCACCGCGGTCGCCGAAGCCGCCGCCGCCGCGGCCGAGGAAGCCACCGCCAAGGGCGACGTGGAGACTGCGGCCAAAGCGCGCAAGCTGGCCGAAGCGATGGCGCCTGCACCGGCACCGCCGCCGCCCGAGCCGGAGCCCGAGGTCCCGCAGGACCATTTTGCCGAAATCGCCGCGACGCTCGACCGCGGCATGTGGGTCGAATTCGAAGGCGAGGACGGGCAGCTCGCTTTCGCCAAGCTGGCATGGGTGAGTCCGCTCCGCGGCACTTATCTGTTCACCAACCGTCAGGGCCAGAAAGCCGTGTCGCTGTCCGCCGACGAACTGGCGGAGCGTTTCCGCAACGATCGCGCCCGGCTGGTCGAAGCCGAGCCGCTGGTCGACCGCGCGTTCAACAGCATGATGGCGACCTTGGAAGAGAAATTTGCCGACGACGGTACCGTCGCGGCGCAGCCCGCGTAACGCCCGGTTCGGTTCGCTAGCGCTGCGCCAGCGCCTCGGCGATTTCGACGACCAGCTGCGGGCCCCGGTAGATCAGCCCGGTATAGATCTGCACCAGCGTGGCACCTGCCGCGATTTTTTCCCGCGCGTCCTCGCCCGACATGATCCCGCCGACGCCGATGATAGGCATCGCACCGTCGAGCGCCTGCGCCAGCGCACGAACCGCAGCCGTTGATTTTTCGCGCAGCGGCGCGCCCGAGAGGCCGCCGGCTTCGCCGCCGTGAGGCAAGGCGCCGACGGCGCTGCGATCGGTGGTCGTGTTGGTCGCGATGACGCCGTCGATCCGCTGGTTGACCAGCGTCCGCGCGATCCGCCCGATGTCCGGCCTCGACAGATCGGGCGCGATCTTGACCACCAGCGGAGTGTACTTGCCGTGCTTTTGCGAAAGCTTCCCCTGCTCGGCCTTCAGCGCCGCCAGCAGCGGCTGCAGCGCGGCGCCCTCCTGCAGCTCGCGCAGCCCCGACGTGTTCGGCGAGGAAATGTTGACCGTCACATAACTCGCGTCGCGATAGACCGCCGACAGACACGTCAGGTAATCGTCCGCGGCGCGCTCGTTGGGCGTGTCGAAATTACGGCCGATGTTCAAGCCCAGGATGCCGCGCTTGGCAGCGAACCGCGAGCGCGCGACGTTGGCCAGAAAGCGATCGACGCCGTCGTTGTTGAAGCCCATCCGATTGACCAGCGCCCGGGCCTCGGGCAGGCGGAACAGGCGCGGCTTCGGATTGCCCGGCTGGGGCCGCGGCGTCACGGTGCCGCATTCGATGAATCCGAATCCGAGCGTTGCCAGGCCGTCGATATGCGCTGCGTTCTTGTCCAGCCCCGCGGCGAGTCCGACGCGATTGGGAAATTCGAGGCCCATCGTCTCGACCGGCGATGCCGCTACGCGCGGCGCGGTCAGCTGCGCGGCGCCGCTGGCCACGGCGGCATCGAGCGCGACGAAAGCGACGTCGTGCGCGGTCTCGGGATCGAGCGTGAACAGCAGCGGTCGAAACAGCGGATAGAGCATCAGCGAAAGGTTGTCGAAACGCCCGATAAGGAACGCCAAGCTGACGGCGCGCGGATGATAACATTCGCCGTGCATGATCTTGTTCCCTGAGCGAGCCGCCGCGGTCGCGCCTGCGCGGCGCGCGCGGGCCGCCGTCGCGCTGCTCGCCACTACGTCGCGCGGCGCTCGGCGGTGCCTGCTGTTTTCGCTGGCGATGCTGGTCGCGACGGCCCTCGATGCCGCGACAAGCGGCGCGCCGCTGCGCTACGACCAACGCCCCGAGACCCGAGCCTTCATCGCCGAGCTCGTCGCCGAGCACGGATTCGCGCGCCGCGAACTCGTCCATCTGTTCGCACATGCGCGCTATCAGCCGCGCATCGTCGCCGCGATGTCGCGGCCGGTGCTGTCGCCGCCAAAATGGTACGAATATGCGCCGCAATTCCTCAACCGCGAACGCATCGACGGCGGGCTCGAGTTCTGGCGGGCCAACGAGGAAGCGCTGGCGCGCGCCCAAGCCGAATTCGGCGTTCCGGCCGAGGTGATCGTCGCGATCATCGGCGTCGAAACCTTCTATGGCCGCAACACCGGCAGCTACCGTGTGTTCGATGCGCTGACGACGCTCGCGTTCGACTATCCGCGACGCAGCGATTTTTTCAGGAACGAGCTCAGGCAGTTTCTGCTCCTCGCGCGCGAGCAGGGCATTTCGCCGCTGGTGCCCAAGGGCTCGTACGCCGGCGCTACGGGCCTGCCGCAATTCATGCCGGGCAGCGTCCGGGCTTACGCCGTCGACTACGACGGGGATGGGCGGATCGACCTGTCGGCCGAACCGGCCGATGCGATCGGCAGTGTCGGCAATTATCTGGCGCGGCACGACTGGCAGCCGGGTGCGCCGGTGCTGGCCCAGGCGCGAGTCGATCCGGCGGGGAGCGAAGCCGTGTTGCGCAAGCTCGACGGCGGCGTCAGCGAGCGTCGGCCGCTCGACGCCTGGACGCGCGACGGTGTCGGTGCCGACCCCTTGCCGGCCGATCCCGGCTCCGAGCCCATCGGATTGCTGATGCTGGAGGAAGCCGAGGGCCCCAGCTATTGGCTGGTGTTCGGCAACTGGTATGTGCTGACGCGGTACAACCGCAGCCGGCTCTATGCGACGGCAGTGTGGCGGCTGGCGGAGGCGCTGGTTTCGGCGCGCGGCGAGGCGACGCGCACCGAGATACGGACTCGTCCCGATGCCGCTTCGTCCGGTGGCACGCCGTCCAATGTCAGGCCGTCCGATACCGCGCTGCCCGTTCCTGCGCCGGCGACGAGCGAGGTGCCTAGCGCGGGCGATTCAGCGCATTGACGTGCGCAGCCAGACCGAGCGTCGATGCATCGGCGCCGGCCGGCTCGACGCCGCTCTTCAGTGCGCTGAAAAGCGGCGCGGCCAGCGCCTTGCCCAATTCGACGCCCCATTGATCGAACGAATTGATGCCCAGCAGCACACCTTCGACGAAGGTCCGGTGTTCGAACAGGGCGATCAACTGGCCCAGTCGCCGCGCATTGAGCTCCGGCATCAGCAGCGTCGTCGAGGGACGATTACCGGGACAGACGCGATTGGCGGCGAGCGCGCCGGCCGCGGCCGGCGCGGCGTCCTTCGCCGTGCGTGCGACTTCCGCCCGTGCCTCGTCGAGCGACTTGCCGCGCATCAGGGCCTGCGCCTGCGCCAGCGCATTCGCAATGAGCAGCGCTTGCTGCTCGCCGAGCGGATGGGTGGCGCGCACCGGCACGATGAACTCGACCGCCGCAGCCGACGTGCCCTGGTGCAGCCACTGGAAGTAGGCGTGCTGGCCGTCGGTGCCGGGCCCACCCCAAAGTGCCGGCGCGGTCGGACCGTCGACCGGTGACCCGTCGCGCAGCACCGACTTGCCGTTGCTTTCCAGCGTCAGCTGCTGCAGATAGCTAGGCAACAGCTTGAGCGCCTCGGCGTAGGGCGCGACGATGCGTTGCGGGACGCCCAGCACGCGCGCATTCCAGAAATCGACCAGCGCCAGCAGCACCGGCAGATTGCGTTCGAGCGGCGTCTCCCGAAAATGACGGTCGATGCTCTCCGCGCCGGCGAGGAGCTCCGCATAGCTGTCCCAGCCGCAGCGAATCGCGATCGGCAGTCCGACGGGTGACCAGAGCGAATAGCGGCCGCCGACCCAGTCCCAGATCGGCAGTATGTCGGCGCCCGCGACGCCGAACGCGCGCGCCGCCTCGTCGTTACTGGTGATCGCGACAAAGTGCGCGCCAAGCGCGCCGCCGGCGCCCAGCGCATGCGCCAGCCATGCTCGCGCCGCATGCGCGTTGGCAAGCGTTTCGCCGGTCGTGAATGTCTTGGAGGTCACGATGAACAAGGTCGTCGCCGGATCGAGCCCCGCCAGCGCGCGCGTCAGGTGCTCGGGATCGACGTTGGAGACGAATGCGACATCGGCGCCGTCGCCGCGGTGGTTCCGCGGCTGGGCCAGCGCATCGCAGACGAGCTTGGGTCCGAGATCGGAGCCGCCGATTCCGATCGCGATCACATGACGCAGCGGCCTGCCGCTCGCGCCCAGGCGCAAGCCGCCGCGGACCTGCGACGCCAGCGTGCGCACGCGCGCCTGCGCGGCGCGAACCTGAACGATCACGTCGCTGCCGTCGACCAGAAGCGGCGTGTCGTCCTGCTGGCGCAGCGCGGTGTGCAACACCGGCCGCCCCTCCGACAGGTTGATCTTTTCTCCGCTGAACAGCGCCGAGATCCAGGCCGGAAGGTTGCGCTCGTGCGCGTACGCAACGAGGGAATCGATCGCCTGCGGCGTCACGCGTTGCTTCGACCAGTCGGCGAGCCATTGGTCCCACGACAACGACAGCCGCGAAAACCGGTCGGCGTCTGCGGCGAACAACTCGGTCAGCGTGCGCCCCGCGAGCGCGGCGCGATGCTCTTCCAGTGCGTGCATCGGCGCTGCGGATTGCGACGTGCCCATAGTTGCTTCGCCAACGGCTGGATTCGATGCAGGCAGAATAATCGATTGGGGCGTGGTTGGAAACTTATACAATCCAACGTCAGATCCAGGACCGCTGCAAATGGACAAGGCCGCCGACAAGGATTTGCCGCTCAGGGAAGACACGCGTCTGCTGGGGCGCCTGCTCGGCGACGTGCTGCGCGCCCAGACGGGAGAGAGCGGCTATGCGCGCATCGAAGCGATCCGGCAAACCGCGATCGGTCTGCGCCGCGCTTCGGCCGACGACGCACCATCGATCAAGGACGAGCTCGCCGGTTTGCTGAACCAGCTGCCGATCGCGCAAACGCTAGAAGTCGTCCGCGCGTTCAGCTACTTCTCGCATCTGGCCAACATCGCCGAGGATGTTCACCAGAACCGGCGCCGGCGAGCGCACGCGATCGCCGGCTCGCCGCCGCAAGCGGGCAGCGTCGCGCATGCGCTGGAACGGCTGCGCGCGGCCGGCATCGACGAGTCGGCGTTGCGGGCCGTCCTCGCCGAGGCGCTGGTAAGCCCGGTGCTTACCGCGCATCCGACCGAGGTTCAGCGCAAGAGCATCCTCGATGCCGAGCGCGAAATCGCCCGGCTGCTGCAATGGCGCGACCGCAGCACGCTGACGCCCGAAGAGGACGAAGCGATGCGCATCGGACTCTATCGCCAGGTGCTGTCGCTCTGGCAGACGGCGATGGTCAGACTGACCACGCTGCAAGTAAGCGACGAGATCGATAACGGGCTGGCGTACTACCGTTACACGTTTCTCGACGAGATTCCGCGCTTGTACACGGCATTGGAAGATCGCTTCGCGCACGAGTATGGGGCCGCGCTCGCGGCGCCGCCGCTGTTGCGGATGGGCTCATGGATCGGCGGCGATCGCGACGGCAACCCGTTCGTCGTCGCCGAGACCTTGCAATACGCGAGCCGCGCCCAGGCGACGCTCGTCCTGCTGCATCACCTGGCCGAGATCCATCAGCTCGGTGCCGAGTTGTCGCTGTCGAGTCGCCTGGTCGCGCCGACCGAGCGCCTGCTTGCACTCGCCGCCGCCGCGGAGGATCCGAATCCGCATCGAGGCGACGAGCCCTACCGTCAGGCGCTGACCGGCATCTACGCGAGACTCGCCGCGACCGCGCGCGAGCTCGCCGGCTGCACGCCGCCGCGCGCGCCTCATGTCGTGCTGCCATCGTACCGGGCGCCCTCGGAGCTTCTCGCCGACCTCGATGTGATCGCCGAGTCGCTGGCCACGCACGGCGCCGAGCAGCTGGCGGCGGGGCGCCTGCGATTGCTCCGTCGCGCCGTCAGCGTATTCGGCTTTCATCTGGCGGCGCTGGATCTGCGGCAGAATTCCGACGTGCACGAACAGGTCGTCGGCGAGCTGCTGGCGCGCGCCGGTGTCCATTCCGACTATGCCGCGCTGGACGAAGCGCAGCGGGTACGCCTGCTCGTCGCCGAGCTTGCGAACCCGCGCCTGCTCGACACGCCGCATGTGACGCGTTCGCCGACGCTGCAGAGCGAAATCGCGATTCTGCGTGCCGCGGCCGACATCCACCAACGCTTCGGCCCCGGGGCGTTGCCCAATTACGTGATCTCCAAGTGCCAGTCGCTTTCCGACTTGCTCGAAGCGGCGGTCATGCTGAAGGAAGTCGGCTTGCTGACGCCGAACCGGCTTGCGGTCAATATCGTTCCGCTGTTCGAAACCATAGCCGATCTCGAGCGCTGCGGAGAAATCATGGCGTCGGCGTTTCGCCTCCCGGCGTACCAGCGCTGGCTGGCGAGCCGGGGCGGCTGGCAGGAAGTGATGCTCGGCTATTCGGACAGCAACAAGGACGGCGGGTTCGTGACCGCCAACTGGGCGCTTTACCAAGCCGAGCTCAAGCTGGTCGACACGTTCCGCAGCTTCGATGTCAAGCTGCGTTTGTTTCACGGCCGGGGCGGAACGGTCGGCCGGGGCGGCGGGCCGAGTTACGAGGCGATACTGGCGCAGCCGTCCGGCAGCGTGAACGGCGCCATTCGTGTCACCGAGCAGGGGGAGATCATCGCCAGCAAGTATTCCGACCCGGAACTCGGAAGGCGCAACCTGGAGACACTGGTCGCCGCGACGCTAGAAGCGACGCTGGTGCGGGACCGCGGCGACGCCGATCAAGCACAGGAATTTCACGATGCGATGCACGCATTGTCCGGATTCGCGTTCAACGCATATCGCACGCTGGTCTATGAAACTCCCGAGTTCCTGGCGTATTTTCGTGCCTCGACTCCGATTGCGGAAATCGCCGAGTTGAATCTCGGCAGCCGGCCGGCATCGCGCCGGCCATCGCAGCGCATCGAAGACCTCCGGGCGATTCCCTGGGTTTTCAGCTGGAGCCAATGCCGGCTGACCTTGCCCGGCTGGTACGGGTTCGGAACCGCGGTGGAGACCTGGCTGGCCGAAGACCCCGCGGCGCGCGACCAGCGGATCGCGACGCTGCGCGAGATGCACCGGCGCTGGCCGTTTTTCCGCAGCATGCTGTCGAACATGAGCATGGTGCTTGCGAAGACCGACCTAGCGATCGCGTCGCGCTATGCGGACCTGGTGACCGATGCGGCGGTGCGCGAAGCAATCTACCCCATGCTCGCCGCCGAGCACCATCGCACCGTGCACTGGTTGTCGCAGGTGACCGGCCAGAGGGGTTTGCTCGACGACAATCCGACGCTGGCACGCAGCATCCGCAACCGATTTCCGTACCTCGATCCGCTGAATCACGTGCAGGTCGAGCTGCTGCGCCGTTATCGGGCCGGGCAGACCGACATCCGCACCAAGCGCGGCATCCACCTGACGATCAACGGACTGGCCGCGGGCTTGCGCAACAGCGGCTGACCGCCGCGGCGGGTCGCGCCGAGGCGCCGGGACGGCACCCGGCGCTGCCGGGCCGGCATCTTGCCTGCCGGCCGCAACCCGGCGCCGTTTCCGCTGTCGAACCTATAGGTACCACGGATCCGACAGCAAAACCCCCATCTGGAGCAGGCAAAACATGAATCAGGACAACGACTTTTTTTCGATCTGGACACCGCGGTTGCAGAGCATCTTGCGCATCGTCGTCGCCGGGCTGTTCCTGGCGCACGGGTCGGCCAAGCTGCTTCACGTGCCGCACGTGGCCCAATTCGACGGTGTGCAATTGATGTCATTGGTCGGAATCGCCGGCGCGCTCGAGCTGCTCGGTGGCTTTTTGCTGCTGATCGGACTGTTCACGCGTCCGGTCGCGTTCATCCTGTCGGGCGAAATGGCCGTGGCCTACTTCATGGCGCACCAGCCTCGGGCCCTGCTGCCGATTCTGAACGGCGGCGAGCTCGCTGCCATCTATAGCTTTGTGTTTCTGTATTTCGCCGTTGCCGGCGCCGGTCCGTGGAGCGTCGACGAACGCAGCGGCGCACGAGCGCGCAGGCTGACGTCGCGGACGCGAGACGACGCAGAGTTCAACGAACGCGCGCGCGAGGACGCCGAGCACCAGCTTTAGCCCGCGTTGGTCGCACAGTGGAATGACGCTGTGCGGCCGATGCGCCGCGCGCACTGCCGGCCGCCATGGATGCGCTGGCGAACCCGAGTCCCGGTTATGATGCATTCCCGAGCCCGTCTCACAATCGCATCAGGCCATGCCGGACAACGCCGACTTTTACGATCGACTGCCGGTTTTCGAGGGGTTCGCCAACATCATGGATCCGGCGCGCTACCGGCCGCTTCCGAATGACTGGCTGCTCGGGCTCACCGACGTCGTCGATTCGACCAAGGCGATAGCGGCGGGCCGTTACAAGTCGGTCAATACCGCCGGCGCCTCGGTGATATCCGCGCTGAGCAACGCGCTCCCGGACCGCAAGTTTCCGTTCGTCTTCGGCGGTGACGGGGCCAGCTTCGCCGTGCCCGCCCGCGACCGTAGCGTCGCGTCGGCCGTGCTGGCCGACACCGCGGCGTGGACGCGTGACGACCTCGACCTGACGCTGCGCGCCGCGCTGGTACCCGTCGCGGCCGTCGAAGCCGAGGGATTGACCGCCAGCGTCGCCCGCTTCGGGCCGTCGAAGAATGTCTCCTACGCGATGTTCTCGGGCGGGGGGCTCGCGTGGGCCGAGCGCGCGATGAAGGCGGGACGCTTCACGCTGCCTGCGGCGGGGGCGGGCGCGCGTCCCGACTTGACCGGGCTGTCGTGTCGCTGGAACGACATTCCGGCGACTCGCGGCGTGATCGTTTCGCTGCTGGTCGTGCCGGTCACCCTGGGCGACCCTGCATTCCGCGACACCTTGGTCAGCCTTCTTCGCGATCTGGAAGCGAGCGGCGAGGTTGCGCGAACGGTCCCGAGCGGCGGCCTGATCGCCGGTTGGCCGCCCGCCGGCGCAGAGCTCGAGGCGCGCGCGTCGCGCCGGCGCGGCGAGAGCCTGTTCCTGGGACGGATCCGCGTGCTTTTTTGGACCCTGATTTCCTCCGCGATATTCCGCACCGGCATGCGCGTCGGCAAATTCGATCCTGCGGTCTACCGGCGCCAGGTCGTCGAAAATTCGGACTTCCGCAAATACGACGACAACCTTCGAATGACGCTCGATTGCACGCCGGCGCTCGCCGATCGGATCGAGCAGCGCCTGGCGAAAGCGCAGCGCGACAACATCGTGCGCTTCGGCATTCATCGCCAGCCTGCCGCGATCATGACTTGCATCGTGCCTTCGGCTACCGAAAGCAATCACGTCCACTTCATCGACGGCGCCGCAGGCGGATACGCGCTGGCCGCGCAACGATTGCGCGCGCAGGCGTGACTGCGCGCCGGGCCGCGCGGCAACTCCCGTGCTGTCGCCTTACTCGAGCTGCGCGCCTCGCGCTCGCAGGAAGCGCTTGACGTCGTCGAAACTGACGGCGCCCGCGCGCTGGCTATCGATGTCGTCGAAGTGCCTGACGATGTAACCGAGTCCGGCGGCGCGCGCCTGCTCACGCGTCACGGTCCCGCTGCGGTTGACATCCGCGGCGTCGAATCCCGCCTTGAGCTTGCGCTCGACCTGGGCGCGCAGGGCGGCGCCTTGCGGCGCCGGCCCGCGCACCGGGGTGCGCAGTTCCGGCGGCACCCACGGATCGCGTATGGTCGTCTCGATCGTCCCGGGCGGCGACTGAGCCGTCGCCGCGTACACGGTCGGGACCGCGGCCATTGCGAGCGCCAGAGCAGCGAAGGCCAACGCAACCCTCCGGCCCGATGACCGGCTTGGCACGAAGTCGACCGGTGCCAAAAGACTCCCGGAATGGCGCGATCTCATGGCGCCGCCGTCGCGCCCTGGTAGAACTGCGCCAGATCGGCCTTTGCCAGCGCGCGCGATCCGTCGTCGAGATACGTCATGTGTCCACCGAGGTAGAAGCGCAGCTGCACGTTGGGCATTGGACCCAGCCGCGCCAGATCGCGTTCGGTCTGGAAGAACGGCGTCACCAGATCGTGGTAGCCGTTGACCGACAGCACCTTCAGTTGCGGATTCTGCGCCAGCGCCGCCGCCAGGTCCGGAATCGTGTCGGGCAGCGCCTGTCCATCGTGCGCAAAGCCCCAAGCCTGGATCGCATTGCTGACCAGCACATAGCTCGACGGATTCGTGTACTGCAGACCGGCATTCAAATACGTTGTGATGGCCGAAGCGAACGACGCGTTGATAAAGGTGCTGGACGGATCGCCCTCGATCGCCAGCGGGCTTCCGATCGGCGCCGATACCCGTGCGTCGTAGAGGCCGATCAGCGTGCCGGGGATCAGATGGGTATGGTAGAAATCGGGATCGAGATTGAAGTGCGACTGCCAGCCGGCTAGCGACATTCCGGTCGTATTGACCAGCTGCGCGAGCAAGCTCGGAGGAGGCGCAGTTCCCATCGTCAGAAATGCCGTGACCGCGGGATCGTACTGACCGGTGGCGAGCGTGCGCATCTGACCGATGAATGCCGGCAGCGCGGATGGCGGGGGGTTCGGATTGTCGAGGTTGTACCAGGCGCCGACGGCGCCGTAGGAGGGCACGGAACCGGTGCAACTGACGATCGGCGAAACTACGCCGCAGGCGACGTTGTAGTTCAGTATCGACGATTGCAGGACGACGCCGTTGAGGCTTACCCCGGCGCTTTCCAGCATGTTCGCCAGTACCGCGCTACGGGTAGTGCCGTAGGACTCTCCGAACAGGAACTTGGGCGAGGCCTGCCGGTTGTTCGCAGCGAGATACCGGATGACGAAATCGCGAAACACCGCCGCGTCGGCGTCGACGCTCCAGAAGGTGAGGTTGACGTTGGGCGCGATTGCTTCCGAAAGACCGGTGCCCACCGCGTCGACGAATACCAGATCGCTGACGTCGATCAGGCTTTCGGCGTTGTCGACCAGCGGAAACGGCGTCGGCGCGGTCGTCGCGGGATCGCCCGTTACGAGTCGCTTGGGACCGTACGAGCCAAGATGCAGCCAGACCGTCGAGGAACCTGGACCACCGTTATAGAAAAACGTTACCGGCCGCGTCGCGGCGTTCGCGCCGTCCAGCGTGTAGGCGACATAGAAAAATGACGCCTCCGGTGCATTGCCGGTTAGGGCGCCAGCGGTCAGGTGCCCGGCGGTCGCGGTGTAATTGAGCGTCGCGCCGTTCAGCATGATCTGATGATGCGAGATCGCGTTGATTTCGGCAGCGCTCGGCAGCGAAGCCGTGGCTGCAGTCGAATAGAGGACCGGGTCGGTAAAGGTTGGAGCCGGCGGCGCCGGGCTTCCGCCCGATCCGCCACCGCCGCCGCATCCGGCGAGAAGCAGCGCAATGGCGAGGCAGGCGCCGATGCGCAACGTCAATCCCGACGTCACTTCGCCGCCTCTACCGATGTCCGCCACGTCAATCGCAAAAAGCTCGATTTCGTCGGGAAGCCAGGGTCAGCTGCTGACTTTGATGTGGTACCTGAATACGTAATCCATCTCGCACGGCCGACCCTCGCACAAGCCCGGCTTGAACTTGATTCGCGTCAACGTCGCTGCCACCACATTCGAAAGCCTGCGATCTGGAGTCTTGTAGATGGACACCGACTTGCCATTGCCGCGTTCATCGACACGGACCGTGAGAGCCACTTCGCCCTCGACCGGTTCGCGCACCGGCATTCGCGCCACTGCATCGGCCACGTCGCTCAGCCCGTACTTCGGGTAGGGCGGCTCGTCGTTCGGACCGACGCTATCGTATTCCGCCCGCAGCGCAGCCCTTTGCGCCGGGCTTAGCTGCTCGTAGGCCCTGTCATAGGGGACCGCTCCGACCATGGTCGCGCGCTTGTGGTAGCTGATCTCGCGAGAGCCGCTGCCAAGCTCAGTCGGCAGCCCGGTATCGTCGGCGATCGCGGCAGCGCTCGCCGCGAAGAGCGCGATCGTGCCCGCCGTTGCCAGCAGAAGTCGAACAGCGGAGCCAACGTCCATCGCATCCTCCGAGGCATCGACCCGGGCGGCGCCCAGTGAACGAAACAAGGATATCACCCGGGCTCGATGCGTCGTCGGCGCCGCCAGCGCGCGCCGACTTGACGGATCCCAATACCCATTATAATATCGGTACCGATCATACATACGGTATCCGATGCCACGCCGCCCGCTTGCCAACCTGCGCCGCAGTGCGCCCGCGTCCGCAAGGGCGCCCGTGCCGCGACTGACCGCCCGCCAGCGACAGATTCTCGACTGGATCCGCGGCTTCATCGAGTCGAGAGGCATGCCGCCCACGCGCGCCGAAATTGCCGCAGGCCTGGGATTTTCCACGGCCAGCTCGGCGGAGGATCATCTGCAGGCGCTGGCCAAGAAGGGCGCGCTCGAATTGGTTCCCGGCGCGTCGCGCGGACTGCGACTGAAGGATGTTCCCGGGGTCCCGGTCCAGGGCACGTTGCCGCTGGTCGGAAGAGTCGCCGCCGGCCAACCGGTCCTGGCGGCGGAGCACGTCGAGGCGCGCTACCGCGTCGATGCCGGACTGTTCTCGCCGCGAGCCGACTACCTTCTGCGCGTGCGCGGCATGAGCATGAGGGATGCGGGCATCCTGGACGGCGACTTGCTGGCAGTGCACAAGACTTCGGACGCGCGCTCCGGTCAGATCGTCGTCGCCCGTCTGTCCGGAGCCGCGGGCGACGAGGTGACCGTCAAGCGCCTGAAACGTCGCGGTCGCGAAATCGTGCTGCTGCCGGAGAACTCGGAGTTCGAAGCGATTGTCGTAAATCCTGCCCACACGGATTTGGCGATCGAGGGCGTCGCGGTGGGCCTGTTGCGCACAGGCGCGTTCAAGTAAGAAGGCGGCAGATCGGTTCCGGCATTCGCCGGAACGGCATCGAAAACTCGAGGAGATTCTCATGGTCCAGGCAATTCCCGACGGCTACGCCGGCGTCACCTCCTACCTCGTCATCCGCGACGCGGCCGGCGCGATCGATTATTACAAGAAGGCGTTCGGCGCGACCGAGGTGATGCGCTTCCCCGGTCCGGATGGCAAGATCGGCCACGCCGAGCTCAACATTGCCGGCGGCAATATCATGCTTGCCGACGAGTCGCCCGAAATGGGCCATCGCAGCGTACAGTCATACGGCGGGTCGCCGGTCAGCCTGATGTTTTACGTGCCGGACGTCGACAAGAGTTTTGCGCAGGCCATCGCAGCGGGCGGCAAGGTCAAGAGCGCGGTCAAGGACCAGTTCTATGGCGACCGCAGCGGTACGTTGACCGATCCGTTCGGCTTCATGTGGACGATCGCGACGCACAAGGAAGATGTTTCGGTTTCCGAAATGCAAAAGCGAATGGAAAAGATGACCGCCGGGCAGGGCGCCTAGGATTGTGAACAGGGAGAGCAGACAATATCGATAGCGGCATCCGATCATGGGCCGGTCACACATCCGAGCGATCCGGCCCCATGATTCCGCCGTGCGTGCGATCGCCGATCCGCGCCTGAAGAAGAAGGGGGACGCATGTATACGCTGTACGGCAAGAAAGGCTCCGGGTCGGCGGCGATCGAGGCCGCGCTGACGATGGCAGGCGCGCCGTATCGCATGGTCGAGACGGCATCATGGGAGACCAACGATGCTTTTCGCGAGCTGCTCAAGATCAATCCGATCGGACAGATCCCGACTCTGGGCCTGCCCGACGGCAGCGGGCTGTCCGAAAGCGCCGCGATTCTGATCCACCTCGATGTCGCGCATCCTGCAGCGGGCTTGCTGCCGCGCGACGAGGCGGCGCGCGCTCAAGCGATCCGCGGGCTGGTGTTCATCGCGGCCAACTGCTATTCGGCGATCACGGTGCTCGATTTTCCCGAGCGCTTCTATCAGGACATCGACGACTCGGCCAGGGAGCACATTCGCCTGGGGACCCGTGCGCGCCTGCATCGGCACTGGGAGATCTTCGCCGACATGTTTCCGGCCCGTCCGTTCCTCGCAGGCAACGACATCGGTGCGCTGGATCTCTACGCGGCGGTCGTCACCAAGTGGTCGGGTTCGCGGGCGCACCTGGCCGAGCATCGTCCCCCGTTTCACGCGGCGCTGCTCAAGGTCGAAACGCATCCGAAGGTGGCCGCCGTGTTCGCGCGAAACTGGCCGGCCAAGTAACGCAACTGAGGACGCAACGGGAGCGCAACTGAGAACGCGAGCGAGAGCGCAAGCCCGAAAGCAAGCGCGGTAACGCCCGCGCCTCTCTCGCGCGCAACAAGTCCCGAAGGCGGCGCCAAGCGGCTTCGACCGCGCGTGATTCCGCGCAGCCATCGCATATAATGGTCGCAGCGCGCCGGTCCCCGATCGACCGGCGCGAATCCGCCAACCCAAGCGATGCGCATCCTGCTCAGCAACGACGACGGCTACTTCGCCCCGGGACTGGAGCGCCTCGCCGCGGATCTCGCTCCGTACGCGGACATCACCGTAGTCGCGCCCGAGCGCGACCGCAGCGGTGCGTCCAACTCCCTGACGCTCGATCGACCGCTGACCGTGCGCCGCGCACCCAGCGGTTTCCTTTTCGTCAACGGCACGCCGACCGATTGCGTTCACCTGGCGGTGACCGGGCTGCTGGACGAGTTGCCGGACATGGTGATCTCCGGCATCAATCACGGCGCAAACATGGGCGACGACACGATCTATTCGGGCACTGTCGCCGCCGCGACCGAGGGCTACCTGCTGGGCATTCCTTCGATCGCGGTGTCGCTGACCAGCAAGACCGGCCACCATTTCGAAACCGCCGCCAAGGTCGTCGCCGATCTGATCTCGCGCCATCGCCGCAAGCCGTCGGGCGCATGGTTGCTCAATGTCAATGTGCCCGACGTGCCTGCCGCCGACATCAAAGGCGTGCGCGTGACGCGCCTGGGCAAGCGGCACAAGGCCGAATCGGTGGTGAAGACCGAAACGCCGCGGGGCGAGACCTGCTACTGGGTCGGCGCTGCGGGCGCCGCCGCCGATGCCGGCGAAGGAACCGATTTTCACGCGGTCGGACTGGGCTATGTTTCGGTGACGCCGCTGCAGGTCGACCTTACCGACCACACCGAAATGCCGCGCATCGCCGAGTGGATCGAAACATGATGCCGCGCTCCGGCCGATCGTCTTTGCAGTCGGTCGCTGGATTCACCGGGCGGGTCTATCGATGAGCGCAGGCGTGGAGAAATTCGGCGGCATAGGCATGACGTCGGCGCGTACGCGCACGCGCATGATCGAGCGCCTGCGCGAGCAGGGCATCCGCGACGAGGCGGTGATTTCGGCGATCGCCGCGGTGCCGCGCCACATTTTCGTCGAGGAGGCGCTGGCGATCCGCGCCTACGACGACAGTCCTTTGCCGATCGGCGCCGGACAGACCATTTCGCAGCCGTATGTCGTTGCCCGCATGACCGAGCTGTTGCTGGCCGGCGGCCATCTGCACCGCGTGCTGGAGGTTGGCACGGGCTGCGGCTATCAGACGGCGGTGCTGGCGCGCCTGGCCGACGAGGTCTACACGGTCGAGCGCATCGCCTCGCTGGTCGCCAAGGCGCGGCAGAACCTGCGCGCGCTCAAGCTGAACAATGTGCGGATCAAGCACGGCGACGGCTCGGCGGATCTGGGCGAGGAGCTCGAAGTCGACGGCATCATCGTCACCGCCGCGGCAACCCAGGTTCCGACGGCATTGCTGCGCTATCTGAAAGTCGGCGGCCGCATGGTATTACCGCTCGCCGTCCACGATGACGATGGTCGCGGCGTGCAGCGACTGACCGTTATCGAAAAGGCGCCGGCCGGCATCCGCGAGCAAAGCTACGACGCGGTAAGATTCGTGCCATTGCTTCCCGGACTCGCATGATTCAATTCGGTTTCGCACATTCATGCCGCGTGCTTGCGACGATCGCCGCCGCGCTGCTGCTCGCATCGTGCATGACCCGTCCGCCGGCTCCCGTCAGCGAGCTGGCCGCCCCGCCACCCGAAACGATCGAAGGCACGCCACCGGCGGCACCAGCGCCGGCGCCGGAAGCGCCGCCGCCAACGCACACCGTCAAGCGCGGCGAGACGCTCTATCAGATCGCACTCGACCACGGCCTCGATTACCGCGAGCTCGCCGCATGGAACAACATCGAGAACGTCAACGTCATCCGGGTCGGTCGCGTGCTCGTGCTCGCGCCGCCCGGTGAAGCCGGTGCCGCAGTCGCCGCGCCCGGCGCCGCCGTGACCACGCCGCTTCCGTCCGCGCCTCCGATCGCGCCGGTCGGCAGCGAAACGCGGACCTTGCCCTTCACCGGAGGGGCGCCTTCCGGCCGCGGCAACACCGCGGCGTACAAAAGCGAGCCGAAAGCCTTGAAGCTGCCCTATTCGGAGCAGGCGCTGGCCCAGATGCGAGAGAGCAGTGCGGCGTCTCCTCCTGCGCCACCTGCCGTCGCACCGCCTGCGCCGGCGGCAGCGGCGCCGTCCGCAACAGGGCCCCCGGCAACGCCGGCACCTGGTGCGGTCGCGGCAGCGCCGGGGCGCGTCGAATCCGCGCGCGTGCCGGAAATCGATGGCGGCAACATCGATTGGGCTTGGCCCGCAGCGGGCAAGGTCATTTCCGGCTTCTCCGAAACGGCGAATCTCAAGGGCATCGACATCGCCGGCAAAGCGGGCCAGCCGGTGCTTGCCAGCGGCGCCGGCAAGGTGGTCTACGCCGGCAGCGGCTTGCGCGGCTATGGCAAGCTGATCATCATCAAGCACAACAACACGTTCCTGTCGGCCTACGCGCACAACCGCGAAATCCTGGTCAAGGAAGGCCAGCAAGTCGCGAGAGGCCAGAAGATCGCGGAAATGGGCGACAGCGACGCCGACAAGGTCATGCTGCACTTCGAAATCCGTCGCTTCGGCAAGCCGGTCGACCCGGCGAAATTCCTGCCGCCGGCGTAGCGGCGGGCCCGGCCACGCATGAGATCGCATTCGGCGGCAGACGACGACGAACCGCCCGCAACACCGGAGCCCGATACCCAGACGCGCGATTTGCCGCTGGACATGCCGGTCGTCGGCGTCGGCGCCGACTTCCTCAACGACGTCACGCAGATCTACCTGAACGAGATCGGCCAGAGCCCGCTGTTGACGCCCGCCGAGGAGCTCGAGTACGCGCGCGCCAATCGCGACGGCGATTTCGAAGCGCGGCAGAAGATGATCGAGCACAACCTGCGGCTGGTGGTCAGCATCGCCAAGCATTATCTGAATCGCGGCCTGACGCTTGCCGATCTGATCGAGGAAGGCAATCTCGGCCTGATTCACGCGCTCGAGAAGTTCGATCCGGAGCGCGGCTTTCGCTTCACGACCTACGCGACCTGGTGGATACGCCAGTCGATCGAGCGCGCGATCATGAATCAGTCGCGGACGATCCGCCTGCCGGCGCACGTCGTCAAGGAGCTCAATATCGTGCTTCGTGCGATGCGCCACCTCGAAACGCACGGCATGCTGGGCCAGGGACGCGATCCGACGATGGACGACGTCGCGCATCTGCTCGGCAAGCCGGTCGAGCAGGTGCGCAAGGTCCTGGGCTACAACGAGCACGTCACCTCGCTCGACGCGGCCTATGACGTCGAGTCGGGCATGTCGATCGGCGACCAGCTGAGCGACGACGATGCGCCCGGCCCCGAGCTGCTGCTGCACAATTCCGAGATCGAGGGCTGGGTCAAGCAATGGCTGGACGAGCTCTCCGAACGGCAGCGCCTGGTGATCGAGCGGCGTTATGGATTGAATGGCTGCGACGTCGCGACGCTAGAGCATCTCGCCCGCGAGCTGGGCGTCACCCGCGAGCGCGTGCGCCAGATTCAGGCCGAGGCGCTCGAAAAGCTGCGCGCGAGGTTGCGCCGCAAGGGCTTGTCGCGCGACGCGCTGCTATAGATCGAGGTCCCGGGGACTAGGTCGCGCGCAACACGCGCGCTGCTGGCAGCGCGGCGACGCTGGCGCGCAATTGCGCGACGATTTCCGCGCTGCGGCCAGCGGCGGGACCGTAGCGCAACAATGCATAGCGCTCGGCGATCCCCTTGATCGTGGCGGCGACGGCCGGCCAGCGCGCTGCGGCGCGCTCGGCATAAGCCAGCGGGCCCTCATCCGGACGGCGCTCGAGGCCGGCGCGCGCCAGCCGGCGGCAGGCGGTCCGCCATAACGCCAGCTCGGTGTCGATGCGCGAGGGACGCAGCCGGGAGAATCCGAGGACCGCGATTCCCCAGACAAATGCAGCAGCGGCGAGCACCGCGATGAGCCGCCACGGCGGTGCGCCCTTGAGCCCGATCTCGCGCAGGAAATCGCGTTGTCGCTCGAGATTGAATCCGACGAAGCCGCGCTGCCAATGGTAGTTGACGCTGTCCCAGTGCAGGCTCAGGCTCTTCAGCCAGGTCATGTCGACCCGCGCAAGGTAGGGCACGCGCTCGCCCGCGGGCAACGCGGCGCCGATGCCGCGCTCGATGCGCGACGGCGCAACCGCGGCGGTCGGATCGACCCGCTGCCACTTCCCATCGAGCAGCGCTTCCGCCCAGGCGTGCGCATCGGACTGGCGCACGATCATGTATTCGCCGGTCGGATTCATCTCGCCGCCCTGGTAGCCGGTGACGACCCGCGCCGGGATGCCGGCGGCACGCATCAACAGCGTGAAGGCGCCGGCGAAGTGCTCGCAGAAGCCGCGGTGCGTGTCGAACAGAAAACCGTCGACCGGATCGCGGTCCAGAATGTCCGGCGACAGCGTATAGACGAACGACTCGGTGCGGAACCAGTCGAGCACCGCGGCGATGTAGGCGCGATCCGATGCGCTGCGGTCGCGCAGGTCGCGCCCGAACTCGATCGTGCGCGGATTGCCGCGCGGCAGCTGCAGGTTGTCCGGTGCATCGTTGGTCATCGCACCGAACGTGCCCAAGGTCGACGAACGCACCGTGTAACGCACGGCCTGCGTGACCGGAGCCTTGGCCAGCAGCTGCTGGTCGTAGGTCAAGGCGGCCAGTATCTCGGTCGGGACTCCGACCGGCGCATCGGGGTTGGTTGCGCGCGGCGGGCCGGTCGGATGCTCGAGCGCGAACAGCCAGAGCTTGCCGTGCGGTTCCATTGTCACCGTGTAGTCGGCCGCGCGGCCGGACGGCGGCACGAACTGGCCGCCGCGCAGCTTGTACAGCGGCCGCCAGGTCGCGCCATCGAAACGCGAGAACACCGGCCCGCGCCAGTAGCGTTGCGACGGCGGAGGCAGCGGGCCCGCGAACTCGACGCGAAACGCGACGTCATCGGACAGCGAGAGGTCGCTGATCGATCCGGGCGACATGCTCTCGGAAAGGCCGGTGCGAGCGCCGCTTTCGAGCGGGCTGCCCCACAGCGGCCCGGCCAGCCGCGGGAACAGGACGAACAGCAGGGCCGCGATCGGGACACCCTGGAGGATCAGCCGCGCCGTCGCGCGCAGATGCGGTCGCCACGGCTCGATCGCTCCCGCCGGCGTGCGCAGGGCCGCAAGCGCGACCCCGGTCGCCAGCAGTGCGGGCATGGCGGCGAGAGCGGCGAGGATCGTCTGCGCGTAGAAAAACTGCGTCAGCGCGAGGAACATTGCCAGGCAAACCAGTAGCGCGCCGTCGCGCGCCCCGCGGGCCTCGAGGAACTTGATGCCGACCAGAACGTAGAGGAATGCGACGCACGGGTCGCGCGCGATGAAATAGCCGTAATCGGCGCGTATGCCGATCGCGGCGGCGATCGCCAGGCCTGGCAACAGCCAGCGGCGCAGATTGCGCAGATTGTTGCGGTCGAATGGAAAGACGAGCCGGGCGACGATCAGCCCGGTCCCCGCAACGGCGATCCAGCGGTCGATGTGCGCCCACAGCGGCATTTGTGCGCACAGGAGCAGCGCGGCGAGCGCGCCGAGCTGCGTGCGCGCCAGCGGCGCGCCTATCTTGCTCGCGTTCACGTCGCCTTCGTCTGGCCGAACGAAGCCAGCGCGGTCAGCGCGGCACGGCGATGGCCGGCGCCCTGTCCGCGCGCGAGCTCGGTGCCGGGAAGCCGCAGCGCAAAGGCGCGCGTCTCCCGCTCCGCGGCGAGGACCCAGGCGGTCAGACGCGACAGCCGCGATTCTTCGTCCAGACCCGGCGGCAGTTGCGACCAGTCCAGGTCGAGCGCGCCGCCGCCTGCGCCGCCTTCGAATTGCTTGGTGTACCAGCCGCCGCCGCGGGCGACCGCTTTCCATGCGATGCGGTTGTGGGGGTCGCCGCGCTCGTAGTCGCGCAGGCCTCCGAGCTCCGCATCGGCGGCGCGAGCCGCGCGTTGCGGATCGATGCCCAGCCGGCTGCTCGGCAACGGCGGGGGCGCGGTCTCGGGCGCCGGATAGATGCACGCCGTCAAGGGAAAATGCACGTAGGCCCAGCCTCGCCACAAGCCCAGCGGAAAGTTGGTCCACAAGGTCACTCTGCCCAGCGGCCGCGGGCCGCGCCGCGCCGCAGGGACGGTCAGCACGACCGGCCGCGTTGCATCGGCCGGCAGATCGACGACCTCCTGTGCGCCGTCTTGCGGCACGACGACGATGCTGGTGCGCTCTCGATTGCGGCTGGACAGCGACAGCGTGAAGGCGACCTCACCGCCGGCAAACGCTTCGCCCGCCGCAACCGGCGCGCTTGCGATACCGGCGAGATTGCGAAACGTCGCGAGCAGCGCCGCAGCCACCATGCCTGCCGCCAGAAAGGTCATCGCGTAACCGAGCGACAGCGCGTAGTTCATCGAGGTCAGCAGCATGATCACCAACGTCGCGATCACCGTGAACCCGCGACGCGTCGGAAGGATGTAGATGCGGCTGTGACGCAGGATCACCGGCTCGCGGTCGCCGGGCGCGAGTCGCCAGAAGCGCTGTCGCGCCTGCGCGAGCCACGAGGTGCCTAAGGGAAGCGTGGTCGCCATCGTCGGTTGATGAAGAGGTCAGCGGCCTCGCGCCCGATTCAGCCGGACATGCGGGCGCCGCGTTGCGATTCGGGCGAATGCATCGCCTTGAAATCGCGAAGTCAGGGCAGCGGCACCGCGCGCAGCAGCGCTTTCGCCTGCGGGCCGCCGGCGCGCGCGCTGCCAGCGAGCCGATGACCGGCGATCGCGGGAAACACCGCCTGCACGTCCTCGGGCAGCACCATCGGCCGCCCGGCCAGCAGCGCCCAGGCGCGGCTGGCGGCGACCAGCAACAGACCCGCGCGCGGCGACAGGCCGCGATGCGCGCCGGTCGTGGCCGCGGCGCCACGCGAAGCCGCGAGCAGCGCCTGCACGTAATCGAGCAGCGCGGGTGCGACGTGCACCGCGGCGGCCTCGCGCTGCCAGGCGATCAGGGTCGCCGCGTCCGCGCAGGGAGCGAGCTCGGCGATGCGCACGCGCCGGTCTCCCGACAGCAGCAGATCGCGCTCCGCGGCCGGCTCCGGATAGCCGAGCTCGATCGTCATGAGGAATCGATCGAGCTGCGATTCGGGCAGCGGATACGCGCCGATCTGTTCGGCCGGATTCTGCGTCGCGATGACGAAAAACGGATCGGGCAGCGGCCGCGTGTTGCCATCGACCGAGACCTGCCGCTCCTCCATCGCCTCGAGCAGAGCGCTTTGCGTCTTCGGCGGGGCACGGTTGATTTCGTCGGCCAGCACGATCGAGTGGAAAATCGGCCCCGAATGAAAACGGAAGGCGTGGGTCGAGGGATCGAAGATCGACACGCCGAGCACGTCGGCCGGCAACAGATCGCTGGTGAACTGGACGCGGGCGTACTGGAGTCCCAGCGTCGCCGCCAGAGCCTGGGCGAGGGTGGACTTGCCGACGCCGGGGATGTCCTCGATCAGCAAGTGGCCGCGCGCCAGCAGACAGGCCAATGCGAGCTTCAGCGGCGTCTGCTTTCCGACGACGATGCTGCCGAGCGTGTCGACCACCGCCGCCAGCCTTTCGGGCAGCGGAATAACGCGGGTATCGGCGGGGCGCAGGCTCATTGATTCTTCACGGGTGTTGGCCAAGACGAGCACTATAGAGGGCAATCGGCGGCTAGTCATTACCGCTCGCGGCGCGCTACACTCCGCTCGACCCCCAAGCCGCGGCGGCGCGTGTCGCGCCCGCGGCCGACCGACCGAATAGCCGTGTCCACCGCGTACATCACCCACCCCTCGTGTCGCCTGCATGCGATGGGACCCTACCACCCCGAATGCCCGGAACGCCTCGATGCGGTGCAGGATCGCCTGGTCAGCTCGGGCCTCGACGCGCTGATCGAGCACCATCTCGCGCCGGCGGCAACGCGCGCGCAACTCGCGCGTGTACATGCTGCGCACTACATCGACGAGATCGAGGAGGCGAGCCCCGAAAGCGGCGTCCACTATCTCGACCCGGACACCGCGCTCAATCCCGATTCGCTCGACGCCGCCCGGCATGGCGCCGGAGCGCTGATCCTCGCGACCGATCTGGTCGTCGGCGGAAAGTGCGACACGGCGTTCTGCGCGGTGCGGCCGCCCGGTCATCACGCCACGCGCGACCGGGCGATGGGCTTCTGCCTGTTCAACAATGTCGCGGTCGGCGTCGCGCATGCGCTGGAGCACCATGGATTCGCGCGCGCCGCGGTCGTCGATTTCGACGTGCACCACGGCAATGGCACCGAGGATATTTTCGCCCGCGACGATCGCGTGATCATGACCGGAACTTTCCAGTACCCGCTGTATCCGTATTCGGGTGTCGAGCCGCTGGGCCCGAACATGCACAACGTTCCGCTTGCGCCCGGCAGCGGCAGCGACGCTTTTCGCAAGGCCTTTGTCGAGGTGTGCCTGCCCGCGCTCGAGGCGCACCGGCCCGAGATCATTTTCGTGTCGGCGGGGTTCGATGCGCACCGCGAAGACCCGCTCGCCAATCTGCAGCTGAGTGACGACGACTACGGCTGGGTGACAAGCAGGATCACCGAAGTCGCCGCCGTGCATGCCGGCGGTCGCATCGTGTCGACGCTCGAAGGAGGCTACGCGCTGAGCGCGCTCGGCCGCAGCGCGATCGCGCACGTGCGCGCACTCGCCGGCCTGGGAGACTAGCCGGACACGGTGACTTGCCTGCGCCGGCGGGCGGCTCCCGCGAGCGCGGTCCGCAGTTATGTGCGCGTCGCATCGTCGCGCGGCGCGCAACGGGCAGGAGGTGGCAGCACGATGGAAAGACGACAATTCCTGCGCGCTTGCACGATCGCCGCCGGCGCGGCGCAGCTGGGCGCGCTCGGCGCGGCCTGGGCCGGCGCCGAGCCGCGCCTGTATGCGCGCTCGAGGCTGGTCGACGTCCACGGCGAGCCGATCAAGCTCGGCGCGCTCGCGCTGAAGACCAACTACGTCTTCAACTACCCGTATGCCGGCACGCCGTGCTTCCTGCTCAATCTCGGCCGGCCGGTGGCCGCCGCCGACAACGTCTTGCGCGCCGACGGTGCGAGCTACGCGTGGACCGGCGGCATCGGCCCCGCGCACTCGGTGGTTTCGTACTCGGCGATATGCGCGCACAAGCTCGCCTATCCGACGCGCGACGTCTCGTTCATCCGCTTCCAGCCGGAGCGCTCGCCGACGTCCGACGGCAACGTCATCCATTGTTGTGCCGATCACAGCGTCTACGATCCGGCCGCCGGAGCCCGCGTGGTCAGCGGGCCCGCGCCGCAGCCGCTCGCCGCGATCCTGCTCGATTACGATGCGGCGACCGACGGCGTGGCGGCGCTGGGCACCGTCGGCGCCGAGCAGTTCGATGCGTTCTTCCGCAAGTACGACTTCAAGCTGACGATGGAATACGGCCAGGGCAGGGCGCAGGTAGCGGTCGGGCCGACGACCGTGGTGCGGGAGCTGACGCAATATTGCCGGCAGACGATCCAGTGCTGACCCTGCTGGTGGTCGGCGGTCCGGCGGGCGCGCCGTGCTGAAGATTCTCGGCGTCGGCCTAGGCCGGACCGGGACGATGTCGCTGACCGCGGCGCTGCGTCAGCTCGGCCTGAAGGCGCTGCATTACGATCGCGTCAGGCTCAATGACATTCTCGACGGGACCAACCCCAACCCCGACTTTCGCCGCTACGACGACTACGACGCCGTGACCGATATCCCCAGCGCGCATTTTTATCGCGAGCTGCTGGCGGCGTATCCGTCGTGCAAGGCGATCCTGACGGTGCGCGATGTGGAGAGCTGGTGGAAAAGCATCTCGCGCCACGTCAACGTCCATTTTCCCTACAGGCCGCCGCAGATGTTCGGGTACGACAACCGTGGGCGCGCGCTGGGCGCGACGCCGCTCACCGATCCGGGCGCGGACAATCACTTCAAGATGCTGCTGCTCAACTGCGTTTACGGTTCGACGGTCGCGCTCGAGTATCCGTACAAGAAAAAGTACCTGGAGCACAACGAGCGCGTCCAGCGCGAAGTTCCCGCCGAGCGCCTGCTGGTGATGGACGTCACCGCCGGCGACGGATGGGACAAGCTGTGCGCTTTCCTCCGCTTGCCTGTCCCCGATGCGCCGTTTCCACACCGGCACGACGGCGAGACCATGGTCCGGCGCAAGACCTGAAAGCGCGATCGCGTCGCCCTCAGCCGGGCGGCATGTCCACGTATCCGGGTTGCGCTGCGACGCGTCCAAGCCAGCGGCCGATCGCGGGGAATCGCCCGAGGTCGAAGCCGCCTTCGTGGGCGACGTGGGTGTACGCATAGAGGGCGATGTCGGCGACCGTGTACCGTCCGCCGACGAAGAATGGCTCGGTGGACAGATGCTTTTCCATCACTTCCAGCGCGCGATAGCCGCCGGGCATCTTGGATTCGACCAGCGCACGCTGCGACGGCGGGTCCGGATGAAAGCGGCACAGGAAACGCGCGACCGCGATATACGGTTCGTGGCTGTATTGCTCGAAGAAGAGCCAGGCGAGAACGCGGGCGCGCAGCAATCGATCGGCGGGCAACAGCGGCGACGAGTCGGCGAGATAGCAGATGATCGCATTCGATTCCGGCAGATAAACACCGGGCTCGAGCTCGGCCACCGGCACCTTGCCGTTGGGATTCCTGGCCAGAAACTCGGGCGTGCGCGTTTCGCCTTTCGTGGAGTCGATTTCGGTCCAGGCATAAGGCAGATGCAGTGCCTCGAGGACCATGCGGACCTTGTGACAGTTGCCCGACAAGGATGTCCCGTAGACCCTGATCATCGCCGTCTCCCTTCGCTCGCGCGGATCTCCTGCGAAATCTGCATTACAATCGCGCCGGGCACAAGCTTTTCCGTGGGGAGGGGGGATGCATCACGGTTGGCTCAGGCGCGATCGCAGATGACTACGCGGATAGCCGTGCTCGGCTTGTATCGCTCCGGCTCGTCGGCCGCCGCCGGCGTGCTGCACCATCTGGGTGTCGAGATGGGTGCACCGTACTGGATGGACAATTACGAATCGGCGCGCCTCGCTCGGCGACTGCGTCGCTGGTGGCACGAGCCGGACCTGCAGGAGCGTTTTCCTCCTGGCGAGCGCGTGCGCAAGCTTCGCGACTGGATCTCTTTCCTCGAAGCGGGCGGCGCGACGCATATCGGCGCCAAGCACCCGCTGCTTTCGCTTTGCGGCGAAGACCTCGTCGAAGCCTGGGGTCCCGGGGTCCGCTTTATCTGGACGTGGCGCCCGCTGGACGAATCGATCGCGTCGATTCGACGCACCGGATGGTGGCCCGAGCCCCTCGGCGAGAAGCTGCAGCATCGTCTATGGGACGACGTCAACGGGTTCTTCGCCGGCCGCGAGCATCTGCGCGTCGACTTCTCCCACATGGTCGCCGATCCGGCGCGCGAAATTCGCCGCATCGCCGACTACGTCGATCTGCTGCCGGACAACGATCGCTTTGCCGCCGCGCTCGCGTCGATCCGGCCGGAAAGGACCGGCGCAACCGACGCGCGGAGGACGGCCAAAGCGCCCTGATCGCGTCAGCGATCGCGTCGTTGCCCGATCGTTCAGCGGGGGATCAGAATCGCCGCGGCAACCCGCCGACCTTCGGCGGCGAGAATGTTGTAAGTTCGGCAGGCGGCCGGCGTGTCCATCACTTCGAGGCCGATGCCCGCGTCGGTCAACGCGCGCGTCAGGCGCGGATGCGGAAACCGCATCGTCGTGCCGGTACCGAACAACGCGACTTCGGGCTCGAGCGCCGCGAGCGCAGCGAAGTCGGACTCGGATAGCGCATCGAACCCGCCCGGCGCCCAGTCATTGATCAACTGGCCCGGCATCACCAGCAGATTCTCGCGATAGTCGGTGTCGCCTATGCGCACATAGCCGTCGCCGTGACCGGTGAAAACGTTGCCGTCGGAGGTATTGAGATGGAATTTCATGCCGGGTCCTCAAGCTCCGAGCATAACGGTGCGCATGTCGTTGTGCATTGCGGTAACTGCCTAAGTCCGTTAGGATTATAGCTTCAGTCGCCGCCACATCGCTCGGACGGTCCGGGCGCTTATGCTGGCGGGGTGAGGAACGCATGGCTTCCCCGATCGATCGAGAGTTCGCGCGCATCGCGCGCCTGCCGCCGTACGTCTTCAACATCACCTCCGAGCTCAAAATGGCCGCGCGGCGGCGCGGCGAGGACATCATCGATTTCGGCATGGGCAATCCCGACGGACCGACGCCGGCGCACATCGTCGCCAAGTTGGTCGAGACGGTGCAGCGCTCCGACACGCACGGCTATTCGGTGTCGCGCGGAATCCCGCGGCTGCGCCGCGCGATCTGCCAGTGGTATCAGCGCCGCTACGGCGTCGAATTCGATCCGGACACCGAGGCAATCGTCACTATCGGGTCGAAGGAGGGAATCGCGCATCTGGGTCTCGCGACGCTGGGCCAGGGCGACACCGTGCTGGTGCCGAATCCGAGCTATCCGATTCACATCTATGGGCCGGTGATCGCCGGCGCCGACATCCGCCAGGTGCAGCTGACGCCGGACGTCGACTTCTTCGCCGAGCTCGATAAGACCATCAAGATGAGCTTTCCCAAGCCGAAGATGCTGATCATCAACTTTCCGGCGAATCCGACCGCGCAATGCGTCGAGCTGCCGTTCTTCGAGAAGATCATCGCGCTCGCCCAGGAGCACGGCATCTACGTCGTGCACGATCTCGCGTACGCCGACATCTGCTTCGACGGCTGGAAAGCGCCTTCGATCATGCAGGTGCCCGGAGCGCGCGACGTCGCGGTCGAGTTCTTCACCTTGTCCAAGAGCTACAACATGGCCGGGTGGCGCATTGGTTTTATGGTCGGCAATCGAGACCTCGTCACCGCACTCGCTCGCATCAAAAGCTATCACGATTATGGGACATTCACACCACTTCAGGTGGCGGCAATCGCGGCCTTGGAAGGCGATCAGCAATGTGTCAAGGACATCGCGGCCACCTACCAACAGCGGCGTGACATCTTGGTCAAGGGGCTGCGAGAATTGGGCTGGGTCGTCGAGCTGCCGAAGGCTTCCATGTATGTGTGGGCGCCTATTCCGGACGGCTACCGTAGCCTCGGTTCCCTGGAATTTGGAAAGCAGCTGCTTGCCAAGGCGAAGGTTTGCGTGTGCCCGGGTATCGGATTTGGCGATTGTGGCGAGGGGCACATACGATTTGCGCTCATCGAAAACGAGAATCGTATCCGACAGGCGCTTCGCGGTATCAAGTCGATGCTGCGTACGGATGGATTCGTCCTCGCTGGCCCGACTCCCGCGCCAGCGTCCCTGGAATCTAGAGCGTAACCTTCGACGCCCCGGACGCCGGCTTGATGTGGTGGACGGG
>DATBBM010000046.1:0-8697 GCA_036270955.1 Casimicrobiaceae bacterium | reverse complement strand
AGCGCGTGCATGTCAGAAGCGCGCTCGGCCGCGTGCTGGCCGCCGACGTGATCTCGCCGATCGCCGTGCCGGGCCACGACAACTCCGCAATGGACGGCTACGCGGTGCGCTTCGCCGATCTCAAGCCCGATGCCGAGACGGTCTTGAAGCGGGTCGGCGAGTCGTTCGCGGGCAAGCCGTGGGCGGGCACGATCGGGCCGAGCGAATGCGTGCGGATTTTCACCGGCGGCGTGATGCCCCAGGGCGCCGACTCGGTAGTCATGCAGGAGCGCGCCAGCGAAGACGCGAGCGGCGTGCGCGTCGCACCCGGCGCGCTCGCCAAGGCGGGCACGAACCGGCGCTTCGCCGGCGAAGACCTGAAGGCCGGCCAGCTGGTGTTCCGCGCCGGCCAGCGAGTCAATCCGGCGGAGCTCGGCATGATCGCCTCGCTGGGCGTCGGCGAGGTCGGCGTCTACCGCAAGCTCCGTGTCGCATTCTTCTCGACCGGCGACGAGCTGAAGTCGATCGGGACCACGCTCGCGGCCGGGGAAATCTACGACAGCAACCGCTACACCTTGCACGGCATGCTGACGCGGCTCCATTGCGACATCCTCGACATGGGCGTGGTCGAAGACGAGCCGAGGAAACTGGAGAGCGCGTTTTCCGCCGCCGCGCAATCCGCCGATGTCGTCATCACATCGGGCGGCGTATCGGTGGGCGAAGCCGATTACGTCAAGCAGCTGCTCGACAAGCTCGGCGAGGTGCTGTTCTGGAAGATAGCGATGAAGCCCGGGCGGCCGCTCGCTTACGGCAAGCTCGGCGGCGCGCATTTCTTCGGCCTGCCGGGGAATCCGGTGTCGGTGATGGTCACGTTCTACCAGTTCGTGCGCGATGCGCTGCGCATCCTTCAGGGCGAGCGCGACGTCGCACCGCTGCCGACGTTTCGCGTGCCGCTGTCGGCGCCGATAAAGAAGGCCCCGGGACGCACCGAGTTCCAGCGCGGAATACTCTCGCCCGATGGCGCCGGCGGCTGGACGGTGCGCACGACCGGTGACCAGGGCTCCGGAATACTGTCGTCGATGTCGCGGGCGAACTGCTTCATCGTGCTGGACAGCGACACCGGCAACATCGCCGCAGGTGAGCCGGTCGACGTGCAGCTTTTCGAGGGCATCATCTAGCTGCGACGAAGCGCCCGGCGTCATGCCGGCGAAACGAGGGACGCGATCGCCGCGCGGCGCAGGTATGATGGCGGCTTTGCGCGGCGCGCCCCCTATTCCCACGTGTCCTCACTCGTCCACCTGCTGGAACGCAATCGCACCTGGGCGGCCAACCTGCGCGCGCGCCGTCCGGATTTCTTCGCCGGCGCCACCGAGCAGCAGACGCCGCAATACCTTTGGATCGGCTGCTCGGACAGCCGAGTCCCGGCGAGCGACGTCGTCGACCTTCCGCCGGGAAAGATGTTCGTCCACCGCAACGTTGCCAACGTCGTCGTGCACACCGATCTCAATTGCCTGTCGGTGCTGCAGTTCGCCGTCGAGGCGCTGAAAGTCCCGCACGTACTGATCGTCGGACACTACGGCTGCGGCGGCGTGCACGCCGCTTACGAGGGCAAGCCGCTGGGCTTGATCGACAACTGGCTGCGCCACGTCCAGGACGTCGCGGCCAAGCATCGCGCGCTCCTCGCGCGACTGCCCGACGACAACGCGCGCGAAGACCGCCTGTGCGAGCTCAATGTCATCGAGCAGCTGACGCATGTCGCGCGGACGACCATCGTGCAGGACGCCTGGCGCCGCGGCCAGCCGCTAGCCCTCCACGGCTGGATCTACCGGCTGCACGACGGGTTGCTGCGGGACTTGGGTCTCGAGGTCGACGACCCGAAGAAGTTCGACCAGGCCTACGAGGCGGCGATCGCCGCGCTGACGCCGCCCGCCTGACGAGAGCGTTTGCCCTTTGAGGCGGCCGGCGGAAGGTCCGCCTAGCGGCCGTGCTCGAGCCAGCGCATCCGTTGCTCGAGCTCGACGATGTCGGCGGACTTGGCGAGGAACGCTTCCCGGCTCGCAAGCTCCTGTTTCCAGAACCAGGTGTCGAGCCGGTCGAGCAATCCAACCTTGCGAGTTTCGGGGTGAGCGGTCACTTTGCGGGGGGCCCGTTGGGGCGCCGCCTGATTCAGAATGCCGTAAGTCAGTGCCGACAGAATGCCGACCAAGCTGCGGTCGCGTACGTCATATCCCTTTGATTCCATTGTTATTGCTCCTTCGCCTCTGAGGGAGGCCCGTCCCAGTCAGCGCACGGTTTGTGCACTGCACAATAACAAGTATGGGGTCCCGAAGGAGCAGTTTCAAATCGGCATTCCGGATCGCCTCCATAGGCGCAGGCGATGGAGCTAACTTATTGAATAAACTACGGTTTACCGGCGGCTGGCCGAAAGCACGCCCGGCACGTCCCGCACCAGGCCGAGCGCATGCTTCAGCTGCTCGAGGCTCCTGACCTCCAGCGTGAACGACATCTTGGCCTGCAGGTTACGGGTCAGGGTCTTGCCCGCAGTGACGTTGATCTTCTCCCGCGAAAAGACTTCGCTGACGTCGCGCAGCAAAGCCTGGCGGTCCATCGCCTCGACGACGACGTCGACCGGAAAGACCTCGTCGCGCTGCGTGCCCCACTCCGCGGTGATCAGCCGCTCCGGATGCATTTCCTGCATGCGCACGACGTTGCTGCAATTGCGGCGATGGATCGATATGCCCTTGCCGCGAGTGACGAAGCCGACGATGGGGTCGGGGGGTGCCGGCTTGCAGCAGCGGGCGAGTCCGGTCAAAAGCCGGTCGACGCCGACGATCAGAATGCCGCTGCCCGCGCCGGCCGACTTGCTCGCGCGCAACGGCACCGCCTCGTCGGCGCTCACTGGCGCCGCAGCCTCCCCGGGCTTGGCGACGATCTGGATCGCCTGCTGCAGCGCGCGCGTATTGAGCTCGGCGCGCGACACCGCGGCGAAGAATTCGTCGAGCTTGTCGAATCCCGCCTGCGCAGCGACCGCGTCGAGCTTCAGCGCCGTCTTGCCCGCGCGGTGCAATTCGCGCTCGACCATTTCGCGGCCCTGCGCGATCGTCGCCTCGAGCTGCTGCGCCTTGAACCATTGCCGCACCTTGGCGCGCGCACGATGGCTTTGCACATAGCCCAGGTCGGCGTTCAACCAGTCGAGCGACGGCCCGCCCTGCTTCGCCGCGATGATCTCGATCCGCTGCCCGTTCTGCAGCGCGTAATTGAGCGGCACCATCGCCCCGTCGACGCGGGCGCCTCTGCAGCGGTGACCGAGGCTGGTGTGCACCGCATAGGCGAAATCGACCGGCGTCGCGCCGCGCGGCAGGTCGACGACCTTGCCCTGCGGCGTCAGCACGTAGATCGTGTCGGTGAACAGCGTCGACTTGAACTGCTGCAGCCATTCGCCGGCGTCGGCGACCGCGTCCTTCCAGTCGAGAACCTGGCGCAGCCACGCTATCTTTTCATCGTAACCGGGATCGCGCTGCGCGCTGCCGCCCTCCTTGTACCGCCAGTGCGAGGCGACGCCGTACTCCGAATGCCGGTGCATGTCGTGCGTGCGGATCTGCACTTCGAGCGGCTTGCCGTCGGGGCCGATTACCGCGGTGTGCAGCGAGCGGTAGCGGTTGGCTTTCGGCTTGGCGATGTAATCGTCGAACTCCTGCGGCAGCGGCGTCCACAGGTTATGCACGACACCCAGCGCCGTGTAGCAGTCCTTGACGTCGTCGACCAGCACCCGCACAGCGCGAATGTCGTAGAGCGCGTCGATGCCGACCCGCTTGCGGCGCATCTTGTTCCAGATGCTGGTGATGTGCTTCGGCCGTCCGGTGACCTCGGCTTTGACGCCGGCGACGGAGAGCTCGCGCCTGATCTCGGCGACGGCCTGGTCGATGTAGCGCTGGCGATCGACGCGGCGCTCGTCGAGCGCGGCGGCGATCCTGCGATAGGCCTCGGGCTCGAGCGCGCGAAGGCTGAGATCCTCGAGCTCCCATTTCAACTGCCAGACACCGAGCCGGTTGGCGAGCGGCGCGAACAAGTCCTGGGTTTCGCGCGCCTGCGCATTGCGCTGCGTCGCGCGCGCCGCGGCCGTGCCGCGCGCATCCGGCGCATCGGGCGGCGTGGCCACCAGGTAGCGCATCGCCTGCGTCCGCTCGGCGAGCTTCACCAGCACGACGCGGATGTCCTCGACCATCGCCAGCAGCATCTTGCGCAGGTTTTCGGCCTGCTCGTCGCGCGCTTCCTTGTGCGCGCCGGCCTGGCCCAGCGACACCGTGCGGATCGCGCCCATGCGCGCGACGCCGGTCACGAGGTTCGCTACTTCGTCGCCCGCTTCCGCGGCGAACTTCCGCTCGTCGAAACCGGCGTCCTCCGGTGCGCCTATCAGCAGCGCAGCGCGCACCGATTCGGCATCGAGCTTGAGCTCGGCGACGATGGTCGCGGTGCCGGTCGCGCGGCCGAGCCAGGCTTCGCCGTCGGCGGTCGTCGCGTCGCCGTAGCGTGTGCGCGCGAGCTCGAACGCTGCTTCGATCGCGGTGCGCTCGGCGGCCGTGTAGCCGCTCGCCGCCTGGGCGACGCGCGCGGCATACAGATTGGAAGATGCGGCGGACGGCGCAGCATGGATCAGCGCAACCATGAGCCGATTATACCGGCGCGTGCGCGCCGTCTTAGCGCGGGAACTGCTGAGCTAAGCAGCTGCGGGAATTTGGCGCTGCGGGCGAATCGGTCGCGCCATCTTCAAGCGCCGGCGCCGCTTACGCGGTCGCCACCAATGCCGCGGCCACCGCGTCGGCGATACCGCGCGCGCAGCGGTCGGCGGCGTCGGCTTCGCGCGCTTCGACCATCACGCGCAGCACCGGCTCGGTGCCCGAGGGCCGCAGCAGCACGCGGCCCGAACCGTCGAGGCTCGCCATCGCTTCGCGCTCGGCGCGACGGATCGGCTCGCTGCCGCGCCAGTCGAAGCCGCGGCGGATCGGCACGTTGATCAGCCGCTGCGGAAACAGCGGTGCATCGGCGGTCGCGGCGGCAAGGGTCGTCTGTTGCTCGCGCAGCGCGCGGATGACGGCCAGCGCCGCGACTATCGCGTCCCCGGTCGTGTGCTTGTCGAGGCAGATGATGTGCCCGGAGTTCTCGCCGCCGAGGAGCCAGCCCTTGTCCTGCATCATCTCCAGCACGTAGCGGTCGCCGACGGCACTGCGCTGCAACGGAATGCCGCGGCGGTCGAGCGCCTGCTCGAACCCGAGGTTGCTCATCTGGGTGCCGACGACGCCGCCGGCGGTCGCTCCGCGCCGCCAGTAGTCGAGCGCGATCACGTACAGCAACTGGTCGCCGTCATAGATGCGCCCTTCGGCGTCGACCATCATCAGGCGGTCGCCGTCGCCGTCGAGCGCCACGCCCAGGTCGGCGCCGTGCTCGAGCACCGCCGCCTGCACGTGCTTCGGGTGCGTCGCGCCGACGCCGGCGTTGATGTTGATTCCGTCGGGCTCGTTGCCGATCGCGACGACCTCGGCGCCGAGCTCGTGGAAGACCGGCGGGGCGACGTGATAGCCGGCGCCGTGCGCGCAGTCGACGACGATCTTCAATCCCTTCAAGTCGAGATCGTTCGGAAACGTACCCTTGCAGAATTCGATGTAGCGTCCGGGCGCATCGTTCACGCGGAATGCCTTGCCCAGCTCTGCCGACTTGACGCAGCTGATCGCGCTGTCGATGCCCCGCTCGATCGCGTGCTCGACGGCGTCGGGCAGCTTGGTGCCGCCGGCCGAGAAGAACTTGATGCCGTTATCCTCGAACGGATTGTGCGAGGCGCTGATGACGATGCCGGCCGACAGGCGCAGCGCGCGCGTCAGATAGGCGATGCCCGGCGTGGGCAGCGGTCCGGTCAGATAGACGTCGACGCCGGCGGCGGACAGCCCCGCCTCGAGCGCAGCCTCCAGCAGATAGCCGGAGATGCGCGTGTCCTTGCCGATAAGCACCGCCGGCGTCGTGCCGGGACGCGCCGCCGATTCGGCCGCGAAAACACGGCCCGCGGCGTAACCGAGACGCAGTACGAGCTCGGGCGTGATCGGCGAATCGCCGACTCTGCCGCGGACGCCGTCGGTGCCGAAATAGTTCTTGGTCATGGTCGAAGGCTTTGGAGGTCCATTGCCGGAATTATGAACTCACGCGCGTCCGCCTGCGCTGCCGGCATGCTGGCCGGTCTGCACCGCCTGCCAGACGTTGAGCGCGTCGACCGTTTCGCGCACATCGTGCACGCGCACCAGTGACGCGCCGCGGGCGACCGCCGCGAGCGCCGCCGCCAGGCTGCCCGCGCCGCGCTCCTCGACCCCCCGTCCGGTCAGCGTGCCTATCGTCGACTTGCGCGACAGACCCGCGACCACCGGAAAGCCGAGCGCGACGACCTCGGCAAGCCGGCGCAGCAGCTCGAGATTGTGGGCCAGCGTCTTGCCGAAGCCGAATCCCGGATCGACGGCGATGCGACCGCGCGCGATGCCGGCGCGCTCGCAGGCCTGCGCGCGGTCGGATAGAAATGCGGTCACGACGGCGACGACGTCGTCGTCATAGACGGCGTTTTTCTGCATCGTCAGCGGCTCGCCTTGCATGTGCATCAGGCAGACCGCGACGCCGCTCCTCGCGACGGCGTCCAGCGCGCCTTCGGCGCGCAGCGCATCGATGTCATTGACCATCGACGCTCCGGCCGCGATCGCCGCGCGCATCACCGCGGGCTTGCGCGTGTCGACCGACAGCGGCACGCCGCGGGCATCGCAATCCGCGCGCAACGCCTCGAACAGCGGCAGCACGCGATCGAGCTCTTCGGCTTCCGGGGTCGGCGCCGCGCCGGGGCGCGTCGATTCGCCGCCGATGTCGATGATCGCCGCACCATCGTCGAGCATCAGGTGCGCCTGGTCCAGCGCGCGATCGCGGTCGGCGTAGCGTCCGCCGTCGAAAAAGGAATCGGGCGTGACGTTGAGCACGCCCATGACGCGCGGCCGGTCGAGCGCGACTCGGTGGCGGCCGCAGATCAGATGCCGGGTGGCAAGCTCCGGCAAAGCGGAGGCGTCAGGCGGGATTGGCCGAAGGTGCCGCGTCGGGGCCGGTATCGGGACCGAAGGTCGTGCCCGGCGACGCGCTGACCGGCTTCGGCGGACGCGGCGGGCGGCCCTGCATGATGTCCTCGACCTGGTCGCTGTCGAGCGTCTCGACTTCGAGCAGCGCCTTGGCCATCGCTTCGACCTTGTCGCGGTTGTCCTCGATGAGCTTGCGCGCCAGCGCGTACTGCTCGTCGATGATGCGCCGGATCTCGAGATCGACCTTCTGCATCGTCGCCTCGGACACGTTCTTCTGCGTCGCGATCGAGCGGCCGAGGAAGACTTCGCCCTCGTTCTCGGCGTAGACCATCGGACCCAGCGTGTCGGACATGCCGTAGCGCGTGACCATGTCGCGCGCCATCTGCGTCGCGCGCTCGAAGTCGTTGCTCGCACCGGTGGTCATCTGGTGCATGAAGATTTCCTCGGAGATGCGACCGCCGAACAGCACCGCGATGCGCTGCAGCAGGTAGTCGCGGTCGTACGAGTAGCGGTCCTGCTCCGGCAACTGCATCGTCACGCCCAGCGCGCGCCCGCGCGGAATGATCGTGACCTTGTGCACCGGATCGGACTTCGGCAGCAGCTTGGCGACGACCGTATGCCCGGACTCGTGGTAAGCCGTGTTCTTCTTTTCCTCTTCGGACATGACCATCGATTTGCGCTCGGCGCCCATCATGATCTTGTCCTTGGCCATCTCGAAATCGTCCATGTCGACCAGGCGCTTGCTCTTACGCGCGGCGAACAGGGCGGCCTCGTTGACCAGATTAGCCAAATCCGCTCCGGAAAAGCCTGGGGTGCCGCGCGCGATGACCTCGGCCTTGACATCGCCGGCGACCGGCACCTTGCGCATGTGCACCAGCAGGATCTGCTCGCGGCCGCGGATGTCGGGCAGCGGAACGACCACCTGGCGGTCGAAGCGGCCCGGACGCATCAGCGCCGGGTCGAGCACGTCGGGACGGTTGGTGGCGGCGATGACGATCACGCCGGCGTTGCCTTCGAAGCCGTCCATCTCCACCAGCAATTGATTCAGCGTCTGCTCGCGCTCGTCGTTGCCGCCGCCGAGGCCCGCGCCGCGCTGGCGGCCGACCGCGTCGATTTCGTCGATGAACACGATGCACGGCGCGTTTTTCTTCGCCTGCTCGAACATGTCGCGCACGCGGGCCGCGCCGACGCCGACGAACATCTCGACGAAGTCCGAGCCCGAGATCGAGAAGAACGGCACCTTGGCTTCACCCGCGATCGCCTTGGCGAGCAGGGTCTTGCCGGTGCCGGGGTTGCCGACCATCAGCACGCCGCGCGGGATGCGTCCGCCCAGCTTCTGGAACTTGGACGGGTCGCGCAGGAACTCGACGAGCTCGGCGACTTCCTCCTTAGCCTCGTCGCACCCGGCGACGTCGGCGAAGGTGACCGTGTTGTTCGACTCATCGAGCATCCGCGCCTTGCTCTTGCCGAACGAGAACGCGCCGCCGCGCCCGCCGCCCTGCATCTGGCGCATGAAAAATATCCACACGCCGATCAGCAGCAGCATCGGGAACCAGGAGATGAACACCTGCGCCAGGAAGCTCTGCTCCTCTTCCGGCTTGGCCTGGACCTTGACGCCGTCCTT
>DATBBM010000045.1:0-4101 GCA_036270955.1 Casimicrobiaceae bacterium | reverse complement strand
CTGCGTATCGTGACGGCATCGCTGCCGCCGAGCGCAAAGGCGACAAGCAGGCGATGAAGGAAATGCAGGTTTTCGCGCGGCGAATTGCCAAGCAGCATCCGCCGGCGTAGAGTGCGCCGATGCTGCATCGCAGCAACGTTGGTTCTCCTGTTGCCGATACCGACGCCCGCGGCTCCCGGCAATAATGGCCGCGGGCTTCGCCGCCGCCTGACTCCCCGATGATCAAATACGACAAGCTCCGCCGCGTCGTCATCGGCGCGCCGCTCGACCCCTTGAGCCAGACGACGCGGCAGCACATCGCGCTGGCGGCGTTCATCGCCTGGGTAGGGCTGGGCGCCGACGGGCTGTCATCGTCGGCCTACGGACCCGAGGAAGCATTCAAGGCGCTCGGCGCGCATACGCATCTGGGCCTGTTCATGGCACTGGCCACCGCGGCAACGGTGTTCGTCATTGCGCTCGCCTACAACCAGGTCATCGAGCTCTTTCCAACCGGCGGCGGCGGCTATCGCGTCGCCACCAGCCTGATCGGCCCGCGCGCCGGCCTCGTGTCCGGCGCCGCGCTGATCGTCGACTACGTGCTGACGATTGCGATATCGGTGGCCAGCGGCGTCGACGCGCTGTTCAGCCTGCCGCCGGCGGCGTTCGGCCACTTCAAGCTCGCAACGGAGCTGCTGCTGGTCGCGGTGCTGCTGGTGCTCAATATGCGCGGGATGAAGGAGTCGATTCGCCTGCTGCTGCCGATCTTCGTCGGATTCTGCATCACGCATCTGCTGCTGATCGTCTACGGGGTGCTCGGGCACTCGCACGGACTGACGCTGGTCGTGCCGGACGCGCTGGGAGAATCGAAAAAACTCGTGCACGACATTGGCTGGGTCGCCGCGCTGTCGCTGTTCCTGCGCGCCTACTCGCTCGGGGGCGGAACCTACACCGGCATCGAGGCGGTCTCGAACAACGTGCAGACCTTGCGCGAGCCCGTGGTGCGCACCGGCAAGCTGACGATGTTCTACATGGCGCTCTCCCTCGCGTTCACGGCGGGCGGCATCATCCTGCTGTACCTGCTGTGGCAGGCGAAGCCGGTCGAAGGCCAGACGCTGAACGCCGTCGTATTCGGCAGCATCATCGACAGCCTCGGCATGTCGCCCGGGATCAACCAGGTGACGCTGCTGCTGGTCCTCGTCTTTGAGGCGGGATTGCTGTTCGTCGCGGCGAATACGGGATTTCTCGGCGGCCCGGCGGTCCTGTCCAACATGGCGGCCGACTCGTGGCTTCCGCACCAGTTCCGCCATCTGTCGACGCGTCTGGTCACCCAGAACGGCATCGTCATCATGGGTTTGGCCGCGCTGGGGATACTGCTGTGGAGCGGCGGCAAGGTCGATCTCCTCGTCGTGCTGTACTCGATCAACGTTTTCCTGACGTTCTCGCTGTCGCTGCTCGGCCTTTGCATCTATTGGTGGCGCAAGCGCAAGACCGACTCGCGCTGGAGCTATCGGTTTGTGCTCTCCAGCTTCGGCCTGGCGGTGACGTCCGGCATCCTGGTCGTGACGACGGTGGAGAAGTTCGGCGAGGGGGGCTGGGTGACTGTCGTCATCACCTCGCTGGTGATTTCGCTGTGCCTCGCGATCCATCGCCACTACGACGAGGTCAAGGCGCGGCTGAAAGAGGTCGATGAAATCTTCAGCGCCGCGCGCTGCCCGACAAGCGAGAATCCGCCGCCGCTCGTCCCCGAGGCGCCCACCGCGGTCTTCATCGTCGGATCGAGCCGCGGCGGCGGCCTGCATACCGTGCTATGGGTGCAGCGGTTGTTTCCGGATCACTTCAAGAATTTCGTGTTCATCAGCGCCAAGGCGGTCGATGCGCAGAGTTATGGCGGCGCCGAGCAGATCAAGAAGCTCGAGGCCGCATTGAAGCGCTCGCTTTCGTTCTATGTCGATTACTGTCATTCCAACGGGCTGCCCGCCACCGCGCGCTTCGCGCTCGGCACCGACCGGGTCGATCAGCTGGTGAAGCTTGCCGAGGAAGTGCAACAGGAGTTTCCGAACAGCGTCTTTTTCACCAGCAAGCTCGTCTTCCGCAACGAGAGCTGGCTGACGAAGCTGCTGCACAACCAGACCGCGCTTGCGCTGCAGCAGCGGCTGCACCTGAACGGAATGCAGATGGTGATCCTGCCGATGCAGCTGTAGCGCCGGATTACGGCGAGAGCGAGTCGACGCCGAGATTGGCCAATTCGTCGGCGCGCACATTGCCTGGTGTCGCGGCGTGCCCCTTGACCCAGTGCCACTCGATGTCGTGCTGTCCGACGGCAAGATCGAGATCCTGCCAGAGGTCCGCATTCTTCACCGGCTTGCGGTCGGTGGTCTTCCAGCCGTTTCGCTTCCAGGCATGGATCCAGGTCTGGATGCCGTTCTTGACGTATTGGGAATCGGTGTAGACCGCGACCACACAGCGACGCTTCAGCATCGCCAGCGCCTGGATGACGGCCGTCAGCTCCATCCGGTTGTTGGTCGTGTGGGTTTCGCCACCGAATATCTCGCGGACCCGGCCGTTGTATTGCAGCAACGCGCCCCAGCCGCCGGGCCCGGGATTACCCTTGCATGCGCCGTCGGTGTAGATGATGACCGGCGCGACTGGTCGGTCCGGCGATACCTGCGGCTTGGTTGGCGACTGTGGCCTCTGCCCCGGCCGCCGGGAATTCGCGTCGCTGGGGCGCCGCGCCGCGCTCATGCGGCGCCGCCGGCGCGCGCATCCTCAGTCGATGGCATCCACATACTCTTTCGCATGCCGCGCCACCGATGCGAGCGCCTTCTTGCGCACGCGGCGTGTCCACGCCGGCGTGATCACCCGCATGCCCGCTACACGCTTGGTCGCCCGCAGGTAATACACCCCTCCGGCAATCGGCCACCAGCGATCGCCCGCGCGCTCAAAGAACTCGAAGCGCCGAAGCCATTTTTCCTGTGTGACCGGCGGTACATAGGCATCGAGCCTGCCCCCGCTGACCTCGAATCCAAGGAGGGCAAGCCAGTCCTTTACCCTGTAAAGCGATATGAAGTTGCCGGTCCAGGGCATCGTCTGCTCGCGGCCGAAGTAACGCTTGGCGCCGAACAGGCTGAACGGATTGAATCCACTGACGACCAGTTGACCCTCCGGACGGATCACGCGATACACTTCGCGCAGAAGCTGATGCGGCTCGTCGGTGAATTCCAGCGCGTGCGGAAGCACGACCAGATCGAAGCTGTTTTCTCGAAACGGAAGCCAATGCGGATCGGCGAGCACCTGCGCCGGCTCCTCGAGGTCGACGGTGCAGCGGGTCGCGATGCGCGAGGCCCGCAGCAGCGGAGTCTCCGGCAGTCCGATCTGCAACGCGTGATAGCCGAAGATGTCGGCGAGCGTCGTGTCGAAATAAGCCTGCTCGCGAGCGAGCAGGCGCCGCCCGAGCGGGGTGGCGAACCACGCCGCCATCGTGCCGGTTGACACGCTGGCCGGCGCTGTCGAAGATTCTTCCATGCCGACGATTATCCCCATCCCCGCGTTCGCCGACAACTACATATGGTTGCTGCGCGAAGGCGGTGCGGCAGCCGTCGTCGATGCCGGCGACGCTGCGCCGGTGATCGAGTATCTCGACCGCGAGCGGCTCGAGCTCACCGCGATCATTTGCACGCATCATCACGGCGATCATGTCGGCGGCAATCGCGCGCTGCTCGAGCGTTGGCAGGTCCCCGTCTACGGGCCGGCGCGGGAGACGATACCCGGGCGCACGCACGCGATGCGCGAGAACGACGAGGTCGTCGTTGCAGGTATCGGGCTTGCGCTGTCGGTTCTCGATATTCCCGGCCATACGGCCGGTCATATCGCCTACTTCGCCCGGACCGATGCCGCACCGCTGGTCTTTTGCGGCGACACATTGTTTGCCGTCGGCTGCGGCCGACTGTTCGAGGGCACGCCGACCGACATGGTGGCTTCCCTCGACAAGCTCGCCGCGCTACCGGCCGATACGCTCGTCTACTGCGGACACGAATACACGCTTTCGAACCTTCGCTTCGCCCTGGCGGTCGAACCGGGGAATGCTGAACTGCGCGAACGCGAAATCAGGGCCAAGGAACAGCG
>DATBBM010000044.1:0-5876 GCA_036270955.1 Casimicrobiaceae bacterium | reverse complement strand
CACGCAAAAGCTTGACCTGCAGCGGCAGCGGCATGTCGCCGATTTCGTCGAGAAAAATCGTTCCGCCATCGGCGGCCTGGAACAAGCCCTTGTGCGCCTGCACTGCGCCGCTGAACGCGCCGCGGGCATGCCCGAACAGCTCCGATTCGAGCAGCGGCTCCGGGATCGCTCCGCAATTGACGCCGATGAACGGGCGGGTCGCACGACGGCTGGCGCGATGGATCGCGCGCGCCAGCAGTTCCTTCCCGGTGCCCGACTCGCCGAAAATGAGCACGCTGGCGTCCGAGTCTGCAACCAGGCGCGCTTGCCGCATCAAGTCTTCCATGCGCGGGCTGCGGGTAATGATTCCAGCGCGCCATTCGCCGGTCGCCTGCGGCGTCGGCTCGAGTTCACCGCCGCTAAGGCGAACCGCCGCCGCGACCTTCTGGAGCAATTCCTGGCTGTCGAACGGCTTGGTGAGAAACCCGAACACGCCGCGCTGTGTCGCCGAGACCGCCTCCGGTATCGTTCCGTGCGCGGTCAGGATGATCACCGGCATCGCCGGATGCTGACGATGGATGGCATCGAATAAGGCGAGGCCGTCGATGCCCGGCATCTTGAGGTCGGTGATCACCGCAGCCGGACGCTGGACCGCCAGCGCCGCTAGCGCGGTTTCGCCGCTGTCGGCGGTGCGTACGCGATAGCCGGCCGAAGTCAGCCGCAGGCTGATCAGCTTGAGCAGATCGGGGTCGTCGTCGACGAGAAGGACGTCGCTTGCTTGGGTCATCGATAAATTACCATTGGATATTAGCGTCCGGTGCCGCCGCCCCCACCGCCGCCCGCCCCGCCTGCATTGCGACTTCGCTCCAAAAGCAGACTCCGTTCGACCGCCCGCAGCTGATCGAGTTTTTCCTGCGCGAGTGCGCTGCGCTTTCTCTCCTCCGCGACATTGCGCACGCGTTCGGCGATCTGGGCGTAAAGCACCAGAGCGAGTTGCTTCAGCGGCGACGTGCCGCCCGCCCTGCCCGCGACCGATTCAAGCAATGCCAGGGCGCGGTTGTCGTCGGGCGGACCGGCATTGGGCATCGTCAGCAGAACCGCCAGTTTGATCCGGTTGACATCGGTGCGCACGCGCGGGTTGCTTGCCTGGTTCACCGACGCGAGCTCGCGCCGCAGCTCGTCAGCGGGTGCGGTGGCATAGCGTTGCAGGTCGACGAGCAGGGCCAGCGTCTGCTGCTCCTCCTCGTTGGCCGGAGGCGCGGCCGGCGCTTCCGGCACGGCGGTGACCGGCGCCTGTGGTTGCGGCACCGGAACCGGCGTCGGCGTCTGTGCCGGCGCCTGTGCGATCCGCTCCGGCGCCAGCTCGAGTTCGACACGAATCGGCAGCGCGGTCATGCCGGAGACCTGCGACTGCGTCTGCAGTGGCAAGCCGGGCACCGTCGCTGCCGCCACCGCGCATGCACTTACGCCGATCAGCATTGCCATTGCCGCGCCGGCGCACGCAGCGTCCTGCCTCAGGCTCACCCTTCCTCCTGAAGGGTGATAATCGGTTTTGCATCCTTGGCCTGCACGCGTTGTCCGGGCATCGCCAGCGGCAGGTATAGGCGGAAATGCGCACCGCGCCGTCCGTCGGCCCGATCGATCAGCTCGATGCGCCCGCCGTGCGCCAGCGTGTATTCGCGCGCGATCGCGAGCCCCAGCCCCGAGCCCTTGATGCGGCCCTCGGGCGCGGTCTTGCCCTGGTAGAACGATTCGAAGATGTGCGGCCGATCGGCCGCGCTGATGCCGGGGCCTCCATCGATGACGTCGAGCACCGCCTGGTCGTTCTCCGAACGCAACTCGATCGCGATCGTGCCGGAACGGGGCGAATACTTGATCGCGTTCGACAGCAGGTTATCGATGATCGCGCGAACCTTTTCGCCGTCGCCAACGATTATCGAAGGAACGAGCTTCGCCTCCACCGTGATCAGGCGCGCAAACGCCGCCAGCTTGTGCTCGCGTACGACGCGCCGCACCACATCGGCCAGTGCAACCGGTCCCAGCGTCTGCGGCTCGATGCTGCGGGTCTGGTGGTAGTTGAGAAGATCCTCGATCAGCTTCTGCAGCGACAGGGTGTTTTCGCGCACGATGCGTACGATTTCCCTCTGCTCGGGTGACAGCTCGCCGCCGACTCGGTCGCGCAGCAGCTCGGCGCCTTCGCGCACCGCGGTCAGAGGCGTCTTAAGCTCGTGCGAGACGTGCCGCAGGAATCGATTTTGCTGTTCCTCGAGCTCGTGCAGGCGCGAGCGCAGCCACTCGAGGCGCTGCCCCAGGTAGCGCATGTCCTGCGGCCCGTTGACCTCGATCGCGTGCGTGAAATCGGCGCTTCCCATCTGGCGGATTGCCTGGTCCAGCTGCCGTATCGGTCGTGCAATCAGGACGGCGAAGGTGATCGCCAGCAGCATGGCGATCAGCCCGGCGGCCAGCGCCAGGTAGCCCCAGGTCTTGCTGCCCTCGGCCGCGGTCTGCTGAAGATGCTCGATCTCGCGCTCGGTCAGCCGGTTGGTCGCATTGAGCATCGCTTGCGCATCTTCGGCCATCGTCGCATAGCCGTCGGCAAGCACTTTTGCGGAGCCGGCCGGCCGCTGCGGCGTCTTCAGCAGCGAAAAAAGACGGCTTTCGTTTTCGGCCAATCTCTCGAGCTGCGCGATCTGCGCGCGATCGAGCGGAAGCTGCATCAGCTGCTGCGACGTCTGACGGAAATCCTGCCGCAGTCGCCCGTAATCGTCGATCAGTTGCGGATCGTCGAGGATCAGCTGCTGGCGGACCAGGCGCTCGAGCGTCGTCGCCTGCTCATAGAGCTGACGGCTGGCGCGGCCGGCCTGTGCTGCCTGCAGCACCGCCTGCTGACTCTGCGTCCCGAGTCGGTCGAGGCTGACGATCAGTTCGACCAGCGCATAGAGCAGGGGCAGGCTTACCAGCAGGAAGCCGAGCAAAATGAACTTGAGGAATGAGCGCGGGTAATACACGGAGTGTCGGAGGCGGGGCCGCTATAATCGGATTGGACGGCACATGACAGGGCCAAGACGGACGCAATGTACTGAGTCGGGACTTCCGAAGATAAAACAGCGGATCGGTTTGCCCCCCAGGCAAGGTGCGAGATCGAAACCGTAGCATAAGCTACGGTAAGGTCGAGCAACGCAGCATCAGGGCTCATTTGCCAACTAAACCCGCCGCGAACTATCGAGCGAATTTCTGACTCGGTACACCAGCCAGCGAGCCACGCGTGCACGATACACCAGCCCCTGCCGCCCCGCCAAGCGCGGTGCCCCGGATTGCGCTGATCGCCGCCGTTGCACGTAATGGCGTGATCGGCCTGCACGGCCGATTGCCCTGGCGGCTATCCGACGATCTCAAGCGTTTCCGCGCGTTGACCAGCGGCCACGCGATCGTCATGGGTCGCAAGACCTGGGACTCGCTCGGCAAGCCGCTGCCCGAACGGCAGAATATCGTCGTGAGTCGACATCCCGACTTCGCCGCGCCGGGTGCAATCGTCGCGCATTCGCTGCCGGAGGCAATCGGTCTCGCTGCGATGCCCTCGCCGCTGTTCATCATCGGCGGTGAAGCCATATATCGCGAGGCGCTGCCCCTGGCGGACCACTTGTTCCTGACCGAGATACATCGCCAATTCGACGGCGATGCGAAATTCCCGGACTTCGATCGCACGCAATGGCGCGAAATCTCCAGGGAATCGCGTCGGCTGGACGGGGATGCCGGCTTCGCCTACGATTTCGCGTCCTATTCACGCCTGCGCCCGTAGCGCGGGCGCTTTGCTTCAAACGCGCTTCGATTGGAGAATTCGCATGTCCGAAGACCACTTCCACGTGCACGGCCCGCACGAGCACGAAGCAGAGCATCAAGCGCAGCATGATCCGTTCGCCGGCCGCATCGCGGTGATGACGGCCATATTCGCGACCATAGGCGCGGTCTTCGGTTATATGGCGGGCCACACGCAGAACGAAGCGCTGTTGTACAAGAACGAGGCGGCGATCCGAAGGACGGAGGCGTCGGATCAGTGGAATTTCTACCAGGCCAAAAGCTCCAAGCAGAATCTCGCCGAGCTCGGCGCCACGTTGACCACCGGCGAGCAGCAGGCGCGCTATCAGAAGGAGGTCGACCGGTACAAGCAGGAGAAGGAAGAGATCATGCCCAAGGCCAAGAAGCTGGAAGACCAGTCGACCGAGGCCGAACAAAGGAGCGAAGCCGCGATGCACGTCCACCATCGCTGGGCGCAGGCAATGACGCTGATACAGATCGCGATTGCGCTCGCCGCGATCACGATCCTCACCCGAAACCGGAGGCTGCAATACGTTGCATACGCGGGCGCCGCGATTTCGATCGCGCTGGGCGCGCTCGCGTTCGCTCACGTCTGAACTGGACCCGACGCCGTCCCAGCCAGCCTAGCCGAGGTTGCGCAGCTCCCGCAGCGCAACCGACAGCATCGCCGCGTCGGGCTGCGCGGCCATGCGCAGCTCACCGAGGAGCTGCGCCGCACGCTCGATGCCGCGCCGGTTGCGATCCTGCCAGGCGCCTATGAGCAAGGCGGAGGTGCCCGCATCGGCGCCGCCGACCACGTCGGCCGCGATCGTCCGTTGCAACCCGGACAGATCGTCTTGCATCGCGCCCCGGGCCAGCATCTGCCAGTGCTGGTCGCCCGGAAGCGCGGCGATCCTGTCGCGCAGCCACGCCAGCCCGAGTCGCGTCGCAAGATCGAAATAGACGTCGGCGACGAGCTCGACGGGCCGCTGCGTCGCTTCTGCAACTTCGATGATGTCGAGCGCCGCGTAAAGCGTGTCGAACGTGGCGACCCGCTGGGCCAGGTCGTGCGGCACCGCCTGCGCCTCGTACCGGGCGATCTCGGCATCGACGCGAGCGCGCTCGGCGGCGTCGAGCAGCTGCGGCAGGCGCGAGGCCAGCGCCTCGATGCGCGGTGCGAAATGAGCGATCGTCTCGGCCATGTCGTCGCCAAGCCGCCGCGAGCGCAGAAACCACATCGTGCCCCGATCAATCAACCGGGCGGTGTCGATCAGCATCGCCGATTGCACGGCGTCGTCGACCTTGTTGTCCAGCGCCTCGATCTGCTGCCATAGCGAGACGAACCCGAAGATCTCGCGGTTCAGCAGATACGCCCGCACGATCTCGTCGGGCCTCGAGCCGGTCGTCTCGCTGATGCGGTGCACGAACGTGCTGCCGACGCGGTTGACCATGCTGTTGGTAACGTGCGACACGATGATCTCGCGCCTCAACGGATGGCGCACCATGTTCGCCGCATACGGCTCGCGCAGCGGCGCCGGGAAATAGCGCGACAGCGCGGTGCCGACCCAACGGTCATCCGGGAGCACCGATGCCAGCAGCTCCTCGTAGAGCCAGATCTTCGAATAGGCGAGCATGACCGCGCGCTCGGGGCTGGTTAGGCCGAGGCCCTTCACGCGTCGCGCCGCGAACTCCTCGTCGTCCGGCAAATACTCGAGCTCCCGGTTCAGACGGTTCTGCTTTTCGAGGTACTCGATGAAGCGCTGCTGCGCGTCGAGCAGTTGCGCGGCGATGCGGCCGGTGACCGAAAGCGCCTGCGTCTGGAAGTAGTTGTCGCGCAGAACCAGCGCGGCGACGTCGTCGGTCATCGTTGCCAGCAGTGCGTTGCGCTGCTTCTCGGTCAGCTCGCCGTCGCTGATCGCCAGGCCGAGCAGTATCTTGATGTTCACCTCGTGGTCCGAGGTGTCGACGCCCGCCGAATTGTCGATCGCGTCGGTGAATATCCTCCCGCCCGCCAGCGCATATTCAATCCGGCCGAGCTGCGTGCATCCCAGGTTGCCCCCCTCGCCGAAGACCTTGCAGCGCAGATCGCGGCCGTTGACCCG